>NHDJ01000038.1 GCA_002167265.1 Verrucomicrobia bacterium TMED56 | reverse complement strand
TTACTGGCATTGGCGTCCTTCATGTAGTCATCCATCATTTTCGCTGTTGGATCAGGAGTCGCTATCCCAAGAGTCGAGTTGTAATCTGCATTGGCCACAGCCAGGCCATATATTTTGCCATAAAGTAAGCCGTTCCTTGATAGAAATTGGTCACGGGCGTTTGCAGTCGCTGGAATAGCAGTACCGTTTGCATCTTTACCTTTAATACCGACATAAATCTTGTTAGGTGCGGGTTCCTGACCATGGTTATAACCGGCAAGAACAAGAACCACATAATCGGTATGCCCTGGGTTAATCGGCATCAGTTTTTCATAACCGGTTTGTCCGAGGGCTGGGACCGTGTATGCAGTTTCGTTCGCGATATCCACTACAATGGAAGCCAAACCCATAGTGGAGTCAGCAACACTTTGACTGTAATTCGGAAACATATATCTGATTGACCATTCTTCCGCAGTCAACCAAACATCATCGGCAAAACCCTTGTTACTACCATAACGATTTTTCTTTTCATACCATGCCCCGCAAAATGACTGAAAGAAAAAGTCTGCTTCGGATAATTGCATGGAATCGGCAAACTCGATCATTGTCCCGTTTTCATCGGTTTGGTTACCCCATAATCCACCTTTGTCTTTTGGAACTACTTTGTTACCAAAGACATTGTAGATGGTGTGGAAAAGCTTTCCGGAAGATTTGAACATGGAACTGGCTGGATCATTGTTTTTGAGAAAGTCAGCAAAGGCAGAACGGTCGTAATCAATCGTATGAATGTGAGAACCAGTGAAGGATACCCCATTGGACATTTCCCACGGGTAAGTTTCCTTCCCCATCGTTGCGTAACTTTCAGACTGGTAGGCTACTCTGATAGTTGAATTGTCCTCCAACCATGCTGCTTGACCATCAGGATATCCAGTAAGCGTGTATCCAGTTTTCGGGTCAAACTCCCCAACGGTGGCTAGTGCCTTCATGTTTGAAAGAAAGGGAAACTGGGTATCACCGCTTTGACCATTCATAAGAAGGCTAGCGTTACCTTCGGCAGTGCTTGCTTCAGGTATCAGGGCAGTGACTTCACCAATACTTTTGAGTTCACGAATGTCAGACAGGAAAGAAGCTGAGGGGTTGACATTGGAAATATGAGCCTTTTTAAGACCTTCTAATTTGGCCATGTCAGTGAGGCTGATGGAAGGAAATTGGGTGGTATTATTATAGCTTAAATTGAGATCTTTGACTCTTACCTCTTCACTGTAACCAGTGTAGTCACGAGAGTCTCCTTCATTAGCGGTTACAAAATAGTTTTTCCCGTTAACATTGTAAGAGACAACAGAGTCTGGTTGGTACATTCCAAGAACGCGCCAGGGAAATGGGTTATACCCCCCATTTATTGAATCATCTTTGTTGGAGGCATCAAAAGAAAGACCCAGTCGACCCCAGTCCTTATATCCTAAGGGAAGAATTTCGGTAATTTCGAGATTAACCAAATCAACCACTGCAAATGCATTGTTCTCCTGCAAGGTNACNAATGCNTTNGNGTCATCTTCNGTAATNGCNACATATTCNGGTTCTAAATCCTGNGCTACGGTAACATTTCCATCATTTCCAAATATTCTGACGCCCTTCCCTATGAGCATCTGTTTCTTGGAATTNTAGGAAGTGAAATCTAAAGTCGTGACATTTGTGCTTATGCCTGTTCCGGCGGAACCAGAAAGATTGATGATAGAAATTGATCCGTGCGGATCGTTGTCATAATCGTCGTTTGGCTCCCCTTCATTGGCCACAACGATTTTAGAGCCATCATTTGAGAATGTAAGATGATCAGGTAAAGCCCCCACAGTTGGGGTTGCCAAAGGTGAACCGTTTGCGGTTACATTAGTACTGAATATGGCAACCTTTCCGTTAGCTTGCTTATCAGAGTTTTGTACCGCAATTGCGACAAGACCATTGCTCACGGAAACTGCATTAACTCCCCCGCCAATTGTACTTAAGTCAATATTGAAGAGATAAGCTAGAGCGGGGTTTCCGTTGGTATCTTTGCTCAATTCAAGAACTTCAAGTGATGTGTTGGCGTCATTACTAATAAAGACACGCTTGGTTATTGGGTCAAAAGCTGGAATCTCTGAGGCACTCTCGTCAAACCTATCAGCCGGACTAAGTGAAGAAGTGTGGGTGACACTTGGCGTTAGAAGATTCTGACCGTTTAGGGAAAACGAGGCAATTAATAGTACGAGAAATGATGCGATCTTTGATTTCATATAGTAAGAAGGGAAATTCTTTTATAGATTCTCCGTAGCCCCTTCTTACCTAATTAAAGTAACAAATTAGCAACATTAAGATGGGCTTGAATTTCACTGATTTTGTATCAGGAAAGTAAGTTTTTTTTTCTCTAGTTTACTTCTTCGTATTTACTTCTCATAATTGTCCCGAAAAAGTAAATCCGGGTTTGAAGAAATCAATTTGTTCTATCTAAAAAGCTAAAAAACCACTTCAAAAAAGTATAGAGTGGGAATACCAATATTTTGCTTCAATAAAATATTAAATGACAAGTCCGACTAACTGATATTGTTAAATGGGTTCAATTTTACTGCCATTGCAGGAGTGCATGAGATCGATTGAAGGGTTTGAGCCGTTGACTCAGATATTGACTCACTTTTCTGGCAAAACCTTTCATTTGGGGTCGTAGGTTGGCGAAACNGTTGAGNAGGGTGAAATCNNAGGAAGCCCTTTNNNAGNGGGCNNTGGACGCTCATTGACGCAANCTGNCGAGGATATGCGAATGGCGGGATAGACGGGACTCGAACCCGCGACCTCCGGCGTGACAGGCCGGCGCTCTAACCAACTGAGCTACTACCCCAAATCGCGAATGGCGAATAAAAGCAAGGAGGCAGACGGAAGTCAAGATACAAGATTACCATCTTAGGATGAGCTTTTAAATGAGGCTCTGGTAATTTCTCTCNTTAGTCCAGATGAGGCGGAGAAAAAACTACCAATTTGGCTTGGAGAAGTTTAAATTTAATGCAGTCTGAAAAGGATGAATTCTTTGCGGGTGGAAAAAATGGAATTGGGTCCAATTGCTACAAATGCCTTTCTTTTGTGGGAAGAAAATGGCAATGGAGAGGCTGTGCTGATTGATGTGCCTCCATTTGCCAAACAAACGGTGCAGGCGGTTCTTGATCGCGAAAATCTCACTCTGAGTTCCATTTGGCTAACTCATGGGCATTGGGACCACATGGGAGGAGTGGCTGAATTTGAGTTGAGAAATATTCAAATACTTGGACACAGGGATGATCAGATTATGTTTGAAAAACCTGAGATTATGTCGAGCTTTGCGATTCCGGGTATGGAACTAAAGCCAGTGGAAATAAACAGGTGGGTGGAGGAAGGCGACCAATTGAATTTATGGGGCAGGGAAGTGGAAGTACGCCACTGCCCTGGGCATTGTCCGGGGAATGTGATCTTTTGGATTAAGACAGAAAGAAGTTGTTTTGTNGGAGATGTGATTTTTTCGGGTAGTGTGGGTCGGAGTGATTTACCGGGTGGGAATTTTGAGTTTTTGGAGGATTCAATTCGGAGTAAAATCTACACTTTGCCAGATGATACAATTCTTCATCCGGGACATGGGGAGGATACCACCGTGGTAAAAGAGAAAAACTCGAATCCTTTTGTTAAAGCTTAAGATTTTACTCTTTAAATTCAGTATTTTGCTTTGGCTCGAAAATGATTAAAGTTCTTGAAGGCAGAGAATTCGATGAAATCAAGGAATCTGAACTCGTTGATTCTATTTTTCGGAATGGTGGAAGTTTAAAAGAAATACTTGATTTTGATTACCGCGAGGAACAATCGGTTATGGCATCTTCGGTGGTCAAATCACTAAATGATGGTTCGCACTTGCTTTTTGAAGCGGGCACTGGGGTTGGTAAAAGTCTTGCCTATTTAATACCTTCAATCATCCATGCNAAAAGGAACTCAAGACCTTGTGTCGTTGCCACAAATACCATAAACTTACAGGAACAACTTCTTGAAAAAGATATTCCTTCCGTAAGAAAAGTTTTTGAGGCGGTTGATACATTGTCGGAGTATGCAGATTTTCGTTGTGCATTGCTTGTGGGCAGAGCCAATTATCTTTGCTCAACCCGACTACACAGAGCCTTAAGCGGGCAGACAGACTTTCTGGATGGGGGACAGAGAAAAGAACTTGAGAGGATTGCTAACTGGGCAAATACAGAAGCAGTGGAAGGTATCCGGCAGGAAATTTCGCCCCCCCCGTCCGTGTCAGTTTGGGAACAGATAAATGCAGATTCTTCGATTTGTTCAAGTAAGAGATGTCATCCCGAACACTGCTTTTATAGAAGAGCGCGCAATAGAGTGGAACGGGCGAATTTGGTAATTGTTAATCATAGCCTATTATTCTCTTTGCTCGGTGCGGGTTTTGGACCAGATAACGAAGACGACGGAGTTCTATTTGCAGATGACTTTATTGTTTTTGATGAGGCACATGAAATCCCAGAAGTCGCAAGCGAGCATCTTGGATTGTCCTTAAGTTCCTGGTCTCTGGAAACATTTCTGAGAAGATTATATAATCCAAGAGGTCGCAAAGGCTTACTTAAATCGATTGGCCGGTTGTCAGATTTTGAGGCGGTTGAAAATGCAGTTCTGGCGGTCGAGGATTTCTTTCAGATTTTACATGTTGATACATTGGGAAACAAGGATAGATCCCGATTAGTCGAAAAAGGACGTTTGCCCATGGAAATTTTCCCTCCATTAAGCTTGGTGCTTAGAAANCTTATCGAATTAGGCGAAACTTGTGAGGATGAAACTACAAAGATNGAAATAAAAGATCAGGCAAAGCGAATGCAGGGATATTTGAATGGTTTGTCTGATATCTTTGATTTAAAGGATCCGGATTCCGTGTATTGGATGGAAAGAACTGGAAAAAAGAATCAAATCATTCATTTGAGAAGTGCTCCCCTAAAGATTGCCGAAATTTTAAGGGAGCAATTATTTGCTAAGAAATCATCGATTGTTATGACGAGTGCCACCCTCACCCGAAAAGGAAAAGCGGATACTTTCAAAGAAGAGGTTGGGGTGGATATCCTTGATCAGAAAATAGTACTTTCTCCATTTGACTATGAAAACAATATGCAGGTTCGTATTCTTTCCGATTGTCCAGAACCACAAGGCAAGGACCGCAGTTTGTATTTGAAATTTTTGGTTCGTGCAATCGATTCTGCAGCAAAATCTATTGAAGGCGGGACTTTAGCCTTATTTACAAATTTTGCTGATCTTGAATATTGCTTTCATAACCTCAAATCTTCCTGGGGAAGACTTGGTCGTTCTGTTTATGCGCAAGGGCAGGGATATTCACGATCCGAGTTAGGTGCGAGAATGATGGAGGAGGGTGATGTTTTACTCTTGGGTGCAGAAAGCTTTTGGAAGGGCTTTGATGCAAAAGGACCAAGTTTGTCTCAGGTAATCCTTACCCGATTGCCTTTCGAAAATCCCGGACACCCAGTAATGGAAGCTAAAACTGAAAGATTGTCTAAAGCAGGTAAGAGTTCTTTTATGGAGATTACGATACCTAGGGCAGTGATTCGGTTTCGTCAGGGAATTGGCAGACTAATCCGTTCGCACACGGATGTCGGTGATCTTCTAATTATAGATTCGAGGATTATAAGCAAAAGGTATGGGAATCATTTTTTGTCCGAATTGCCTAAGCAAAACTATGATTTAGTTAGCATACTTGATTTATTGGGTGATATAGAGTAGGAATACTACCGAATAACTATTTTTCTTTTGTCCATTGACTTCATCTACAAGTATGTTTCCCTGTATCCAATAGCCCATATTTCAAATGCTCATTACCTCACATGGACATAGTGACGTAGGATTCGTCCGAGAAAACAACGAAGACTCCTTTTTAGTGGATGATCACAAAGGAATCTACTGCGTCGCTGATGGTGTTGGAGGCTTGCCTTTTGGTAACCTAGCCAGCCGCATGGCGGTCAAGCTTTTCTCGGCAATGGTACATGATTCTGAAGATTGTTCCGCTGCTGACGAGTTGCAACAACTCTCGCACAGGGTACATCACGATATTGTGGAGTGTGGTCATTTAGTGGGGGGAGATAATGGTATCGGTACAACTTTTTCTGCAATTCGTTTACTTAGTGACCGCTGCCTTTTTTCTCATGTTGGAGATTCATCGATCTATTTTAGCAACGGCTCTGGTATCAAGAAAATTTCTAAATGTCATACTCTTGGTGATGAATTGATTGAGAAACATGGTCCTGAAGCGGCCAACGACATGCCAGAACACTACATGCACACTCTGACCAGATGTATGGGACAAGATATTGACTTCGAAGTTGACCTTGGTGACCAAATTCTTTCTCCAGGAGATCAGCTTTTAATTTGTTCGGATGGTGTGACAAACATGGTCGAGTTGGATGAAATTAATCAAATGATGAGTGATCTGGAACCCAAAGATTTCATTCATGCTTTGATTGATGCTGCCAATCAAAATGGCGGGGTTGATAACTCCACTGCCGTAACCCTCAAGATTTCCTGACACTGGGNACGAAATGAGCAGTAAGATTTCTGGTCTGCTCGAAAAACTGGAGAAGAACCCTGCTCAGGTTTTTCACCGATACAGTTTGGCTCAAGCCTATTTTGACGCCGAGGATTTTCAATCTGCTTGCAGTGAGTTTGAAAAGTGCCTTTCAACAAAACCTGACTGGATGATGGCCGCTCTTTCTATAGCCAAAGCTTACATGGAAATAGGGGAGATTGACAGAGCCATCGAGAAGTTAAAACTCACCATAGACCTTGCTAAGGAACAGGGTCATGATGACCCGGCAATGGAAGCCACAGAACTGCTTAAGGAATGCGGTCAAGCAAGTTAATTCAGTTTTTAAATTACGTTTTTCTTTAATGGGAAAGTTATACGGTCGACTTTCTCTGGTTAGTTCCCTGACCTTGTTCTCTCGATTCCTGGGACTCGCCCGTGACATGCTTTTTTTTAGTTGCTTTGGAGCTTCATTAATAGGGGAGGCCTTCATTCTTGCATTTACTTTCCCGAATTTATTCCGAAGAATGCTTGGCGAAGGCACGCTGAGTTCCGCCTTCATTCCAGTCTTTACAGATACCCTGAAGAAAAAATCCGAACAGCTTGCATTAAACTTGCTAAGCGAGGTGACTTCGAGGCTATTTTTGTTTCTTGGGATATTTACAGTTTTAGTTTGTTTGCTTTCTTACTTTGCAAGTGCTGGTTCTTGGTTTAGCCAAGAAAAGTGGGAAGTAGGTTTACACTTAAATAGTCTTTCCTTTACTTATATCGTGCTGATTTGTAGCTCAGCCATATTAGTTGGAGCACTTAATTCAAAAGGTCGATTTTTTGCAGGAGCATTTTCCCCGGTTTTGCTTAACCTGTGTATGATTTGTTCGATGGTCATAGGTCGTTTTGTCCTTGGTTTAGAGATTATGGTTATGGCGGTAATCCTTTGCGGCAGTGTTGTATTTGCTGGAATTCTACAACTTGCATTACCTTGGATCCAACTGAAGAAAACGATGAATTGGAAATGGCATTTTACCATGTCTAGTTCTCCAGAAATAGATGCGATACGCTCTCTTTTTTGGGTGGGTGCACTTGGAGCTGCAGTTGGCCAAATCAACATTTTAATTTCAAGGTTTTTAGCCTACTCTTTGGACGAGAGCGGTGGACTGTCTTACCTTTTTCTTTCTTCCCGCCTTGTGGAATTACCGCTGGGAGTATTCGCCATAGCGATTTCTACGGTCTTTTTTCCTAAGATGTCAAAGGAATCAAGTTCTGATAATAAAGATGCTTTTTGGGAATCTGTTTTTACTGGGCTAAGAATGACTGCGGGAATAACCATTCCGGCGGCAATTGGACTAGGTTTTTTAGCTGTACCGATTCTGAGCGCTTTATTTCAGTGGGGTGAGTTTGGGTCCAGTGAAGTCCAGAAAGCAAAGGGAATTTTGTCGATCGCCTGCATCGGTCTTCCCTTTTACGCGATTTCCACCTTTCTCGTAAAAGTTTATCATTCTAGGAAAAACATGACTTTCCCATTGCATGCTGCTGCGATAAGCATGTTGTGTAATTTAGTATTTAGTGTTGTTTTAATGCAAGAATATCAAGTTCATGGGCTCGCATGGGCTAATGTGTTGGCAGCTGTATTACAGACGACATATCTTATAGTTCGGCTCGATGGGATTAGGTTGAAAGAAGTTTTTTCGAACAAACCGTTTTGTTCATATTCAATTGTGGTTGCTTCGGTATTTATGTCTGGAATCCTTTGGCTTTTAAAATACTTAGAAATATTTTCTTCCTCTAAACAGGACAGTTTTATCTTTTTAATTCTCGCAGTTCCACTGGGTGCAGGGGCTTACGGTTTTTGCTTATATTTGTGCGGTTTCCCAGAGCTGAAATCGTTGGTTGGCAAAATTAAGTCAAACAGATCGGTTAATTGATGCTCAATATGATTTTTACGATAACATTGACAAAAGATAGTCATTAAAAGAATCTTCGAACTATTTATGGAAAATTCAAATAAAAGCACAAAAGGTTTCACTTTAATGGAATTAATGGCAGTGCTTGTTATTATCGGCATTCTTTTCGGGATTATATTTACCGGGGCAGGTTATTTATTCAGTGCACAAGAAGACAAAAAGGCAAAGGCTGAGATTGAAACACTTGCTTTGAGTTTGAAGCGTTATAAATCAGAAATAGGTGATTTTCCATTGACCGATTCTTCGGATAATGAAGAAAAACGAGGTAAAATTCTTTTTATGACTCTTTCAGGATGGATTGATAATTATGGGGATGTGATACCTGCCGATGAACGCGGACAATCGTTTTTGCCGTCTGATAGTTTTACTTTAGGCAAAAACGAAGGTGGCGAAATCGACACATACACGCTTACAGGAGATCAGTTATTGGGAGAAATTGATGAAAATGAAGAGATTTTTATGATTGATCCATGGAGCAATGCCTATGTTTACGAGTATCCCAGATCGGATGGTCATTCAGGTTATTTACTTTTTAGCAAAGGTCCTGACGGAAAATCTTCAAGTTTCGACTCAGAGCTTACCAGCACTCCCGAAAAACAGGGAATTGACGCAGACAACATACCAGATTCTGAACCTGGGAAATGGAAATAAAATGGAAGACTTAAAATTGATGAAACAAAAAAATAAATCTAAAGGATTCACGCTTATCGAACTACTTGTTGTGATCGCAATTTTGGGAGTTTTGATGGGTTTAATTGGACCTAAAGTCTTTGATATTTTGAGCGGTTCAAAGGGGACTAAAACCCAATCAATCTTTAAGTCATGGGTTACACAAATCTATCAATACAAAGAGCACTATAAATATTATCCTCCATTTTTGCTTGAGTATGACGAAGGGGAGCCAGTTTTACTCTCAGAAGATGAAGCGCATGACTCATTTATTGCTGCACTTCGTGGAATGAAATGGGATGTAGGTTCACAAAACTGGGTCCAATTGGATGACGCACTTTTGGAACAAAATCGAAAAGCCAGGCAATTTCATGCATTTACTGAAGATGAATTTGGAGAAGAAGGCTATCTGGCAGATGCGTGGGGCGGTAGAAAGATTAGAATGGTTGTTGATCAAAACGGTGACGGATTGATAGAACTCTCAAGCCAAGCAGTCGAAGAAATTAAAAACGCTCTTAAGACTGATTATGAAGAAGAGACAGTTGAAGAAGCCGCAGAAAAATTCAAGGTTATCCGAGACAAGGTAGGTATCTATGTTTTGACTGACATGACAGGTGAAACTGATACGGAAAATGTTTTTTCCTGGGACATCAAAAAGTATTTGTCTGATTAATAATTCCAAAGTCTTATTTTTATGAATAAAAAGACTCAGGGATTTACTCTCATGGAACTATTGGTTGTTCTTGCGGTAATGGGAGTGATGATGGGTCTTATTGGCTTTAGCCTGCTGGGGGGAGGTGGAAATGAACTTGGTGCAGCCCAACGTGAATTGCTAGGGTTTGTACAGAAGGCTAGATCGCAAGCAGCTCTTTCCGGGCAGGAAACAAGATTACTAGTATGCAACGACCCTGAAGAAGAGGAAAGATATCACCGATATGTCGAAATTGTAAGTAGAGATTCCAATGACAGTGAAACCTGGGTGGTCGGAGGAGAGGGAGTTTTTCTAACAGACAGGGTGTACTTCGTTCCCTGTGATGAGAGCAATTCTTTGCAGGCGGATGGTTGGAGGGAGGATGCTTTTTCAATTTGGAGTAATGATGATAATGAAATTTTCAACCTTGAAGAAGCCTTTAAGGGAAAGAGAAAAGAGGGGAGTGGGGAAGAATACAATTACTTGTCTTTTGATGCATCCGGGAACTTAATTTGCCAAGAAGATGATTCTGGTGTGCTCCAACCACCCAAGTTGGTCCTTGCCATTGGAGAACCTAATCCTGGGGACCAGGAAAAGGTATTGAGGTTTAATGAACCCAATGCAGTTGCCGGGATTTTGCTAAGGCAATTTGGCGGATTTGCAGTTTTAGACATTAACGATTTCGTCAAGCCATGAAGTACTTGGTCGCGAGAAGCAAAAAGGATTTACCTTACTGGAGGTCGTGATTGCCCTTGCTGTGTTTGCTTTCCTAATTGGTGGTTTACTTGGGTTTTTGCCTTGGAGCGTTGAGGGAGTAAGCAAAGTCAGGGAACAGGACACGGCATACGGTTTAGTGGATGCGGTGCAGATAGAATTAGAAAGAATGGGTTTTTCGTTAGTAGAAGCCTCAACCAACCGACTGACTGGTTTATACAGTTCTTTTGATTTCCCCCGGGAGTCAGTTAACCAATTTGACCTTTTGTTGGTTGCAAAGAGAAAAGGGGGTCAAGTGGCATTCGAACAGGTGGTGTCAAATGAACCTACTGCTTTTCTTAATGGAGACCAACTGGAAGAGGGTACAAATCAAGAACTTTTGACCAAAGAGATGGGTGGTGTTGTTTACTTTAACCTTACTCCGCAGCAAGACCCCATTTCTTTGTTTGGGTATGATGATGGGCATAAGGAGACTTTTCCTTGGTCCACCCGGTGGATTCCAGAGGAAGAGAGGTATTATTTAATTAAATGCTCTCAGTTTCCATTGGAGCATCGGCATCAGCACCATCCAAGTAATGGGTTCCTGGGGTTGCAAGTAGATATTCAATGGCCTTACAAAGTACCTGATCCATCAAACTCTGAAGGATACAGGCGAATTCCTTTTAGATTTAGGAACCATTTTCGTTTGCCAATGGCAATTACCCGCTAGCGAGATATATTATTTGGCTATGCTCAAACATTGGTTGCTAGCCTCTCGTCCCAAGACATTAATCGCTTCTGTATTACCAGTTGTCAGCGGAAGTTTGCTTGCTTACGAAAATTCTCAAAAGTCTTCCATATCAGTGTCGATGCTTTGCTTGTTGTATTGCATTTTTATTCAAATAGGAACGAACTTTTCGAATGATTACTTTGACTTTAAAAAGGGTGCAGATAAAAATCGAGTACTAGGTCCAAAGAGAATGGTAAGTTCGGGATTGTTAGTGCCCAAACAGGTTCTTGTTGCCTCCTTATTAATTTTGGCTCTGGGGTTTGCAATTGGTTTGCTAATTATGGTTATCGTAGGAGGCAGTAAAGTGCTGCTTTTAGTTGGTGTAACTAGCTTTTTATGTGCACTGGGTTATACGGGTGGACCATTTCCTCTTGCCTATCGAGGACTGGGGGACCTTTTCGTAATTCTGTTTTTTGGATTGGTTGCCGTAGAGACTACTCATTATGTACTTTGCCTTTCAGTTGGTTTAATTTGGCAACCTAATTGGATTTTATCTATTGGAGTGGGGTTTGTGATCAATAATTTATTGGTTGTCAATAATTACAGAGACTACCTGGAGGATTTGAAAGTTGGCAAAAAAACTACGGTTGTAATCTTTGGTCTAAAATTTGGACGTTTTCTATTTTTGATTGGAGTACTTGTCTCAACTCTTTTAATTCCAGTTTTAGTGCCTAGCGCTTGGTCTACTATTTTTTTGTTACCCCTTGGCTTATTCTTGTGGCTCAAATTACATAAGGCACTGATTTACAAAGATTACAGTAGGATTTTGTCGCTTTGTGCAGTAATGATTCTTTTCTACACTCTTTTTTTGCTATTTGGGTATTTGGCTGAGTAATACATACT
>NHDJ01000037.1 GCA_002167265.1 Verrucomicrobia bacterium TMED56 | reverse complement strand
CTGCTTGTTAAAAAGCCTTCCCTCGATGTTTTATGTCAGTATCCTACTGTTCCTCCTCTTTTATGTGTACGGAACCTTAGCGGTATTTTTTTATGGAGAAAATGATCCGTTGCATTTTCGGAATCTCCAAACATCAATCCTCACTCTTTTTAGAGTAGTCACCTTAGAAGATTGGACGGATGTGATGTACATTAACATGTACGGTGCTGATGCCTACGGATATTCCGAGGAGGACTTTTTGCTTTGGAAACCTCTTCCATCTGCATCTCCTCTCGGTGCCGCTATTTTCTTCGTCAGTTTTGTTCTTATTGGAACCATGATTGTGCTTAATTTAGTCATTGGAGTGATCATGAACAGCATGGATGAGTCCAATAAGGAAATGGCTATTCAGCAAGAAATGGATCGTAGAAAAGAGAATCCCGAAGCTGTACGAGATGGACTCCATGACTTACACAGCAGAATGGAAGAGTTGTCCAGCGAGATGCAGATCATCAAAAAAATGATTGAAGAACAGGATTCTACTTCGAAAAATATTTAATTCCAGGAAATGGTGGGGTTTCAGTATGCAGGGCTTTGCTTTTGCCAAGTGTTCAGAAAGTCTACAATATAAATCCTTTTATAAAATCATGGCTGTAGACGAAAAGGATTACGATTTTTCCTCCATTGAAAAAAAATGGCAGGAATTTTGGGAACGCGAAAAGACCTTCCTAGCGGAAGATCAATCAGATAAACCGAAGTATTACGCTTTGGATATGTTCCCTTATCCATCTGGGGCGGGTCTTCATATTGGTCACCCCGAAGGCTATGTAGCTTCCGATATCCTTGCTCGATATAAGAAATCCTGTGGTTTTAATGTATTGCACCCAATGGGGTGGGATGCCTTCGGTCTTCCAGCCGAACAATACGCCATTAAAACCGGTACTCACCCATCTATAACAACACAAACCAATGTTGATAATTTCCGCCGGCAAATCAAAAGTATTGGTTTTGCGATTGATTGGAATCGAGAAATCAATACCACTGACCCAGGTTATTACCGGTGGACTCAATGGATATTTCTTAAACTATTCCAGCGAGGTCTGGCTTATGTGGATGAAAAACCCGTTTGGTGGTGCCCGAACCTAAAAGCTGTTCTTGCCAATGAAGAAGTAGTAGACGGTAAATCAGAAGTAGGCTCTCACCCTGTGGAGCGAAGAAACCTTCGGCAGGTTGTTCTTAGAATTACAGCCTATGCGGAAAAACTACTCGATGGTTTGGACGACCTAGATTGGCCTGATTCAACCAAGCGGCAACAAAAGGCATGGATAGGCAGATCTGAAGGTGCTGAAGTTCAGTTTCAAGTAGATGGATTGGATGATAAGTTGGAAGTTTACACCACTCGACCAGATACCCTATTTGGTGCAACTTATATGGTCGTCGCGCCGGAGCACCCCCTGCTTGAAAAACTTGTAGTTGACGAAAAAGTTGAGGAGGTAAAAAGCTACATTGAAACAGCGGCTAAGAAGAGTGATTTAGATCGAACCGATTTGGCAAAAGACAAATCCGGTGTTTTTACCGGCACTTATTGCATCAACCCAATCAATGGAGAAAAAATTCCAGTATGGGTTGCTGACTATGTGCTTATCAGCTATGGAACGGGAGCGATAATGGCCGTACCCGCTCACGATGAACGGGATTACGAATTTGCGGAAAAGTTTAACATTCCGATTACCCAAGTAATTTCCAACCCAAAGGGGGATGAAAGTAAACTCCCCTATACTGGTCCGGGGATTATGGTAAACTCTGGAGAATACGACGGACTTAATGCGAATGATTGCAAAGTTAAGATCATCGCTGACCTCGAATCTAAAGCTGCAGGCAAAGGTGCAGTTAATTATAAACTACGAGATTGGATTTTTTCGCGTCAAAGGTATTGGGGTGAACCGATCCCTCTTGTCTGGGTATCTTTGGAAGATTTTCAAAGGGCTGAAGCTACGGAAGGCATTATCAAAAATTCACTTCCCGAAGAAGCCGTCACCTCAGACAAGGGTGGTGAAACTTGGTATGCCCTACCCCTACCCGCCAGTGAACTTCCTCTCAAGCTTCCAGAAGTTGAAAATTATCAACCTGCTGGAACAGGGGAAAGCCCACTTGCCACCATTACAGAGTGGCTAGAAATTTGGTTTGATTTGGAATCAGGAAAATCTATCTCCCGTGGCCAGCCTAAACCCGATGGCGAGAATTGGGTATCTGCAACCCGGGAAACAAATACAATGCCTCAATGGGCAGGTTCTTGCTGGTACCACCTTCGATATCTTGATCCAACTAATTCCGAAAATCTTGTCGATCCCCAAAAGGAAGCATACTGGGGAAGCCCAGACTTTTACATTGGAGGTGCCGAGCATGCCGTACTTCACCTACTGTATGCTCGTTTTTGGCATCGTTTTCTTCATGATGAAGGCGTTTTAAAAAACCCTGAACCTTATAAAAAACTTTTCCACCAAGGCTTAATCCTTGGAGAAGATGGAAATAAAATGTCAAAAAGTGTGGGAAATGTTGTCAGCCCTGATTTTGTTATAGATGCCTACGGAGCTGACTCCCTACGCCTTTTCGAAATGTTTCTTGGGCCATTAGAAGCCGTAAAACCATGGAGCGAAAAAGGAATCGAAGGCGTCCATCGTTTCCTTCGCAAGGTTCATCGTGAATGCAATAACCAAGATAAACACCAAGGCACAGAAGAATCTAATAAGGAGACCCTAAAGCTTCTCCACGAAACTATCCTCAAAGTCACCGAGGCGATTGAAGATCTTCGTTTCAATGTAGCGATTTCTCAGATGATGATTCTCATCAATCACTTACAAAAAACTGAGTCTTACTCACTGGACACAATCAAATCGTTACTCCAACTTCTTGCTCCTTTTGCTCCTCACTTGGCTGAAGATCTTTGGTCAGAATTAGGCGGGAAACCCTCTATTGTAAATCATCCTTGGCCAGTCGCTCGCAAAGAACTATTGGTAGCGGATGAAATCACCATTGTCTTTCAGGTGAATGGTAAACTGCGTGGGCAGGGTCAATTCCCAAAAGATGTGGATAAAAACACAGTCATCAAGACCGCGAAAGCGGATATAAAAGTGCAGTCGTTTCTCGATGGCAAAGATATTGTAAAAGAAATCTATGTNCCGGGCAAACTGGTCAACCTCGCGGTCAAAGGCTAATNCTTTCNTCTATGTCTCGTTTTCTACCCGATACTTTTGATGCCAAGCGCACAGTCGCCTTGATTGCTGGACAGGGNCTTTATCCNGTCTTACTCGCAGAAAGAGCCAGAAAAGCAGGGATCTCTATTCGTTTAATTGAGCTGAAGGGGGAAACATCCTCTGATTTGGTTGCATCCTTCGCTGAAAACGATCGAGCCACGGTTAAGGTCGGTCAAGTCGGTAAGCTTCTCAAAGAATTGAAAGGTTTGAATGCAGGTTATGCAGTGATGGCAGGTCAGGTTACTCCTGGCAAACTATTTAAAGGACTGCACCCNGATCTTAAAGCCGTCCGTATGCTTGCTAGTTTGGAGCGAAAAAACGCGGAAACCATTTTTGGGGCAATTGGAGACGAAATCGAAAAAGCAGGAGTTCATCTGCTCGATGCCAGGGTGTTCATGGACGAGGACCTGGCGAATGAAGGTATGATGGTNAAAGGAAANGAAAAGATCGAGCCTGAATATCTCAGGCATGGGATCGAAATCGCCCGCGAAAATGCCCGTTTGGATGTGGGACAAGGAGTGGTGGTCAGCCGAGGGACGGTACTTGCCGTGGAAGCCTTTGAGGGAACCAATGCCATGCTTGAACGGGCAGGAAATTTCGGGGCAAAAAATTGTCTTTTTGTGAAACTTGGAAAACCTAAACAGGATACTCGATTTGATGTACCAGTTTTTGGAGTNCANACCCTCGGGGTGATTAAAAAAACAGGAATCGGAAATGCAGTTTTAGAAATGGAGGCAGTCCTAATCCTAAACAAGAAATTGATTCTTCAAGAAGNAAAAAGAATGGGTATTGGAATCATTGGTTTTTCAAAACGCTCTTGAGCATTTTGAACATTATCGAAGATTATTTCTTGCAATATATTTCAGCAAAATACTNGTCACGACCAGATTTTTGCATGATCTCCGCTTAGGAATTGGGTGGTGAGAGGGGAATCGAGCTCAAATTTGCTCCAAGCCCCCTTTTGGTAAGGGTATTTGGAAAAAGCTTTTTCATTCACCTCTACACCTAAACCATAGCCATCAGGCAAAGATAATTGCCCTTTTTCAGGTACAGGAGCATCTGGGATAAGTTCATCCGATAGTGCAAAAGGATACATGACCCGTGCATCCCGGTGAGCATATTGAGGATANTCCAGCCACCGGGCAGTTTCCTTCGAGAAACACGATCCGATCAAACCATCCACAACAGTTTCCAAGGCGGTTCCCCAATTGTGAAAAGCAAAAGTGGCAAAACGTCGCTCACANAAATCAATGATTTTTGAAATNCCAGAAAAGCCACCNTGATGGCAGACATCGGCTTGCACNACATCGACGCAATCCCTGCCCAAAAGAGTACGAAAACCAAGGAAATCAAGCTCATGCTCCCCAGCTGCAATATCCACATAATGCATAGATTTGAGCTTGGCATAAGCAACTCGGTCTTCCACGGGTAGAGGCTCTTCAAGCCANGTAATTCCATGCATGGCAATAGCCTCTGCTAGAAATTCAACGATGACAGGAGAATAAGAATAATCTCCCATTCTCCACCACGCATGAGCATCTAGGCAAAGCCCCACATCGGGACCTACGGCTTCCCGCATTAATTCAACTGTCCTAAGGTCTTCAGCTGGTCCGAGGGCAGGNCGAAATTTATAGGCCTCAAANCCAAGTTCACAAACTGCTGCAGCTTCTTCTGCATAACTTTCGGCGGATTGATACATCCCTGCACTACCATAACAGGTAATGGTTTCCTGTTTTCTGCCTCCAAAAAAGTCGGTTATTGAACACTGATTCGCTTGCCCCCATAAATCAAAAAGGGCCACTTCAACTGCTCCAGCTGCGGACCAAATACCATCTCCATGCTGTCTTATCATGTCTTGAACAAAAGTGGACGGGTCAAACAGGTTTCTGCCTTTTAAATAGGGTGAAATGTCTTTTTCTATTTTTTGAACTACATATTCAGAGGCAGGTCCTGGAGCATACCCAACCTGACCATCATTTGTAACAACCCGCACCACCATCGCGTCCCTTTTGAAAACTGTACGACATCCACCATGAAACGNATAAACCGCTGGTTCTGAAAGCGGGCAACTTAAAAGGTGCGGTTCAACAGATTTAATGATCATAAAATAAAAAAGACTTCCGCTTTCGCCGTACATCGGGCTCACCGGTTCTGTGACCTCTAAAGGTCCAGGTGGGTACCCTCGCAGTGCCCTTAGTCTTCCGATTTACGGCTTGACTGCAAACAGATGTCGATAGATTCCCCTAATGAGTGGAGTAAGGAAAAGAACCAATGAAACTTCTCGAACGAAGCAGAAGTCTAAGAAATTAAAATAATGGAATTGAAGCCAATGGGTCAAGGGGTGTTTTAAAAAATTTCAGTCGGCAAGGGTATGACGAATAATAGCCGTTTTTCTAGAAAAGAGAATATCATGGCNGTGGTTTTTCTTAAGCTTTGTAGTTTTGACCTGATTTAACAAAACTGGTTCCTTGATGACCACTTCCCTTACCAGAAGATATTTAGATGAATAATCTTCAAGCACTCCAGATTCCCGTACAACACCGCCCGGGGATTGTCTTTCAATTACAACCCGGCGACCACGATACTTTTCAAGAATAGGTTCCCATGCATTTGGTACTAGTTCGGTAAGCCCAGATCTAACTTCATCAACTCGCTTNCTTGAATCCTTAACCTCTGAAAAAGAAGAATCCTTACTTACAGCGCCTAAAATTGCCTTCGCTGCTTCTCCGAACGCATCCCTTANCATATTATAAAAATTCAGAATCATTCTTTCCACNCGATTTCGGATGCTTGGATTAAGGATTTGTTGCATTTCTNTTTNCCAATGTATTCCAGCANGCGTATCCAATTCAGGTGTAGGACGAATTATAATACTAATTTTATCCACTTCCGCNGGATGGAAAACCATAGAATCTAAAAGACCCAGCTCACTTTTTTCATGGATTGGGTAATGAAGTTGAATCCCCTGAGCATAAACATTGAGGACTCCTTGCATCATTTCCCCAGTTGGAGAAGGTAACAGAACATGCCTGCCCTCAAACTTCTTAAGACAATGATCCCGTGCTCTTCTCTTNAAAACAGTCCCNACCAATGCCGAAGCAAAAAGAAAAATAAGTGGAAGCCAAAACGCTAGGGTGTCCATTTTATTTGCCTATCAGATGATGTAATAAAAACGAGTCAAATGTTAAAGTCTTGCATGAAAGCATTTCGATTGTTTGCATGCTTCTTTCATAATTGCCCTTTTTGAGAAAGTTAAAACAGATAACAAATTCATGTATGCTTGCTTGCCTTTTGGGATGCGGAGGAGACCCTGTGTCTGAAAATGTCAAAAATGAGCAAAAAGACCAAAAAATCATTAATGAACCCTTAGAGAACCAACTTCCTAAGGAGATTGAATANGACTTTCCTTCTGTCCGGGTTGAGGTACTCGATCACACTCAAGAATATTTTAAGGAACAGCACACCACGAGCTTCAGTCATGTGCCCCGAAAAAATTGGTCCAGTTTCACTGCAACCAAAAATGGAGTGCTTACAAAAGTGCTTCTCTATGGAAAGGCAAATTTGCTTGAATCCCCTCACTACGGTCTCTCTATGAGCGGGTTTGTTCGGGCAAATACGCCTGAATCTGGTCCCAAATTTGGGAAATGGAGCATTTCTCGTGAAGAAATTGTGAACCAGCTTGCGTCTCAAGGATTGGGAGAAAGGGAAGCTGGATGGCTGACGATCAGAATGAGGGGAGAAATCCCTCAAGATGCTGGAACCAAATATTTTTTAGTATGCANTAAAATCTCTGAAAGCAAAGCTTGGTTCGGTGAGTTTGCTTTTGCAGAGGCCAATCCATACAAATCAGGAAGTCATTGGTTGAACAGTAATCATGATTTAGTCATGCGCACTTATGTAGGGAAAACGGATGCCCTGATAAAATCCTTGCAGATTGAAACTTCTCGAAAAGATTCGGTCACTAGCCCGGATTTTCTTCCTGCTCCAATTTCTGAAGAAATTATGAAATCAGAACTGAATCCTCCAATTTTATTAAATCCATCAGCAAACNCTTCAGTGCAGGAGATAAAATCGTCAAATTCCTCTAATCCAAAAATTGTTGAATCATTGGATACAAATAATACCCAGAAAANAAGCTTGTTTAATAGACTTTTTAAAAAAGAGAATTAAATAAACGAATANCTCAATCAATAGAAGTTTTGTAAATTACTTCTTTGGGATTACTCTTGAAGATGGTACCAGAGGGCGGACTTGAACCGCCGACCTCCGCGTTATGAGTGCGGCGCTCTAACCAGCTGAGCTACTCTGGCAACANTAATAATATTATGCTACACCACAGACTTTCGTCAATGATAAGAATCTCNTCACGCATTCGCTTTGATCTTTGAGTATAAAATCTTTATNCCTANTGTAAATTATATGTGAAAAATTCAAAAACTACTATTCTGATAATTGATGACGACGCGGAAATTCGCTATTCCTTAGATAGAGTACTCGGATCCGAAGGGCACGAAATAATCACTGCAGATTCAGGTGAAGAAGGAATTGAAACCGCAAAGACTCATAATCCAACTTTAATATTTTTAGATAATCGTATGGGTGGAATATCCGGAATCGAAACTCTCCAACATCTAAGAACGGCAGCACCTCATTCATTGGTTATTCTAATGACTGCTTACGGAACGACGCAAACTGCAATTGAGGCAATGAAGCATGGTGCTTTTGATTATGTTCTTAAGCCTTTNGACATTGCTAAACTTCGCGATCTTGTTGGAAAAGCTCTCAAGGCAAGTAAAGATTCGATTAATAGTGAAGATGCTTATGAACATTTACTTAACTCTTCCGACTACGCCGAAGGGATTGTTGGCAGCGGTGAAGAGATGCAGCAGGTTCTC
>NHDJ01000036.1 GCA_002167265.1 Verrucomicrobia bacterium TMED56 | reverse complement strand
TTTCATAACGTGCCTTACGAATAAATTCATATCCCTGTTCATAAATTCCATCATATTTAGCAATGTCCTCGGGGTGGGCATGCAATGGCCAGTGGGGCGCATTATAAGCCAGGAAAAGAAAGAAAGGATCAGTTGCTTTTTCTTTTTCATCCAGCCAGCCAAGGCTCCAGTCTGTAATCGCATCGGTGGCAAAAAAATCCTTATCCGGAGTGTAAGGTTTTATCAATTGATCATCAAAGGCCCATGTATAAACCGCTCGCCACCCCGGCTCTTTTTCTCCTCTTCTTGCCTGATCTCCAGGGTTCCAAAAATTGATTGCACCCCCAAGAAATCCGGAAAAATGATCGAAGCCACGATCGTATGGATTAAAAACGGCATGATGCTTACCCGACCACCAAGTTCGGTACCCGGCAGGTTTTAGGATTTCCCCGATCAGGGCGGTGTTCGTAAAGTCCCGATCACTCCGGTGATGATACAACCCGGTCAGCAGGCTAATCCGGGTAGTCCAACACTTCGAAGTGTTGTAAGCCTGGGTATATCGAATTCCATTCTTAGCCAAACGATCCAGATTTGGTGTTTTAATCTCCCCACCATAGCACCCCAAATCTGAATAGCCCATATCATCGGCAAGAATCAATATGATATTAGGCTGGTCTGCCCCGTGAGAAAAAAGCAATCCCCATAAAAGAAGAATTAGCATTGATGACTGTGCTTTCTTCATCCCCTTTTTCCAATTCCACTCATTCTTAATTTTTTCAATAATTCCTTCACCTTAGCGGGAAATTCTCCAGCCAGGTTCCGAGTTTCCTGTGGGTCTTTTTTGTGGTCATATAATTCCAGGAATAATGGCTCCGAATTCATGTCTCGGTAGTCTAACCAGGCAACCAGTCGATAGCGATCAGATCGTAAAGTGTAGCCCATTAAATGATTTTCAAAAAGGTTACGATTCCAGCGTTTTCCCTGCTGATTCTTAATTCGATTTTCCACTTCCTCAATCAAAGGCCCAAAAAAGGTCTTCCTCATTCCCAAAGAAAGTGGATTAGCTGCCCACTCCCGTAATGCCGGGTTAGGAAATTGGCTCACCGCATATTGCTTCCCTTTTGCATCCGGGTTTTCCAACAATGGGAGCAGGCTCTTGCCTGCCAAATGTATCGGCTTGGACAAGCCCGCCAGATCGCAAAGAGTTGGATACAGATCCACCAACTCTGCTAATGCCTCAGTCCCTTTTCCTCTCTGATTCATTTCCGGAGTCCAAAAAATTAGAGGTACCCGGGTAGCAATTTCATAATTCGTAGCCTTTCCCCAAATTCCCATTTCCCCCAAGTGCCAGCCATGATCTCCCCAGACCACAATGATCGTGTTCTCACGGATTCCCTCCTCTTCCAACGCATCCAGCATCAATCCAATTTGGGCATCAACATAGCTAACACATGCATANTATCCGTGNANGAGNGTNTTNGCTAACTCNGNNCCNATNGNNCCTTTNTTNGGNANTCCATGNCGGGTNCGCAGCTCAAANGANGCATGTANNCCNGTCGTNGCACCNCCAAGTGGNTCCGNNNGTTTGTTTTGCCAATTGAATATTCTCCCGGTCATACATATCCCAATATTTTTTAGGAGCCACAAAATTGAGATGCGGTTTTTTANAACCAAGGGCTAAAAAAAGNGGCTGNTCNGGTTTTTTCTTCCTATGNTCCTTCAGNGTGGAGATTGCCAGTCTGGTACTGTATCCATCCGAGTAGGCATGATCGGGAACATCGGCGGACTCATAGGCCGGTCCATGAAACAGTCCACCGGAGCCTTCTTTGCCATACATAGCGAGCATTTTTTCCTTGTTTGTGGCCCAAAGTTCCTGGTTTTCAAGTAAGGCATAACCACCCGGTAACCATTTCATTTTGATTGGACATTGATCGTGGGCCGGTTTTCGGCTCCAGGAATATTTATCATCGGTCATTCGTCCATGATAAATTTTGCCACAATACACAGCCTCATATCCATTTTTTATAAAGTGCTGAGGTAAAGTCACAATATCCGGGTTCAAATCACGAAAATATGCAGTATTTTCAATTACCCCAATTTCATCCGGCAATGCACCCGTCATTAGACTGGCACGGGAGGGACTACAAATCGACTGTTGGCAATACGCCCGATTGAACTGTCTGCCCTGAACAGATAATTTGTCTAAGTTGGGAGACTTCGCAATGGTGGACCCATAACAACCNAACTCCGGTCTTAGGTCATCAATAGCAATGAATATAACATGAGGCTTTGCGTCTTCTCCCAATAAGCAAAGCCCAAAAATCAGCCTGCTAACTAGAAGAATTGATATTTTTTTTGTTAAATTTATCAAACGAAGAGGAAGAAACATATCATTTAATAACTACCTCTAAATTTTGAAAACTAATTACAAGGATGAAAAAAGCATGCCTTGGATTATTTACAACATTAACAAAGCTGGACAACTTTGGTCATATTTTTCCTGAATTTCGATTTCTAAACTCTCAAGTTTAGTTTCATCAAGACCAAATGAACGCAAAAACTTAGGGGAAGGTACTTTGGCGATTCTATGACCACTATATCCAATGTTTAGTTTATTAACTATAAGATTAGCAAAATAAACAATGTCAATNAACTGATGTAAGCAGGGAGAATCAACCTCTTCCCTTTCAGCTCTGTTTTCAGAATGATGCCATTTAACGACTGTGATTAAATCTGATGGCATCTTCCAATGTTCCAGCATCTTGCTTCCTAACAAGTCATGTCTTATCAAACCTCTGCGCACTTCTAGATCATGTGAATCAATTCCCTTTCTGTAGCCAGAGGCAATTTCCTTGGAAAACACTCGATAATTGTGACTTACTTTGACCAACTTACCAATGTCATGAATCAGTCCGCATGCATAAGCTTGATCGGGATTCTCAAAACCAATAAGATCCGCAAGAACCAACGAAGTTACTGCAACACCAAGACTATGTTGCCAAAGATCTTCACAACAAAAATTTGTAGGAAATTTTGTGATCCGCATGATTTTTAATACGGAAAAGTTGAGTGCAATCCGCTTGGCATTTTCAAATCCTATCTTGTGTAATGCATCATGAATTGTGACAATTCTTGGCTCATGCGGCTCCAGAAATTCAAGTTTGTTTGAAACCTTAAGAATTTGAGCCGTGATGGCTTGGTCAATTTGTACAAGTTCTTCAACATGATCCAAATTAGAATTAGGATCGGAAAGCTTACCCACCAAATCTTGAAGGATTTGTGGAAGACTTGGCAATCTATCCTTAAGCGAAAGAATTATATTTTCATACTCAATCTCTTCGGTCATTTGAAATAATACTAGATGATTCTATTGTAAAAATGAAAGATAATCTTAAATCATGCCCAACCCATAATTGCAAACAGTAAGAATGCAAGCATCATTAAACATGATGTTTGTATTCCATAAAAGTTTCAACTTCGTTTAAACTGTGTGTGATAACCACAGAAACGAAGATGTATTCCAGTAAAAATTATCAGGCAAGCACCTGCTTAATGACATGACCATGAACATTAGTTAAACGCCTTTCGAGTCCGTTGTGGTAATAAGAAAGGCGTTCATGATCAAGTCCCATCAAATGAAGAATCGTGGCGTTGAAGTCATAAACACTCGACCTTCCCTTCACACTCTTGAATCCAAAATTGTCACTTTCTCCATAGCTGTATCCCTTCTTGACCCCAGCACCCGCAAAGAAACAGGTAAAAGCATCTGGATTATGATCCCGACCTGTTCCGTTACCCTGTAAAAAAGGCATCCTACCAAACTCGGTACACCAAACAACCAAAGTGTTTTTGAGCAGTCCCCGACGTTTCATATCGCTTATGAGGGCGGCGGTGGGTTGATCCATAATCTCAGCCTGCATGGCATGAGTTTTATCAATGTTACTATGAGAATCCCAATTGGTTATACCATTTCCCCCAGAAGGATCACTTCCGTTGAACAACTGAACCACCCGCACTCCTTTTTCAAGCAAACGGCGAGCTAATATACAATTCTTAGCATATTCTCTCTTAAGTTCAGTCCCAGATTCCAATCCGTACTCTTTTTTAATGGATGTAGGCTCTTTTGTAATATCCATTACATCAGGAATCGAAGTCTGCATTTTCCCAGCCAATTCATAGCTGGCAATCCGGGCAGCTAAATCCGCATCTCCGGGATATTTCTCCATGTGCAAACCATTCAACCTTTGCAATAGGTTAACAGTAGAGCGGTCATCATCACTGGTGTAGGATGCAGGACGAGCTAAGTTAGCTGGGGGGTTCTTGGCATTAAAATCAGTTCCCTGGAAAGCGGCAGGTAAAAATCCATTACCAAAATTATTTTTACCAGAACGAGCAGGTCCTCGTGGATCGTTAATTGCAACAAATGCCGGAAGCTCCTCATTCTCAGAGCCGAGTGCATAGGTTGCCCAAGCACCAAAAGATGGAAACCCTTCCATCGTAAATCCGGTATTGAGAAAGTTTTCTCCCTGTGGATGTGCACTTGTCTGGGTGTGAAGAGAATGAACGAAACAAAAGTCATCCGCTAAAGAACCCAAATGAGGGACAAGTTCAGAAATCATTTTTCCTGAATGTCCTCGTGGTTTAAATTCCCAAAATGGTTTGGCTATGTTACCTGAAGGACCTTCAAAAGTGACTGCTGGCATACCGGGAGGTTTTTGCCCATGATACTTGGTTAAATCTGGTTTATAATCGAAAGTATCCACATGGCTGACTGCGCCGGGACAAAATATTATTAAAACCTGTTTAGCTGCAGTTTCAAAATGAGGATCACGGGGGGTGTATGGATTATCGGGATCAAACTTTGGGCGGATTGGTAATTTACCAGTAAAATTGGTTGGGTCTGCACCGAACAGTCCATCCTTGCTCAACAATTGTGCAAGACCCAAAGCACCAGTTGAGAATCCTGCATTCTTCATGAACCCCCGCCGATTTAAAAGAGACCGGCCAATTGAGGAAATTTTTTCTTCGTGATTATTCATTTACAAAATAGTTAAGGTAGGAAAGCAAATTCATTGGAATTCATCAAGACCCGGCAAACGATCTCAAGACTGCGATCCTTAGCAATCTCCAGCGAGGAATTTAATTCCTTCATATCTGGCTTACGTGACAAAATTAATTCAAACGAGCGAACTATTGAGGCTTTCAAGTTTCCTTTTGAATCATCTCGGGCTCGGTCCGCAAGATGCTTTGCTTGATCTACCACAAAGTTACTGTTCATTAAATTCAGTGCCTGTAATGGGGTTGTGGATACCGGTCTTTTGGCACGCACCTGTCCACAGTCCGGAAAATCAAAAGCAGTAAATATTTGATCATCTACCCGGCGCATCCTTTCCTGGTAGATCATTCTACGCCAAGTTTCGGGGCCAAAATTATTAGTAACTTTCCATTGGGCATAGGTTTTTTTAACATTGTGAATCCGATAACTCCTGCCACCCATTTCACGGTTCAACTTTCCAGACGCTAGCAAAATACCGTCACGAATAACTTCCGCCTCCACCCGTCGTGGTGGAAAGCGCCATAATAAAGAACTCGACGCATCTTTTTCCAAACCGACAACAGATGGTTTACTCGATCTTTTAAATGCATCGGATAAAACAAATAAACGGATCAAGCCCTTGATTGACCAAGGTTTTCCCTCGGGTCGGGTCGGGTCGGAAAACTCTGCAGCAATCCAATCGAGTAATTCAGGATGAGTTGGAGGTGCACCCGCACGACCAAAATCTCCACCCGTTACAACCAGCCCAGCACCAAAGATATGCTGCCATATTCTATTCGCCATAACACGGGCAGTTAAGGGATTATTGTCATCCACCATCCACTCGGCAAATTCTGCCCGTCTTAACCGTCCGCTTGCACTATTATCAACAGGCAATTCACCCGAAAGGATTTTNGGGGCTNNNGGNANNACNACATCTCNGGGNTTTTCNGGNCTCCCNCGNTGNAAAACANGNGTNANNTTNGGNTNGATNAANCTNCCNACAAAACTNGGNCGNGGNCCTTNTTCNGANANNTTGTANGCNNAGTGATTNATCTCNCCAANCGCATCNCCAAAAGATTNNTCANNTTTCATNNANTTNCTGATNTTCTCAATNGATGCAACNTCCGTCCAAGTGCCATCCGACAATTTTATATTCACTAGAAATTTATCGAAGTTGAATTTGTTTTTCTGTTCGAGGTAATCGGTTTCATAGTAATATTCCCGATTACTACTGATGCGTAAACGACCCACCATTATCGGTTTGTCGAAGCTGAATTCAATCCAAGGGTTTTGCTTTTTATCCTTGTTGAAACTTGCCTGCCATCGCTGCGTTCCGTATTTACCATCAATTACTCTGGTAACAGGAAACCTGTCTCCCTGCTGTGCAAATGCTAAGTCAGTCCAAACCTTGGTGCCGTTGGAAGCACTAGCCAAATTGATATCTTCTGATGGCAAACCAAAAATTTCAACTTCATCCAATCCGACATAACCAGACCAAAAATTAAGTCTCAATCCAACCGCTTCAAGTGGTTTCCAGTGAACTTCTTTATAAGCTCCCCAATCTTCTTCCCAAGCTGTGGTTATGTTTCTTATCNTGTTGCGGTTCATGGCAACATCACGCCAAATTTCATTGGCAATCATCTTACGCGGATGATCTTTTGAAAATTCAGGGAAACGACTTCCAAATTCAATATCCTGAAAGACTGCGGTCATAGAGTAGTAATCCTGAATTGAGATAGGATCAAATTTATGATTATGACACCGGGCACAACTCATGGTCACTCCGAGCATAGATGCTCCTACAGTTTGCATAATTTCATCCATTCGGTCCGCTCTTGCCTGACGAATAGCAGATGGTTCTTGTCCAACCGTAGCAGCCGGAACATGAGGACCAGCAACTAAAAAACCAAGGGCTTCCCCTACCCCCATGCCGTCACCAGCCAATTGTTGACGAACAAACTCATCGTAAGGAAGATCTTGATTGAAAGCACGAATTACATAATCACGATAGACCCATGCGAGTTTTCTGTAGAGGTTGGATTCAGATCCATTGGTCTCTGCCCAACGAATAACATCCAACCAATGCTGAGCCCAACGCTCACCAAAATGGGGAGAAGCCAACAGTTCATCAACTAATTCATTGTATGAAATCTGCGGATTAGTTTGGTAATCAAAAATAAACTTATCAACCCGCTCCGGTTTCGGAGGAAGTCCTGTAAGTACTATGGAGGCTCTACGGATCAAAGTTAATGGATCGGCTGTTTTGTTAACAGGAATCCCTTCATTTATTAGGCGATGATCAATGAAGGCATCGATCGGATTAAGTGATTTCTGGGGTAAGGCGGGACGTTCGATGGATTGAAATGCCCAATGATCTGTNCCCTCNTCTATTTTGTCATCCATTTGACCCGGCCACAAAGCTCCTTCCGCGATCCACCGTTCCAGTAGTTCCACTTCGTCATCAAAAAGTTTACCCCCTTTGGGCGGCATACCAATCTCTGGATCATCGCTCTTGATGACTTCAATCAAGTAGCTCTTATGCAGTTTACCAGGTACAACCGCAGGCAAACCAGAATCACCACCCTTTAGAAGGTGTACTCTGCGGTCCACCCGAAAACCAGATTTTTGTTTATCAGGACCGTGACAATCTATGCAGTAATCCTGTAAAATAGGTAAAACTTCATCTTCGAAATTAATAGATCCGAAAAGGTTACAGCTCAAAGCAATAAAAACGGACAAAAAGAATGATCTAATTAAATTCATAAAAATATACGATAAGCATAAGTATGAATCCCTATTTTAAAAGTCTCAAGTGGTAAATATTTAACATTTCTTTTGTATGATGTCATAAAATAAAATTTATTTTACTCATTCAATAAATTTATGGAGTTTCAATAACTGGAGCGATCTCTTCCGTTGAAATCACTCCCCCCGGTAATTCTAAAATTTTCAGATTCCGAAAATGTATTTCCGACCCTTCCGATTCCAAACATAAATAACCTTTTTTATACTGCGAGTTTCGAATACCATTAACAAATTTCCCGTTGACTGAAAGTTTAACAACCCCGTCGACACAAACGACATCGTAAATATTCCATTCCCCCCTCCCCTTGCATCGATTTTCAAGAGATTTACTTCGGTTACCACGAGGGTTGTCAGGAATAGCTTTCAATCCACCCGCCCCGAAAAGTTCACCATGCACATAAGCTATGGGCGGTGGTGGTTTTCCTTTTTTAGTTTTAAGTTTAACCCAGTCAAGCTCCAGCATTTGAATTTCAAGCCCTTTTGGTAACCTGTTTCCGAATGGAATCGCATCACTCCAGGCAAAGATACCGGAATTGCCCCCTGATTCCATATGTCGCCATTCCAGATGAAGCAAAAAGTTTTCGTATTGCTTTTCACTTCTCATGACTCCGATGGGTTTTCCTCGGCAAATAAGCAAGCCATCTTTAACATACCAAGTGTCAGGGGATGTGTTCACATCCACCCATCCAGTCAAATCCTTACCATTGAACAGATCTGTCCATTGAGGGATTTTTTTAGCAAGTAATGCCGCATTTCCGGTAAAGAAAAAGAAAGTGAGTAAATTTCTTGATAAAACACTAAGCTTACAAATTATCATAACAAACAAGATTCTCATCTAAGGAATCAACCTAAGGTTCCTTTGAAAACCTAAGTCTTGGCAAGCTCGAACCCGTCTTTAAGGTCTTTTACTGTCCATCCTTCGGCCAGTAATTCATTCCGTAATTGATCTGCTGTAGACCATTCTTTAGATATTTTAGCTTCCCATCTACGTTTAGCAATAGCTTCAATCTCATCTGGCACATTGATTGCCTCAAATGATTTAGGTATGATCACCAATCCAAAGGCATCACAAGTGGCTTGAAATCCTTTCCTAACAGCATCCAGTTTATCATTCTGGCCTTGCAACTCTCCCCGTTCGAAGGCTTCGCTTAATTCCCGAATTAAACGAAAACATCTCCCCAATGCCTCAGGTGTGTTTAAATCATTAAGTAATGCTTCCTGAACCGGGTAAAAAGGACCAAATTCAACTTCGAGACCCTCATCGGTTGCCGGTTTAAAATCAAACTTGGTGGCAAAATCACTCAATTTTGACAGTGCCTTTCGGCCCGCATTCATAGATTCAAAAGTAAAGTTGAGAGGCTGACGATAACTGCCTGACAATAACACATAACGAACTTCTTGTGGGAGGTAGCCCTTTTGATCAAGCTCCTTCAGGGTATGCAAATTACCTAGGGATTTGCTCATCTTTTTACCTTCCACCATCAAATGAGCGATATGGAACCAGTGTCGCGCAAAGATCTTGCCGGTAACACCCTCACTTTGAGCTATCTCGTTCTCGTGGTGAGGAAAAATTAAGTCAACGCCACCAGAATGCAGGTCGAAAGACTCTCCAAGATACTTCATGCTCATTGCACTACATTCGATATGCCAACCGGGACGGCCTTGTCCCCAGGGAGACTCCCAAAAATTTTCCCCATCCTCCGGTCGACGGGCTTTCCATAGTGCGAAATCCGCAGCTGTATCNCGTTCGTACTCATCTGAAGTTTCGCGGTCTGTTTCCGANGTGGTGATTTCTCGGTCTGCCAATCGAGAAAGTCGTCCATATTCGGGAAAGGCATCCACTTTGAAATAAACAGAACCATCGTTTGCTCGGTAGGCTTTNCCTCCTTCGATCAATCTTTCAATTAAGGAAATTTGTTCGGGAATATGCTCGACTGCCGAAGGCTCAGCGTGAGGAGTAAGTAAATTGAGAAGTTCACAATCCTTTCGAAATCTAGCCGTCCATTTGTCTGTAAAATCTTCAAGCTTCACCCCTTGTTCCTGAGATTGACGGATTGTCTTGTCATCAACATCAGTAAGGTTTCGAACATGGAAAGTTTTCTGACCTGAAGTTTCAAGCACTCTACGGAAAACATCCTGCATCACAAAAGTTCTAAAATTCCCAATATGTGCCGGTCCATAAACGGTGGGTCCACAACTGTAAAAACGAACCGAGTTTTTATCCATAGGAAAAAGCTCCCGGACTTCCCGAGTCATAGTATCGTAAAGGTTCAAGACCATTCCCCTACTCTTCGGAAATTGTAATTGGCTTTATATCCCACTTGGGATTCTGCCCAAGAAATCGGCATGGGTTGTTGTGATAAATCTCCACTGCTTCCTGTAAGCTGTGCCCTCTACGACGAAATTCTACAATCGATTCCTGAAGAGTGAAAGGGTCGCTCGGACCCCAGTCTGCTGAAGAATTTACTAATAACCGTTCAGTCGAATATTTTTCCAAAATATCAACCGATCTACGGGGACTGCACTTGGTCACCGGATACAAAGTCATCCCCGCCCAATAACCAGCGTCCAAAACTGGCTCAATAGTCTGCTCTTCCACATGATCAATCCANATTCTGTCAGGGTTAACATCCATTCCTGCAAGAACTTCAAGAACAGTTTTAGTCCCATGAGCTTTATCGGAAAGATGCGGGGTGTGAATTAAAACAAGTTGATCATGCTTCATNGCCATTTCAATGTGAGCCTGAAGAGAATCAATTTCGTTTTGAGTAGATTTATGCAGACCAGTTTCTCCTACTCCCAAGCAGGTAGGCTTTTCCAAAAACTCAGGCATCCTCCGCAAAACCTCTTGAGTTAGCTCAAGATTTTCAGCTTCCTTCGGGTTTACTGCTACCCAACAAAAATGCCTGATTCCAAAATCCGCTGCACGGGTTGGTTCAAACTCAGAAATTTGGGCAAAGTAATCGATAAAAGTTTCAGGATGTCGACGATCAAAACCCGCCCAAAACGCTGGCTCGCACACGGCGACTACCCCTGACATAGCCATGCGCTCATAATCCTGAGCGGTGCGGGCAATGGCGTGATAGTGTGGTTGTATTATCTGCATGGGATTTAAAAATTAGGAAACTTTCGCAAAGTGAATCAACATTTGTTCAGTTCGATTAGCCTCAGGATGTATAGATTGAGAAAGTATATTCATTGCTTCCAGCAGTGATTCTCGTTTCGATTCATCATCAGCTTTGGAACCATCTCGCTTTACTGCTTCATCATATCTATCCAACATGGCTGCCACTTCGAGAAGATCACGGCGGGCTTCCAAATAATAAGTATCAAGGGTTTTTTGNGGACTTAACATAATATTTCAAAGTGCAATTTGAAGGTTAGTTTCTTAAGTAGGGATGATTGAGGAATGATGATGTCGAATTAAATGTTTATGATCAACTTCAACAATAAAAGTAAAACGTGCAGCATGTCGAATGAGCTCTTCATTTTCACAGTAAAAAAATTCATAAAGACCATTACAAGAATATACATTTTCTGAAATGTCATGTTGAATCGTCGTCGACTCGTCAAACTTTACCCCAGCCTCTTCACGAGCAAGAAAGGCAGTGAAATAATCCCTGATGCCCTGAGGTGTGGTGATTGGCTCAGCCTTAAAGGTGGCAAAAAGTATGGCATCATTTGAGTAACATTCCAACAAAGGCTCAAGATTGCCTGCGTTTAACTCATTGCACCAAAGTGTAGGTTGCGTGTATCCAGTCATTTTATTGTACTTATCTTTAAAAAGTTGCTTCCCAAACATCAGGTTTAAATCCCTGTAAATGAACTTCATCGCTAATCAAAAAGGGTCTTTTGATTAAATTTCCCTGCCGTGAAAGAAGATCCATGACCTCCTCTTCACTCATCAAAGGTAACTTTGCCTTCACGGAAGGGTCCCGGTAATCTTTGCTTGAAGTGTTGAAAAGCTTCTTGATATTGCCTTCGTGATGCAGAAGCATGGAGGATAACTCTTTTTTACTTGGAGGTTTTTCCCTGATCGGAATCTTCGTGTATTGTAATTTTTTTTCATCNAGCCAGCGAATCGCTTTGCGGCATGTTTCACATTTTTCGTAAAGATAAAGTTTCATTTTCAGTATTTGACGATAGTATCATTTAAAATATCTTTTTTCATTGTCGATTGACAACCCTCTTCGAGCCATGCCCAACATTTTACCAAACCAGCTTTTTGCAATTTTATTCATTACAAGCTTACTCATGAATTCCTGTTCTGTTCAAAACCCTGACTCTGTATTTTTAACGACGCCAGAATCTTCAACATCAAGTGCACCGGGGGAAATGGAAGTAATCCAAAAGACTCTGCAAAACGGTTTAACTGTCTACTTAAGTCCAAATACTGAAGAACCCCGTTTTTATGCGGAAATTATTACTCGAGCAGGCAGCAAACATGACCCTTCCACAAACACAGGGTTGGCACATTATTTGGAACACCTTCTTTTTAAAGGAACACAAAATTTTGGAACCTTGGATTATGAGAAAGAAAAACCATTCCTCGAGCGGATTGCTAGCCTTTACGAACTAAGATCAAAAGAAACCAATGAAACCAAACGGGCTGAAATCTATGAGGAAATAAACCGCATATCCACTACTGCTGCCGAATTGGCTATTCCCAATGAGATGGACCGGGCATACAGCGATATGGGTGCCAAAGGAATCAACGCTCACACTTGGCATGAAGAAACTGTCTACAAGGTGGATCTACCTGCCAATCGCCTAGCACACTGGGCTAAAATCGAGAGCGAGCGCTTTGCCAAACCGGTTTTCCGTCTCTTCCATACCGAATTAGAAACGGTTTACGAAGAAAAAAACAGGGCTATCGATAATAAAGATCGATTACTCCACCGCGAGGTAAACAACCTCCTCTTTAAAATCCATCCTTACGGACAACAATCCACCTTGGGCACGGTTGATCACTTAAAAAATCCTTCCATTGATGCGATCGAAGAATTTTACTCGAAACATTATGTTCCCGAGAATATGGCAATTTGTATTTCAGGGGATATTGACCCTGTCAAAACATTTAAAATTATTGAAGAAAGTTTCTCCTCTTGGGAACAAAATTCTCCTTTAAGAGATGAGCCCAAATGGGAAGAAAAACCCCTTCAAGGAAGAGAGTTCATTAAAGTTAAATACCTTGGAGAAGAACAGGTTCTCCTAGCTTTTCGCACGGCACCCCGCTTTCATGNGGACTATCCTGCCTTACGNCTCGTGGATATGATTTTGGATAATTCAGTGGCAGGGCTAATTAACCTAAATCTTGTAAACCAACAGAAAGTTAGGGGCGCTGGCTGCTTTCCTATCAACTACAACGATTACGGTGCCCATTACTTCATGGGCTCTCCCAAGGATGATCAAAGCTTGGAAGAGGTTGAAAAGCTCTTACTTGAACAAATTGATTTGGTAAAAGCTGGAAAGTTTGATGAATGGGTTCTTCCCGCCGTCATTAATGATTTCAAAAAAAGACAGAAAGAAGATCTCGAAAGCAATCCGAAGCGCGTCGAATTAATGAGGGATGCATTTTTAGCATTCGTTGATTGGGAGAAGGCAAATAACCAAATAGAAGAACTAGAAAATGTTTCTAAGGAAGACATCATCCGCGTTGCCAACAAATATTATGGCTCCGATTATGCCGTAGGTTTTCGCATCGATGCTCAACACGATCTACCAAGCATTGAAAAACCTGCAATTGATCCACTAAAGATCAACCCGGATAAGGAATCTGATTTCATGCAGTCAGTAGCGCAAATTCCTTTTCAACCTTTCTCTCCTAAATTTCTAGCCGAGGGAAAAGACTATCAAATCGTTCCGATCATGGATGGAATAAATTTGGTTCATGCAAACAATCCACTGAATGATCTCTTCACTCTCGAAGTCCGCATGGAGACAGGCAATGACCATCAGCCAATGCTTACTCTTGTCAAAAGGATGCTCGATAGGGCTGGAGCGGATACTCTCAGCTCAGACCAGCTGAAAATTGAATGGTACAAACTTGCAACCGAATTTGGTTTTGGTGTGAGAGAACACTTCTCTTCATTTTCGATCAATGGATTAGACGAAAATATAAAAAAATCATTGGAACTTACCCAAAAACACATGCTATCTCCAAACATTGGTGAGGATACATGGAATGAGACCAAAAGGATTATTCTATCAGAAAGAGATGATGAACAAAAAGACCCTCGAGCGTTGAGTAATGCACTTGCTCATTTTCACCGCTATGGACCTGAATCCCGATACCTGAAAAGACCTTCAGACGCAGACCTCAATGGTAGTTCCGTAATTTCGCTCTCTACAATTTTATCTTCCTTATTTGATGTGAACCGAACCATTCTTTATTACGGGCCACGNTCAGTTGAAGACATTACTTCAATCATTAAGAATTGTTTTCTTGGAAATAAGCCCACTCAACCGACACCAGCGGTTAAGCCCAATCGTTCTTTGTCACCGGAATCTAACCAAGTATTTTTTCTACAGAAAGAGATGGCNCAAGCTCAAGTCCGTTTAGAATTTNCNNCTGGAACTTACAGTGAANNCAAAGCTCCGCTTGGTCAGATTTACAACGAATATTTTGGGGGCGGCATGGCTGGTCTTGTATTCCAAGAACTCAGAGAAGCTCGNGCACTTGCCTATTCGGCTTGGGCACATTTCTTCACTCCGGCAAGACCAGAAGATGAAAATATTCTTGTTGGGGCAATTGGTTGCCAAGCTGATAAAACTCTTGAGGCTGTTCATGCTTTTATTGAATTATTGGACAACATGCCAATCAACGAAACCAGATGGGCTTCCGCACATTCCGCCGTTCTCAGTACCTACCGAACTAATCCTGTTTCAAGTCGTTCAATTCCTGGATTTGTCTACGATTTCAATGCTTTAAATTTATCGGAAGATCCTCGCTTTCAGCGTTATGAAACCTTAAAAAAAGTCGATATTGAAAAACTCCGTGAGTTTTATGAGATTGAAATTCAGCCTAAATCGATCCTACTATCAATAGTTGGAGATTCCGAAAAAATAGCCCTTGATGAATTGAAGAAAATTGGTCCTTTAACGGAGGTTNTACCCGGCCAGCTTTTNAATAGGTAATTTTAATCTTTNGACTGTGCNCCACGAGTAGGGTCCATCGGAAATCCACCTACATCTTTGGCTGAGTCAGCTGNATCTTCAAATTGNTTTTTTGTTTGAGAATGAGGCAAGACAGAATCAGCAGAAACTCCCAAAATTCGTCCAAAAAAACTNAGTACTTTTTCACACTCCCTTTCACGCTCCTCTGAATTTCGCAACCGAAGAACGATTCGATCAGATTGCCCAGTCTGCAATTCAGTCAGTATACAGTCACAGGAAGATTTCTCGTTATCAGAAGAAAATTCAGTAACATCAATTTTNCCCATCGGCACATAATTCGCCTCCCCTTCAGCAACTTCCATCCTTAGGCTGACCCGCCTTTCATCGAAATTAAAGACACGCNCATANTTCACCTTNGTATTTGTTTTGTCNGAAATCATTTTTTCCATACCATTACGAAGTATCTTTAATATTTCTACAGCACGATTCATTTGAGCCTTTTAATTTCGCATTTTTATCTGTGCATACGCAATCGTTTTCATTGGATTTTTAATGTCAGAAGAAACTAAAANAAGAATTTTAATCGAACTTGAAAGTCCNATGATTGAAGACAATGTGCTTTTTCAAAAATGTTTGNCGAAAGCGGACGGCAATCAAGACCGAGCTGAANTGTATTACTTTCATCAAAGGCTCACTGAANTAAATCCATCTCCCAGNGNGGATTTTGATANTCGAGAAAAATGGCCAATGCTCAAACCGCTACTTATTCTTTACACAGTTGGCACTATGGGAGTCCTTGCTTTGGTATTTGGATACCTTTACTATAAAGGTGGACTGTAGAGGTTAGTTAGAACAGTTCAGCATGTCGATCTTGATGCTAATTGTGAACATAATAATTATGGAAAAAGACACTCTTGTCATTTTTACTTCTGATATTGGTCCCTGGAACCTATCTGGAGGACGCGGCGGGNCCGCTCTTCCTTTGAGAGGTTCAAAATTTTCCACTTATGAAGGCGGTCATCGGGTACCATGAGTGATGTGGTGGCTAGACACAATTCCGGCCGGTACAGATTCCGCTGAGATTGTGACAACGCTTGATTTCTTACCAACTTTTGCNTCACTCGCCTGTGCAGAATTACCCAAAGATCGAATTTTGGATGGAAAGAATATCACCGCGTTACTTAAGGCTGGCTCAGATGGAAAAAGCGAATACGAAAAATTTTTCTATTGGAGCAAAATGAACATCACTCCTCTGCACATGGGTAAATGGAAACTACGAATCCGAATAGATGGTAAATTAAAGGAACGGGATGATCCTGAATTATATAACCTTACCGTGGATCTATCGGAGTCTAATAACTTAGCCAGTAAGATGCAGGATAAGGTGAAACAAATGAATAAAATCTTAATTCAATCAGAGGCGGCACAACTCCAAACAGCAAAGAAATATTGACTGATTTATATCTCCTTTTACGATTTTGTGTTTTGTCTAACAAAAAGGTTGCGAGAAAGAAAAAACTTTTGAAATTGCTTCGTAAATTTGAGAATAACCCTCCGAAAGTTCCTCAGTACCGGGATGATAAAAAGCCCTGTAACCATAATATAAGTCGAAGGTTCTGGGACGGCAGAATAATTCAAATAAAAATCTCCGTCAGAATAACTTACTCTCCAATCACTTCCCCACATATTTGAATAATAAGAAAGTTCATCATTCCTGAAAGTGAAAAAATCGTTTACTGTACCGGCACTCCAGTCTCCCCAAGTTATGCCTGAACCACCAGAGGGTCCGTCCAAAAATTTGAAACTTGAGCCCGATTGAGACCAAAGATTTGCATTGTCTGGAGCTCCAGCGGTCCCATTGGAAGAATTTAACGGAAGTATATTCATTGTAAATTTTGAGCCTATATTATCAAAGGATAAATTAGTAAAATTAAGGACATCGTAATCAGCTCCCGGGGATGTTCCGTCAAAATCCTTGATCTCCCAGTCAAAAACCCCTCCATCATTAAAGGTCAGGCTTGTGGCGGTGAACGAGCCAATTGAAGCCGCTGCGTCATCCGATGTGCTTGCCGTGCCCCCGTCATTCAGTGAGACTGATTGAATTAATGAAGAAGCAGAGGTAAGAGATGATGCATGGCCAAGCCCTGGAGAAACAAAATCCACTTCTCCGGAACTATTTCCGATAACCACACTTAAAACTGTGCCATCACCTCCAACAACTGACTTATCAGAGCCGCTCCCCGTGACCGCACCTGCTAAGCTTACCCCGTTTCCCACTTCAAGTTTTCCCTGCTTGATAATGTTGCTTCCGCTGTAGTTGCTTCCAGCATTCGTTATTGAAACGATACCGGCTCCACTCTTGGTGATAGATTCACTTCCCGTGATTGCACCGCTAAAGTTTACTTTTCCACCGGATGCGGCCGCCAAAGTAACCGCGTTATTTAAAGCAATTGCTCCTGAAAATGTGCTGGTTCCACCCACATTATCTCCCAATTGAACCGTTCCTTTCCCAGTCAGGGAAAAATTATCAAATCTATGTTTCTCAGTTGAGGCACTGTTTTTCGCCTGAACCCGCAGAGTGATTGAGCTTCCGGTTCCGCTTAGGCTATCAGAGAGAGAAGTAGAGCTGGATATGTCGCTGGTTTGGGTAATTTCGGTAACATAACTACCACTGTCTATAGATTGAAGCACTTGAAATGTGTCACTTCCTTCCATTCCTCCTTCCGTTTCGGCGACAAGTCCTATACTTATACCAGTAAAACCATCGATGGAGACCGAAGGAGACTGCCAGATTGTATCGGTTCCCACATCGCGAAATTCAAATTGACCGGACTCCACTCTGGCGTATTCATTACTGGCGTCCATTGAACCGCCTGAAACTGTCCAGTCCACCCCAGTCGTGTTTACTCCTGCAACTCCGTATTCAGACCCTTTGGCATAGGAGGTGGTGGATGTTTTGGTATCGTAATTAGCGGTGGAATCTGAGCTTTGTCCGTCAAAATTTTCCGAATAAATTGAAGTGCTTGCCAAAAGGTCCAAGTTGCGGCTTAGGGTCGCTCCATCCGATAAGTAGAGGTTTCCGTTTCCAACATTGAAAGTCCCACTGTCAAACTGATTGTCATTACTCACGGTCAATGTACCATTCTTTAATGTGGAAGCGGTGAGTTTAATATTATCAATTGTCTGGTGACGAGTCCCAGCACTCGTTCTTGAGGTTACGCGAAGTGAAAAAGTACTGTCACTGGATCCACCCGAAAAACTGCTGCCATCTGAAAGGGATTGCGAAAGGCTCGCGGTTCCATAATCATCCGCTTGATAAAGAAGTTGTTCATAGTTGCTGCCGTCTGTAAAAGCACCGATGATAATGTATTCGGTGCTGTATAAACTACCATCCTCCGCATAATCCATTCCCAGATTCAGGCCGGAGAAATTAGCGATGTCAGTACTCGGCGAGGTCCAACTTACGGCACCGTCTGTATCCTGAAATTCAAAGGCTCCTCCCACAACTTTGCCGTAATCATCTGAACCGGAAAGGGTACCGTTCAGGTTACTGACTGACCAGTTCACCCCAGACACATCGGTTCCGTCTCCCGAAATCCCTTTCCCTTCCTGACTAGAGAAATCTTCAGAGTAAATGATATATTGCCCATGCAAAGAAAACAGCAAACTTACTAGTGGGATGAATGCATAGAAAACCGCCCGAGATAAAAGTCTGAAACTAAAAAATATTTCATAATAAAAACATTTAAAAATAATCATGAATTGAATTAATGTTTTAAATAAAAAACTGTTGTTTTAGCATAGATTTTATATCATCATTAAATATGCCAAAGTATAATGGTTCAGAAAAATAGAGAAAAAGATTCCATTGTTTAAAAAACAGGCAAAGAACTTATAAATATTGGAATTTAAATCAAAATAACTTAAGTACTCTCGGTTAGGAACCTTCCTTTGTAAAAATTATGTAAAAGATTAATAACACTAGTTACATATTTTTTTTAGTATTATTTTTTCCATAATAATATTACTTTTAGTAATTACTTTTTAGATAGGTTTTCTATCCATCTTTCGATTTATTATATGATCTATGAAAGTAATTATTTTGTTAATATCATCATGATTATAAATAATACATACAAACAAGATATCATTCATTAACCAGATTTTACAAATGAGGAGTTCTATCTGCTCTCCGAGGACCAAACTCAAAAATTTTGTCAAGTTTGCTCACATCATGTAGATAACATAACGGATCTCTCTATCTCATAATGCGAAAATTCATACCACACAATTAATGAGGATATTAGTACTTAAGATTTATTTTAGTGTACTTTCCGCCCTTACGATTGCCTATGAGTCCATTGCTTTAGTGAGTAAAAGATGTGCTTAAATCGTTTAATTATTTCATTTTACTAACAGGCTATACGAGATCACCGTTTGCGACCAATGGAAGTTTGTCAAAGACAACTAGGGAGAGCTTCATCCAATCACTCCTGATTGTATCATTCCTAATTGGTACGATGCAGATGGCCTGATAGAGTATAAGAGTTCTGCAGTATCACCCCATGATGGTTTTGATGCTGCATCTGAAATCGAAAAACTTGCTTCTCTTAGAGAAAAATGTGTTATTTCTGAAAAGGAATTTGATAAAAAAGAAACAACTCTTGGAACTTATACAGACCGTTTCTTAAATTCTTGAACTTTGGATAATAGCCAAATTTTTGCAATATTTTTGGAATTTGTTGCTAATGCGTTGTTTGTTGACGATTCAAAATGTCTTCTATAAAGTATTTTTTTGTTGTGGGTCGGTAGCTCAATCGGTAGAGCAGTGGCCTTTTAAGCCATTGGTTCCGGGTTCGAGTCCCGGCCGGCCTACCAAATTTGTATTAAAGTTTTTTAAATTACTAACGACTATAGAAGTATACGCATGGTTCTAAGCAGAACCATCCACGGATCAAGTTAGTAATAGTGCAAGTAAATCATAATACCCTCTCTGTCTTAGCAATAAATCTTAGTAAGGCTTCAAAAGATTTATCTGCTTCGCATGCAAAAGTTTCTTCAGGGGAAAAAACTGCCGGGTCTAAAATGGATATTGGAGGGATCAGGCAATCAATAAATCTCGAGAATGAAATCAAAGAGATTACGCACTCCATGGCAAATATGCAGAATTTAGTTTCCTACACGCAATCGCAACATGATGCTTTATCACAAGCAGGAAAGATTCTTATCAGGATGAATGAATTGGCAGAAAGATCGATTGATTTTACAAAAGCTACTGCAGACCGAAATACCTATGACCATGAGTTTCTTGAACTTGCCGAACAGTTGGATTCAATCAACGGTATGAAATTCAATGGTTTGGATCTTTTCACGGATGGTCCTTTTTCAGAGAGCAAAAGACAGTTTATCGAAGTTCTACAGTCTCAATGGTTAAGTGCAGCTGAAAAAGTAATCGAGGAAAGACTGGGAATTACTGGGAACGGTAACGACACATTAAAAATCAATGTTAATGAAAATGGGTCCGAAAATTATAGTATTTCCCTGACTTGGAATTATGCAGATCCCCTAAAAGCTGATAATCGAGTTGATGTCGCTTCATTGAATTATGAAATTTATAATTATGATCTTCCAATAAGTGGACCGTCCGGGGATTCTCCTTTCTTTTTCAATGATCGTCTAAATGCGATCATGGTAACTTATGCTGTCATGGCGGAAAATTTATATTTTAATGCTCTAGCTAACGGAGATGTAAATAAGGGTGGAAATAATTCGGGTGGAGCAGAATGGTTCAAATCTGGAGTTTCAGATTTTGTGCATGGTGGAGATTTGTTTTTGGAAATTTTTGGTGGGTTTAATCAAAGTACTATTAACTCGATTGGAAGTGGTGACGCCCCGGCCACTTCTTTTCAGCAAAGGGGGTCATACTATGCAGCAGTTCGTTATCTGCACCAAGAACTGAAGGATCAAGGACATTCACTCGGAGTTAGGGACATGCTTCATTGGATGTCCCAACAGGTAAAAAACGGAGAAAATTCTGAAGCGAGTAGTATTGGGGCAGCCTTGCAAAATTTTTTTGGTACTGGCATATACTCAGACTTAAATACTGCTAATGACGAATTCATTAATCATTACATTGGGAATGCATTGAATGACCATAATGACCCTTCTAATTCTTTTAAAATAATCTTGGGCAACTTTGATACTGGAGCCATTACAGGATTTGATGCAGATGGAGGTGCAGTCATTGATCATGAGAATGCAGTACCGGATTCGGGAAATGGATACGACCCCAAGTCTCCGGAAGATCAAGCTTTGAGTAACTTTAAGCTGAAATGGGAAAAGGAAGGTAGTCTGCTAACTGTTCCTAATCCAAACGGAAATAGTATTATCTTTGAAGCAGCCAATTCGATCACAGTTGATGACAAAGAACATTATAACTTGAAAACGGTTCAATCTACCCGTCTAACCCAAGAACTAATGAAGGAATGGATGGATACATTGAATGAAGAAAATGGTCGGGTATTGGCAAATTTAAACAGCTTGAAAAATAGGTTGGATAACTATCAATCCACCCTCACTAATTATGCCCCTGCTATGAGCAGAATAAGAGATACAGACTTCGCGGAAGAGACCACAAAACTTTTAAAGAACGAAATCAAGGTTCAAGCTGCAGCCTCAATTCTTTCTAAAGGTCAGGACACTCAATTCTCGATTGGACAACTTTTATCTGGAGTTGGTATCCAAAAGAAAGGTCAACCCAAAGCCGCCAACTGATTGATTTTTCTTAAATCAAGCTTTCCCGAACCTAAAACCGGAATTTCTTCAACCACGATGTGTTTTTTGGGAATCCATAAGTTTGGTAATCCAGTTTCCCTTAATTGATCAGCAAGCCATTTCTTATCAATTTCTTGCAACAATAGAAGTACCAAACATTCCCCTTTTAATTTGTCCGAAATTCCAGTAACTGCGACTGTTAAAGCATCAACATGTTGCTCTTCAGAAAGAATTTTGGTTACTGCCTCCTCAACTAATTCATGGGATACCATTTCTCCACCAACCTTTGAAAACCTAGAACTACGACCTTCAATAAACAAGAATCCGTCATTATCTATTCTCCCTAAATCGCCTGTTATGAACCATCCATCATCTGATAAAACTGAATTTGTTTTTTCTGGATCATTCAAATATCCCTTAAAAATATTAGGACCCCGAAAACAAAGTATTCCAGGCTCGTTTTCTTGAAGAATGCTTCCTGACTCAGGTTGAATGGTTCGCCCCTCAATGCCCATCATTAACTTTCCAACCGAACCCTCCTTTTTTCCTTTGCCTGGAAGATTAAAAGAAAGTCCAGGAGAAGTTTCAGTCAATCCATACCCCTCTAAATATTCGCACCCGTGCTCACCCTCCCAACTCTTAATTAAATCAGAAGGGCTTTTTTCAGCTCCAGCTACCACATATCTGACACTTTTAAAATCATTTGGCTTTCCTTTTTTTAGATACCCTTTCAAAAAAGTGGGTGTTCCCAAAACTACCTCTGCTTTTCCCCTTCGGATAGCTCGGATGCTGGATTTATAATCGAGCGGTGAAGGGGCTGAGATAATTCGTAAATTATGCAATAAAGGAAAAAAGGTTCCAACACTTAGCCCAAAGCTATGAAAAAGTGGCAAGTTTCCCAAAATTTTCATATCTTTTTTAAAAAGACCCAAAGAATTCATCTGTCCGCAATTGGAAAGAATATTCTGATCACTTAAAACGACACCCTTCGGTTGGCTTGAGCTTCCGCTTGTAAAAAGAAGAACAGCTTCCTTTCTATTTTTTGCTATTTGGTTAAGTCCAAATCTTTTCCTTATCTTCAGGGGCAAAAAAACAAGTTGTAATGCAAGAAACAAAAGAGCTACTTTTCGTGACTTTTCAGACTGAATGCTGGTACCCAAGTCGATGAAGTCATCCGTCCAAGGAAAATCAGGGAATTTCGCCCTGACCTTCCCTGCTGAGAGAATAACCTTGATTTCTGCCTCTTTTAACGAAGCAACCATTGAGTCCCTGCTTACAGTAAGGTTTAAATTGACTGGAACCTTACCTGCAAAAAGAACTGCCAAGTTTCCTAAGATTCCGGCAATTCCAGGCGGTAACGCCACCCCGATGCGAAAGTCCTGATATTTTCTGATTTTTGTGGACAGGTAAAGGCTGAGAGCCAAAAGAGTCCATCCTCTTAACTGGACGGGTTCGTTTCTACTGTAGTCATCTATAACGCGTGTAAAAAGTCTTCCTCGAAGAGCAGAAAACAAGGCAAGTGGTAGATTAGTGGATGTATTCATGCATTAAATTCACCTTAAAGTTGTCTACCTATTTGCCGTTGCCAAGCTTGAAAGGAGAAAATAATCTTATTCTCCTTGAACGCTTTTTTATTACCCAATTTAGCACCAACTCATTTTTTGGACGGATTAGCTTGCCCTGCTTTTCTGGACGGAGCCTCCATATGACGATATTTTAAACTTTAAATTTTATTTTTAACAGCTACGGGATTTACTATGTCATCAACCAATATACTCATTTACGANACAACCTTGCGAGACGGTTCACAAGCAGAAGGCGTTTCNTTTACAGTAGCCGCTAAAATGAGAGTTGCTGCTAAACTTGATCAATTTGGGGTTGATTACATCGAAGGTGGATGGCCGGGAAGTAATCCCCGGGACATGGCCTTCTTTGAAAAATCAAAGGAAATGGAACTTTCACATGCACGCATTGCGGCCTTTGGCTCAACGAGACGGGCAAAAACTCCAGTAGAAGACGATGCCCAAGTCAAACTCCTACTCGAAGCGAATACCCCGGTTGTCACTATTTTTGGAAAGACTTGGCTGCTTCACNTAACTGATGTTCTACGCACAACTCCAGAAGAAAATTTATTGATGATTGAGGATACTGTTCGATATCTCAAAGAACAAGGCAAGGAAGTCGTATATGATGCTGAGCATTTTTTCGACGGATACACCGATAATCCAGAATATGCAATGTCAACTCTTGAAGCAGCCCATCGTGGTGGAGCTGACTTCCTCACACTTTGTGAAACCAACGGAGGGAAATTAGTTACCCCATTCCGAGAAATCACCGATCGAGTGGTTAAGGAATTTTCTGATTCCAAAATTGGGGTTCATTGTCACAATGATGCCGGGGTTGGGGTAGCAGTTAGCCAAGCAGGAATCGAAGCTGGAGCTGTAATGGTACAAGGTACGATGAATGGATATGGAGAGCGTAATGGAAATGCGAATCTTACAACCATTATTCCTAATTTGGAACTCAAGATGGGCTACAACACCAACTGTTATGAACATCTAGCTAAACTTCGTGACCTCTCGCTATTTATTGATGACGCTACTAATTTGCGGCCAGATATTCGATCCCCTTATGTAGGTGCCGCTTCTTTTGCCCATAAAGGTGGGGTTCATGCTGATGCAGCTTCCAAATCAACTAGAAGCTACGAGCATATCGATCCCTCATTGGTTGGAAACCGTACCCGTGTACTTGTTTCCGATATGTCTGGAAGAAGTAGTATCATGATGAAAGCAAAGGAAATGGGAATGGATGTTGATGGGCGTTCTCCTGAAATGAAATCTTTCCTTGAGGAACTTAAGCAACTCGAATTCAAGGGATATGAGTACGAGTCAGCTGATGCATCCTTTGATCTATTATTACGCCGCTTTCTCAGGGGAGAAGACACCGAATTTAAAGTTCTTAGGTATCATGTTGGGGTCGGTAATGATATTGAACAAGGTAATCCTGTGTCTGAAGCATCTGTGAAGCTTAAAATTGGCGACGAAATTCGTCATACAGTTGCTGAGGGCAATGGTCCAGTATCAGCACTGGACCATTCCTTACGAAAGGCTTTAGTTCAGGATTTCCCAACGATTGCTGAGGTCAGACTTATCGATTTTAAAGTAAGAATTCTCGAAAGTAATTTGGGAACAGATGCGATCACCCGAGTACACATTGAATCAACCGATGGAGAACAAACTTGGGGCACCATTGGAGTCAGTGATAATGTGATAACCGCTAGTTGGGAAGCACTTGTCGATTCTGTGTCCTATAAGATACTATTGGGTACAGATTCTTCGTCTTCATAAAGGGTAACAGATGCTCCCAAAGGAGCCCACACAACTGGATTAGTTATCTTAAAATAGACATGTGTTTTTATACCAAGCATGGCGGCCATATGCGAAGGGCCCGAATCATTTCCTATGAACGGACCCGTATGCTTACTAAGTTTTGAAAAAAAAGTTTCCAATGATTCAAAAGTCTCCAAATTAACCCTTCTTTTTCGCAGGGAATAATGAGACAGAAACTGATCCCGCAAAATTAAATCAGCTTCTCCAAAACTAAGTTGAACTTGATTCTTTGAATCTTTCATTAACCAATGATCGATCCATTGACAAATCCTCTCTATGGGAAGGTTTTTTTGAATGCTTCCGCTCCCAGGGTGAATCCATAATTTTTTCCCCAGTTCAGTCGGCAAGTAAGTTGGAGCTTTGCTCAACCAGTTCCGGTCAAGTTCGAATCGCTCGATTGGTTGACCCAACCGTTCAATCATAGATTTAGCAAAATGAGGCCCGCTTGTTGGTCTAGGATTGAAACTAATTATTTTTTTTACCCCAATTTTTTCCCATTTTTTTGTCCAGGTCGGATCATCCCAAAAACTGATCAAGTCAGAATCAAAACCAAATTCCAAAAGTTTATCCTCCCCCTCATCTAAATTGAAGAGGTTAATACTTCCTGAAATCTCTTTAATGAGGAAATGATATTTACTTGGAACGCACAAGTAAACTTCTTGGTAAATTCTTGTGAGTTCATCCAGAAGAGGCAATGTGATAAGAATATCACCAATTCCTCCACTACGAAAAACAATAACCCTGAAAAGTGATGNGGCTTTATTCAAAGAATGAATTTTTTATGACTGCCTGAGATTTTCTATAATAAAAGATCGGATAGATGTAGAATCTACAGACACTTCATAAAACTGTGGATGACGACTTTTTAATTTATCAAGTGTTGGAGAAAATGGCACCTCCATCCCTTCGCTCTCGTAAATGCTAGGAAATTTTGCAGGATGAGCAGTTGCCAGTATAACAGCTTTTTTGTGAGGGCTCAAATCCTTGAATGCACATGCTGTATGGGGATCAGCTAGATAACCGTAACTGTCTTTAATCTTTCGAATCAACCCGGGGATTTCAGAATCTGTTGCACTAACACTTGAAAAGCCAGGAACATCAAAATTATCAAATGAATATTCCCCATCCGCACGAAAGCGATTCATAACCTCGACTAATTTGGATGAATTACCATCCAAAAAATAATACAAGAGGCGTTCAAAATTTGAAGCTACTTGAATATCCATGGACGGTGCTAAGCTTGGTGCTACTTTACCCAGAGAATATTCTCCCGTGGAAAAAAGACGGTGGAGTACATCATTCTGGTTTGTCGCAACTCGAAACTCTGAAATTTTAATTCCCATTTTGGTAAGAAGCCAACCGGCAAACACATTACCAAAGTTTCCAGTAGGCACAACAAAGGCAGTCTCACTGCGTTGCATTNAAGGTAATTTTAACCAAGCATACAAATAATACACTGACTGGGCTAAAATTCGGGCAAGATTGATCGAATTAACTGCAGATAAATTAACTGATGACCGAAATTCCAAATCCGCAAATAGTTCTTTGACTGTATGCTGTGCATCATCAAAAGTTCCTTCGATTGCGATGGGGTAAACATTGCTTGCTCCGGTGCATGTCATTTGCATTTCCTGAAGCGGAGAAACTTTACCTTTGGGGTAAAGAATAAAAACTTTAACTCCAGACTTTCCCAATAATCCAGAAATGGCCGCAGCTCCTGTATCGCCTGATGTCGCCCCAAGAATACAAAGTGGTTGTTGCTCCCGTTCTATTTGAACTTCATATAAATTACCCAAAAGCTGGAGGGCAAAATCTTTGAATGCCAATGTTGGTCCGTGAAATAATTCCAAGCACTTCCAATCTTGCCCTAATTCAATCAAGGGAGCTGTTTCTACATTAGTAAAATCTTCGTAAGCTGAATCTACAGCTCCTCTNAACTCCTCTTCGGAAAGATCCGTTGCNAAATGCCTAAAGAATTCAAAGCAAAGACCAGAATAATCTAANCTTGATAAATATTTAAGATTAGAACTTAGGTCAGGGAAATCTTCAGGTACATAAAGGCCACCATCTGGTGCCAAGCCTTGGGCAACGGCTTCTGAAAAACCTACCGGAGAACCTCCACGCGTGCTACGAAAACGCATCTTGCTAACTGTATGTAAAATTCAAAAATAATTCACTTGCCCAAGCCAAATGCTTGATGGGCGACACGAGTAGCATCATCTCCCTGATCCGGATTAACTGCCACAGAAATTTTTATTTCAGAAGTACTTATCATAAGCATATTAATTCCAGAATTCGCAAGAGCGTCAAAGAAAGTTGAAGCCACACCTGAATGGGATCTCATTCCCACTCCAACGACGGATATTTTGGCAATATTAGTACTTCTTCCAAGCTTACCACCCGCCCCGTCCGCAAAATGCTCCTTAAGAGCTTTTTCTGCACGGAATGCATCTTCTGAAGGCACGGTAAATGTTAGGTTTGCCTTTCCTTTCCGGGCGACATTCTGAACGATCATATCAACCACCACACCTGCATCGGACATAACTTTGAAGATGGCCGCTGCTGCTCCTGGACGATCGGGGAGTTCGGTGATACTGATGCGTACTTGGTTCTTGTCAATGGCTACGCCACTTACGAGCGTATCCTCTAATGATTTTACTTTTTTCTTCACGGTAGTTCCAGATTTTTTGGAAAAGGTAGATCGTACTTCAAATGGGATATTGTGCTTCTGGGCAAATTCAACAGCTCGGGTTTGCATTACTTTTGATCCGCTACTGGCAAGCTCAAGCATCTCTTCGTAATTGATCGCATCTATTTTGCATGCACCTGGTACTATTCTCGGGTCTGCAGTGAATACTCCTTCTACATCGGTAAATATCTGACAATTTTTGGCCCTTAGTGCTCCCGCCATGGCTATCGCACTTAAATCAGAACCTCCTCTGCCAAAAGTTGTCAAATCGCCTTGATCGTTGATTCCTTGAAAACCAGCAACAACTACCACCTTACCCGACCTTAATTGTTTTCGAATATCTCCACCACTAACTTCACGAATACGGGCTTTCCCGTGAAGCCCCTCAGTGACTATTCCTGCTTGCCATCCAGTTCTTGAAACTGCGGGTACACCTAGTGAATCAAGAGCCATGCAAAGAAGTGCAATTGTCTCCTGCTCGCCGCATGTCATTAGCACATCCATCTCACGGTCTGCAGGTGACTTTTGGATTGCCTTGGCTCTTTCAATCAATTCGTTGGTTACCCCTGATCTGGCTGAAACGACAACGACCACTTGATGACCTTCCTGGTATGTCAATTTAATTCGCCTAGCCACCCGCTTAATTCGATCGACATCTCCAACCGAGGTTCCACCAAATTTTTTTACAATTATACTCATTCTTTTGAAAACGAATCTGGGTCAAAAACACGAAACAGAACTGGCTTTTCTTTTACGCCATTTAATCTCTCTAAAGACTCGATAGCTAAATTAATTGAATGTTCGTTTGTATCATGAGTTGTTAAAATGATGCTCGCTGTAGAGGAATCATTTTTTGGGCTTTGCGAAACTGTGGCAAGACTTACATCATGTTCAGCTAAACATTCTGCAACCTTGGCTAGCTGCCCCGGACGGTCTTCGACCGTTAATCTGAGATAGAAAGAACCCTCAATCTCAACTGCTTTAGCCGGTTTACACTCCTCAGGAGAAACATGCTTAAGCTTAATTCCTTCAGATATTCCATTGTTTGCTTTTACGACATCCACAATGTCACTGATTACTGAGCCAGCTGTAGGGTCCTGGCCAGCTCCCCTACCCGTTAATACCACTGTTCCCACAACCGAACCCGTTAGGCTGATACCATTGTAAACCCCATCAGTTCGTGCAATAATCTCAGCCATCGGAACTAGTGCAGGGTACACTCCAACAGAAATATGGTTGTTTTCAAAATTTCGACGAATGACCCCAATTAATTTGATTTTACAGCCTAGCTTTCTTGCCGCATGTAAATCTTCAATTGAGATTCTGCGGATTCCCTCAACGGTAATACTCTGAAGGTCAACCCATATACCATGGGCTAGATAAGCTAGAATCACTGCCTTATGAGCGGCGTCAACTCCATCTAAATCCAGTGCTTCGTCTGCCTCCACATAGCCAAGCTCACGGGCATCATTGAGGACAGAATCAAAAGACACACCTTCTTTTTCCATTCGCGTAAGAATGTAATTCGAAGTGCCGTTTAAGATTCCATAAATTAAAGGAAATTCATTGGCTACCATACTTTCACGCAATACTTTAATGATAGGAATTCCTCCTGCTACACTTGCTTCAAAGCCGTAATGAACCCCAGCTTTTTCTGCCGCATCAAATAGTTCTTCACCATGCTCGCAAATTAGTGCCTTATTTGCAGTAACCACTGATTTTCCTTTTTCAAAGGCTTGTAAAGTCAGATTTTTTGCTTCTTCAATTCCTCCAATCAGTTCACAAATCAAATCAATATTAGGATCTTCTACGATCGATTGAGAGTCGGTGGTTAAGGCACTTTCAGGTATCTTAATATTTCGTTTTTTTTCTAAAGTACGTACCGATGCTCTCGTGGGCTTAATCTCTACGCCTAGAATTTTTCTCCAAAAATCAAAGTTGTCTTCAAGGTGTTTCCAGGTGCCCTGACCTACTGTACCAAAGCCGAGAATTCCTATATTGATTGATTTGGGTTTGTTTTCTGCGTTCATCTTGTGGAATTAGAAGTGGTTAATCCTTAGGTTTAGATTCAAAACGATTTTCAGTTCCATCCCTTAATCGCTGGAGGTTGGAGCGATGACGCCAAACAATCCACATCATGATTAAAATTGCTAAAATAACTTTCGCAAGTTTACCATTATGTTCTTCCGAGGACCAGTACGCCACTATAGAACAAAGGGGTAAACTCAGGCCAAAACCGATTGAGGCAACCGCAACATAGCGGGTGGTAATAAAAATAACCAGCCAACTCACCAAGCCAATCAAGAGGCAACCAGGCATAACCCCAAGCAGTCCTCCCATGGCCGTAGCAACTCCTTTTCCTCCTTTAAAATTTGAAAATAAAGGGTAAGTGTGACCAAGAACCGCAGCAGGTAGTCCCCAAAGAGCCAGATGATTCGAATCACCCGTAAAAGTAATGAAACCAATGTTAAACCAAACCGTTGCTAAAATTCCTTTTAGAAAATCCAAGAGAAATACTGTGTAACCAGCAGGCTTTCCAATAGATCGTAACACATTGGTTGCGCCTGGGTTTCCACTCCCAACACTGTAGATATCAACTCCCATTTTTTTCGCCACCAAAACTCCAAAAGGAATTGATCCCAACAAGTATCCAATAATTACAACTGAAACTGTTTCAAGTGATAACATTGGGGTAGGATTAAAATACAAAAATAACTACGCACAACTTAGCCTTGTCGTGATACTCTGGCCTCTTGAATATCAGGGTCCTGCTCGATGGCTTGTAAGGCATGGACTGGGGGTTCATCATCCAATTCAAAAATAGTTAAAGCAGACTCACCTTCGTCGGCACGACTCAACGACATGTTGGCAATATTAACAGAGCAATCGCCTAGCATCGTTCCTAGCTTTCCAACAATCCCGGGCTTGTCGACATTACGGACTACCAACAATGTGTCGACAGGTCTGACTTCAATAGCCTGCCCATCCACCTCCACAATCCTGGGATCATTTCCCTTCCCTAAAAGACTGCCACGAACCGACCTTTGATCGCCGTCACTTGCTGTAGTAAGTACTTCGATTAGTTCGCTGTAGTCTATTGATTCCGATGATTTGACTGTTTCTACCTTAATTCCAAGATCTTTAATCTTAAAAGGTGCGTTCACATCATTCACACCTTCATCTCCCACAACTCCAGAAAGCCAACCTTTTTGTACTGCACGCGTCAACGGTACACAATCAAAGTCAACGATTCCTCCAAAATAGGTAATTTTTATTGATTCAACAGAGCCCTTAGCAGCTTGTCTGGCAAAAGCACCCAAACGATGACAAAGGTCAAGGTATGGGCGAAGACTGTCCAAGTCCTTTGGATCAATCGATGGCATATTAATAGCATTTCGAATTCTTCCACCCTGTAGGACTTCAGCAACTGCTTCTGCAATTTCAACGCCCACACTTTCCTGTGCCTCGGCGGTGGAGGCACCAAGATGCGGAGTAAGAATTAAATTTTCTTCATTTCGAAAAGGATGGTCCTCTGGCAATGGTTCTTCTTCATAAACATCCAATCCTGCTGCAGAAACTTTTCCTGAACGAAGGGCATCAAGTAAGGCATCTTCGTTAATAATACCTCCTCGTGCACAATTGAAAACACGAACACCATCCTTCATTTTAGAGAATGCAACTGAATCAACCATTCCGCGAGTTTGTTCTGTAAGCGGCATATGTACTGTTAGGTAATCGGCGTCAACAAACGCCTGGTCCAATTCAACCTTCTCCAAATCCATTTCCTTCGCACGATCATCAGTAAGGTAAGGATCAAATGCAATCACTCTCATCTCAAATGCCTGGGCACGCTTGGCGACTTCTGCGCCAATTCTTCCTAGTCCCAAAACAGCTAGTGTTTTGTCCCTTAATTCCGCTCCTTTCAATTGTTTCCTCTCCCACTTCCCATCACGCATACTGGTTGCTCCTCTAACAATCGCTCGGGTGCCACAAAGCATATGAGTAAAAGTCAGTTCCGCTGTGGCAATGGTGTTTCCCCCAGGGGTGTTCATTACAATTATTCCTTTTTCGGTCGCAGCTTCCAAATTGATATTATCCACTCCAACCCCGGCACGACCAATAACTTTCAGCTTAGTACTTCCTGAAATAACTTCGGGAGTGATTTGGGTATCACTACGAACGATAATAGCAGCCGCATCTTTTGCAATTTCTGCTACTTCTTGCTCCGAAGAACCATAGGCTTCGATCACCTCAAAGCCTTCTTGTTTTTTTAAAAAATCAACTCCAAGTGGAGAAATTCGATCAGCGACGAAAATTTTCATTATTTGAAAGGGATAAAGCGTTAATACCATGATCATCAAAGCAAAAATGGCAACGTGGAAAGCAACTACTAAAAATAATGACTTTCCCCCATCGCATTACCTTGGCATAGTTATTTTTCATTATGTTCGAAAATTTAACTGAAAAACTTAGTAAAACTCTCCGCAATCTCAGGGGAGTCGGAAAATTAACTGAGGACAACATAAGTGATTCTCTTGCAGAAGTTCGCAAAGCACTGCTGTCTGCTGATGTCCACTTCAGGGTTGTTCGCGAATTTATTGAGGAGGTTAAAGAAGCCTGTCTGGGTCAGGATGTTTTAAAGTCTGTTTCTCCAGGTCAGCAAGTTGTTAAAATCATCAATGATGAACTGGTCAAACTTCTAGGTGAAGGAAATGTAGAATTGCGCGAAGAGAAACCCTTGCGTGTTTTAATGGTCGGACTTCATGGGGCAGGAAAAACAACTACATCAGCAAAACTAGCCAAGCAATTAACAAAAAATGGGAAATCTCCCATGCTTGTGGCTTGCGATGTTTACAGACCTGCAGCCATTGATCAGTTAGAGTTTCTAGCTACTCAAGAAAATTTTTCTTTTTATTCGGACCGACACACAAAAGATGTACCAAAAATTGCCCGTGCTGCTTGGGAAAAATCAAAACAAACAGGTTCAGATGTAGTTATTTTCGATACAGCTGGTCGTCTGCAAATTGACGAAGAACTAGTTGGTGAACTCGAAATTTTATGTAAAGAAGTAAACCCTCATGAAATCCTTCTTGTTGCAGATGCCGCACTTGGTCAAGAGGCAGTCAATGTTGCCAAGACATTTCATGAAAAATTAGGTCTTACTGGTATTATTCTTACCAAAGTGGATGGAGATGCCCGTGGAGGTTCCGCTCTCTCCATGAAACGAGTCACGGGTGCTCCGATTAAGTTTATGGGAGTCGGTGAAAAAATTGATGACTTCGAAGCCTTTCATCCTGATCGTTTAGCTTCTCGCATTTTAGGTATGGGAGATGTCGTTTCTCTAGTTGAAAAAGCTCAGGAAAATTTAGATCACGAAGAGTCTGCCCGAATGGCTGAAAAAATGCTCAAAGCAGAATTTGATTTCGAGGACTTCCTTTCCCAAATGCGACAAATGAAAAAGCTTGGATCAATGGGCTCCATTGCAAAGATGCTTCCAGGCATGGGTAATGTACAGGTGGGAAACAAGGAAGAAGAAGCTCTGGCCAAACATGAAGCGATTATTCTCTCTATGACTAAACAGGAAAGGCGGGTTCCAAGAATAATTGGTGGTTCCCGCAGAAAGAGAATCGCTACTGGATCGGGAGTTCAAATAAGGGATGTTAATCAATTAATAAAACAATTTTCCCAAATGCAAAAGATGATGAAGAAAATGAAGGGTGGGAAAATGAAACGGATGATGGAAGGATTGGGCGGAGGTAGTATGCCAAGTATGGAGGACATGGACCCAAAGGAACTGGCTAAGTTAGCCAAACAATTCAAATAGATTCGGAACAAAAAAAGGCTTTCCCCTAGATTAAGAGAAAAGCCTTTGGATGCTAAAAACTTGATTTAGACTTGACCAAAACGATCCGCATTCATCACTTTAGTCCACGCTGCCACAAAATCTGAGATAAACTTATCGTGAGAATCCGAACAGGCATAAACCTCGGCATAAGCACGCAACCTAGAGTTGGAACCAAATGCAAGGTCGGCACGGGTGGCAGTCCATTTTAGCTCACTGGTACTGCGGTCATGCCCCTGAAATTCCTCTGCTTCCTCGTCAACTGGTGTCCATTTGGTACTCATGTCTAGCAAGTTGACGAAAAAGTCATTGGAAAGAGTTTCCGGCTTATCCGTGAAAACTCCGTGATTGGATTTACCGTAGTTTGCCCCAAGCACCCGAAGACCACCGGTCAAGACGGTCATCTCGGATCCGGTCAGACCGATCATTTGCGCACGATCTAAAAACAATGCTTCAGTAGCAACACTGTAACGCTTCTTTAAATAATTTCTGAATCCATCAGCGACTGGCTCCATAACGCCAAATGAGTCGACATCTGTTTGCTCCTGAGAAGCATCCATGCGACCAGGCATGAAAGGAACATTAATTTTAGTACCTGCTTTCTTGGCCGCGGATTCCACGCCTACTCCACCCGCAAGCACAATCAAATCGGCCATGGAGATATTTATATCACCCTCATTGAATTCTCCCTGTATAACCTCGAGTCTTTCAAGAACACGGGCAAGTTGCATAGGTTGATTTACTTCCCAATCCTTTTGTGGGGCAAGACGAATACGAGCTCCGTTTGCTCCTCCACGCATGTCAGTACCACGGTAAGTGGATGCAGATGCCCAAGCAGTGGTTATCAACTCGGAAATCGAGATACCGGAGTCAAGTATCTTAGATTTCAAGGAGTCAATCTCGGCATCGGAGACTATTTCATGGTCGCATGCAGGGATTGGATCTTGCCAGATCAAATCTTCATCAGGAACATCAGGACCCAGATATCTAGTCTTCGGTCCCATATCTCGGTGGGTTAACTTATACCAAGCCCGAGCAAATGCGTCTGCAAAATAATCCGGTTCAGCAAGGAATTTTCTGGAAATTTTTTCGTAAGAAGGATCCGCTCTTAATGCAATGTCTGAAGTCAGCATCGTGGGCTTTCGCTTTTTAGAAGGATCATGGGCATCAGGAATAATTTCCGGAGCATCATTGGCAATCCATTGTTTGGCACCTGCCGGACTGGTGGTCAATTCCCATTCGTAAGCAAATAAATTTTCAAGGTAATTCACTCCCCATTTGGTTGGAGTTTTGGACCAAGTAACTTCGAGTCCGGAAGTGATGGCATCGGGACCAGCACCTGAATTGAAACTACTCGTCCAACCAAAACCCTGCTCTTCGATGGGAGCACCTTCTGGTTCAGGACCTACATGGACCGCACTTCCTGCACCATGTGTTTTTCCAAAAGCATGGCCACCAGCAATCAAAGCAACTGTTTCTTCGTCGTTCATCGCCATGCGTCCAAAAGTTTCACGTATGTCATGAGCGGAAGCTTTTGCATCGGGAACTCCATTGGGTCCTTCTGGATTCACATAGATCAATCCCATTTGTACAGCAGCAAGTGGGTTTTCAAGGTCACGTTCTCCAGAATAACGATTATCTGCAAGCCATGAGTCTTCTACACCCCAATAAATATCATCTTCAGTTTCCCAAATATCAGGGCGTCCACCGCCAAACCCAAAGGTCTTAAATCCCATTGAGTCAAGTGCGACATTGCCGGATAAGATAAAAAGATCGGCCCAGGATATTTTTTTTCCGTATTTTTGCTTGATCGGCCAAAGTAACCGGCGGGCCTTGTCAAGGTTGCCGTTATCTGGCCAGCTGTTCAAGGGAGCAAAGCGTTGTGCACCCGTACCTCCACCTCCACGACCATCAGCAGTTCGGTAGGTACCTGCAGCATGCCAAGCCATTCGAACGAAGAAAGGACCATAATGACCAAAGTCAGCAGGCCACCATTCTTGAGAATCCGTCATTAAATCATTCAAATCTTTCTTGAGTGCATCGTAATCTAACTTTTGAAATTCAGCTGCGTATTCAAAGTCTAGTTCCATAGGGTTTGAACGAGCATCATGCTGATGAAGAATATCAACTTTTAGCTGATTAGGCCACCAGTCCTGTACTGAAGTTCCCTGACCTGCTGCTTGGTGAATGGGACATTGTTCGGCGGTGGTAACCGGAGCTTCTTGCTGTTGGTGATTGAAGGGACAACCGCCCCCGTTGGTAGTATTATCTGAATTCATCTTTAAGATTAGTTAAATTTAGGGTTTTCGTAACATGGCAAATAATTAAAAAAACAATATTATAAGTACAAGAAAGCATCTATTTTTCAAGCTCTTGCAAGCAAAGAAAAAGTTTTTTGATTTTTGATTCGTCTTTGACTCCTGGTCCGGATTCGACAGCACTGTTCACATCAACAGTTTCAATCTTTATCTGCGTAACCGCAGTGCTTATGTTTTCGGGTCCCATTCCTCCTGCTAGAATCCATTTTTTATCTGGATATTTTTTTTGATACCTAGAAAAGCTAGACCAATCAGCAGACTTCCCGGTACCTCCAAACTTATCATCAGAATATGCATCAATGAGAAATGTATCGGCAAATTCCAGTAGACTCTCCGGAAAATCGATACCTGGTGGAATCTTGGGAGCTAACCAAAGATTGGCAGGCTGAATGACTTCAGTCCACTGCTTTATCACATCCAAGTCCAAATCGGCCGGAAAATGGAATTGATAATATTGGAAACCAACTTCTTTCATCCGGGCGACAGCATATGGATCTGGACAGACATCAACAGCAACCGATTTAAAGATTAAATCATCCAATTCATCTTTAATCCCTTTAATATCCTGTAAACTAATTTTGCGGGGTGATTTGGAATAAAGTATAAAACCCAAATATTTTGCTCCCAATGTGAGAGCAATCCTAGCATCTTTCCCGTTTGTTATTCCGCAAACTTTTACTTCCACCGACATGCTCTTCAGTATTTACATAGAAAAGTGCTCAACCAAAACCATTACCATCTCATCAATACTAGGTTTTGTACATTCCAATTTAACAATTAAATCATTTTCCTTTAAAGTCTTACTAGTTTCAGGCCCAAAACTGCAATAAATCGGCTTACAGGCACCTTCTTCCAAGCTTAGATCCTCTTCCTGCTCAATGTAAGAGAGAGCCGTTGAAGAGCTTGTGAAGATAATAGCATCAGCTCCCTGCTTACGAAATCGATCAAGATCGGGAATTTCTGTTACATCTGAGAAATCAGTCTCGTAGACAGGGAGCGTATCCACAATTGCATGACCAATGTCCTGGAGGATCTGGACTAAAACTTCACGGTTTCTATTTCCGGTTACAATCAATACATTGGCACTGTCCAAAGAATCTGTAGCCACAAGGTCTTTGGCGAGATTTTCAGCCGTAGATGTGTTCGGAATAAGTTCGACTTCTAAATTGTATTTTCTAAAAACTTCTGCCGTGCCTTCTCCAACACATGCGATTCGCATTGGACCAAAACTTCTAATATCTCCGAAAGCCAGAAAAAATAGACGCATAAATTCCCGAGCACCGTTAGCACTTGTGAAAACTGACCAATCGTAAGTCGCAATTCCAGCAAAAACTTCCGCAATCAGTTTCTTATCTTCGGATGGTAAAATTTTTATAAGCGGTAATTCTAGTATCTCAGCCCCAAGATTTTCCAATTTAAATTTAAGTTTACTGACCTGACCTACCGGACGAGTTAGTACAAATCTTTTCCCAAAAAGTGGACGGGATTCGAACCAGTTTCCTTTTTGCCCGACTCGTCCAATTGCATTACCAACAAATACAATTGCAGGTGCCTGCAAAAATTCTTTCTTAGACGCCAGAGACAGGTTACTCAAATTAGTAACCACTTTTCTCTGGTGCGGAAGCGTTCCATTACTCACGATGGCAGCAGGAATATCAGGTGACATACCTCCTTCCAAAAGCTTTCCAATAATCTCTTCCAATTTACTCATGCCCATATATATGCACAAGGTTCCACCAACCTTTGCAAATTTACTAAAGTCGACACGAAGTGCTTCCTTACTCAAATCTTCATGACCTGTAAGAAAGGAAATTGTCGAACCGCATTCACGATGTGAAAGCGGTAAACCTGCATATCCTGCACAGGCCAGCGCCGCAGTCACTCCAGGAACAATCTCATAGGAAATACCGGCTACATCCAAAGCCAGCATTTCCTCCGCGCAGCGACCAAAAACGAAAGGATCTCCTCCTTTTAGTCGAACAACTTTTTTGCCTTCACTTGCATGTTCAACTAGGGTTTTTTCAATATCCCTTTGCTCCAAAGTATGACGACCCGGAGATTTGCCCACATCAATTTGAATGCAAGTCGGAGGCACCCATTTTCGAAGTTCTGGATTAGCTAAGTTATCATAAACTAAAACATCACATTGTTCGAGCAGCTCTTTTGCTCTTAGGGTTGAAAGTTTGGGCTCGCCAGGCCCAGCTCCAACTAAATAGACCATTCCGGATGCACTCATTAAGCAACTAAATCCCCAACTTTCTGTACAATTTCATCAGATGACATTCCGGCACATGAAAAGGAATGCTTTCCCCTACTTTCCTCAAAGAAGTGGAGGGTCTCCTGATGAAGGCAAACTCCTAGGGCTACTTGGCACCCCCCTCCCCTTTGAACGAGAATTTTTCGTTCAATTTCCACATCTTTTTGCGTTTTATTATCCCCTATTTTTAGAAACTCTTTACAATCATCAGTTCTGGATTGAACTGCAATCGCTCCCTGTCCAGGTGCGGGCACCATTTCTTCGACTTCCAAGTGAATGAACTCTAGACCGGGGAAATTTTTGAACCCCAGACGATTTAATCCAGCAGCAGCCAGCACTGTACCATCAGCCTGATCCTCCTGAGCAATTTTTCTTAATCTTGTCTCTACATTTCCCCGCAATTGAATCCATCTACAATCATCAAACCTGTCTTTGAGTTGTGCCTGTCTTCTAGGACTTCCAGTAGCCATTACTTTTGGCAAAGTAACTCCTTCCTTTATCACAAGTACATCCCGTGGATCTTCGCGTTTTAGAAAAGTGGAAAGTGTTAGCCCATCAGGAGAATCAGTTGGCATGTCTTTCGCACTATGTACTGCTAAATCCGCATCTCCCCTAAGAAGAGATTCTTCTAGTTCTTTTGTAAACAATCCTTTCCCTCCTTTTTCTGAAAGATTCCACTGGGTTTGTCTGTCCCCAGTTGTACTCATGGGAAGAAGTTCTACATTACAAGCCAATACTTCTCTTATCAGGGAAGCAGTTTTTTCCGCTTGCCAAATAGCAAGGGGACTTTTTCTAGTCGCAATTCGAAATGTTCGGGGAAAATTCACTGTGCTAGGAAGCTACACAGAAAATTAACCATAGAACGATTGTATCAATGAATGAATCTCTGCTTATGAATAAGAAGCTTGGGCACCCTTAATATTTTTCTTGGGAATCCAAGGCATCAAGGAGCGCAAGCGCCTGCCGGTCTCTTCAATTGGGTGCTTTTCTCCATCTTCAAGAAGCTTGTTATACTTGGGTAAACCTGCCTGGTATTCCTTGACCCACTCCTTGGCAAATTTACCGGATTGAATTTCCTTGAGTATCGATTTCATTGATTTCTTAACATTTCCATTGATCACACGAGGACCCCGAGTCACATCGCCAAATTTTGCGGTTTCAGAAACTGAAAATCTCATGCCGGCTATACCTGACTCAATCATTAGGTCCACAATCAATTTTAATTCGTGTAAACATTCAAAATAAGCCATTTCCGGAGCGTAACCAGCCTCCACAAGAGTTTCGAAGCCAGCTTCGACAAGTGCAGAAGCCCCTCCACAAAGTACAGCTTGTTCACCAAACAGATCAGTTTCAGTCTCTTCTTTAAAAGAGGTTTCCAAAATTCCGGAACGTGCAGCTCCAATGCCGGCAGCCCATGCCAAAGCAATTTTTTTAGAATCTTTTGAAGACCCCTTATTTACTGCAATCAAAGCAGGTACACCTTTTCCTTCTTTGTACTGTGAGCGGACAACATGCCCTGGACCCTTGGGTGCAACCATAATAACACTAATTCCACGCGGTGCTTTTATGAGTCCAAAATGAATTGCAAAGCCATGAGTGAAAAGCAGTGCTTTACCTTTGGAAAGATTAGGTTTGATTTCATTCTCATAAACCTCTGCTTGCTTCATATCAGGAACTCCAATCATGATAACATCTGCCCTGGAAACTGCTTCAGCTACTTCCATAACTTCAAAACCATGGCGTTTTGCAACCCGAATGGACTTACTGCCTTTGTATAGACCAATGATTACCTTGCAGCCACTATCTTTCAGATTGAGGGCATGGGCATGGCCTTGTGAACCGTATCCAATAACGGCGAGCGTTTTCTTTTTTATGGGCGTTATTTTCGCCTCTTTTTGAGTGTATACTTTAGCAGGCATAGCCTAGAGGGTTTTTTTAATTAATATTTTTGTTTAAAATTCAAAATTTGTTGCTCCTCGCCTGAGCGAAACCATACCGGTTCGACCAAGTTCATTGACTCCGAAAGATTCCAGCAAATTTAGAAAAGCTCTTATTTTATTTTCATTGCCCGTTACTTCAATAATGAGAGATTTCGGAGCAACATCAATGATTTTGCCCCGAAATACATCGCATATCTGCGTAATCTCAGAACGGGTACTGGAATCAGCATTGACTTTAACAAGAACAAGTTCTCTACCCACTCCTTCATCTCCAACAAAATTCTCAACTTTTATAACATCTATAAGTTTATCAAGTTGCTTGATGCATTGATCTAACGCTTTTTCATCACCGTTTAGTGTAACCGTAATTCTTGACCTTCCATCGATGTGAGTAGGGCCTACATTTAGGGTATCAATATTAAAGCCACGACCACTAAATAAACCGGCAATTCTAGCCAATACTCCGAATTTATTTTCGACGAGAACGGAAATAATGTGACGCATATGATTAAGAAAGTGGGATTGATGGTGGACGGCACAGGACTCGAACCTGTGACCTACTGGGTGTAAACCAGTCGCTCTAACCAACTGAGCTAGCCGTCCTTAAATAAGTGAACGGTTTATCATAAACGAGACTTTATTGCTTGCAAGCGCGAATCACTTTGGGGCAGAAACTTCAACACGAACTTTCATTGGACCAAGAATGGGCTTCGTCTTAGCTCTAAAACCTCCCTTAGGAGGTTTTGGGATAGCTTGTTCTTTAGGCGATAAGTGTTTGGTTGCTTCAACAGAAGATTTCATCGGACCCAACCAATAGCCAGATCCAGAGGATTTGATGGCATTGGGTCGCATAAATGAACCTGATTTACTATTTTTTCTTTCAGAACCTGCTTGTTGAACAGGAAATCCAGGGGTGGATGATCTACCCCGTCTAAATTGGTAGCGGTTAATGTCTTGAAGCGACATGTTGTTTACCTTGCTCATCCAGTCATCTACTCTCTTGTCAAGTTCATCATAAACCGCGTCCCGAAACTCGATTGATGCAGATGCCGAAGATGGTTCTCTAAGGTTTGGATTTAATGCCTTAACTTGATTCATTTCAGAAAAATTATTCTGAATGGGCATGTCATAGGGAATATTGTTAACATTTATTCTTTTAGAATTTAGTTTATCAAGGTTAGTACCTTCTAGCCTTCTGTTACTATGAATGGAATGTAAGGACGGCCACTTTTCTATTTTGATTCGATTATTAAATTTTGTGTTTAACCCTTGTTTTGAAAAAAACTTTCCAGAAAAACGGTTCATTTTACCGTCAAATGAATGAAAACGCTTTGTAAAGTCATTTGACTTTTGCTGACCAAAGGAAACAGTTGAAACTATTGAAAATAGAAACAGGTACTGGGAAAATCTCGACATATGAATTAACCTTAAAGTATTTAGTATAAGGAAACGACATCATCTTTAGCAAGGTTTTCAATAAAATTACATGAATTCATACCTTTCACTTTTAGCAAATATTATAGAAAATGGAACTTACCGGGGTGATCGAACAGGGACCGGAACATGGTCCGTTTTTGGAGAACAGTTGCGCTTCCGGTTAGATGACGGCTTTCCTCTACTTACTACCAAAAAGCTTCACCTGCGCTCAATTATCCACGAACTGCTATGGTTTCTCAATGGCGATACAAATGTAAAATACCTTCAAGATAACAAAGTGAAGATTTGGGATGAATGGGCTGATTCTAAGGGTAATCTGGGAAGAGTTTACGGAGCACAATGGACAGACTGGAAAAAGCCTGACGGTGGGAGTGTAAATCAAATTGAAGATGTTATAAAATCTTTAAAAGATAATCCCACTAGCCGCAGGCACCTTGTGTGTGCATGGAATCCAGGTGAAATTCACCAGATGGCACTTCCACCCTGCCACGCATTGTTTCAATTCTATGTGGCTGATGGTAAGCTAAGTTGTCAATTATATCAAAGAAGTGCCGACCTTTTTCTTGGAGTTCCATTCAATATCGCATCCTACGCCCTATTAACAATGATGGTAGCCAAGATTTGTGATCTTGCCCCTCATGAATTTGTCCATACTTTTGGCGACTTGCATCTCTACACCAACCATCTAGATCAAGCAAAACTACAACTTTCTAGAACTCCAAAGCAAAAGCCGATTATGCAGATTAAAGGAAAACAGAAAAAGATAACCGATTTTAATTATGAGGATTTTGTGCTTAGTAATTATGATCCTCACCCGGCTATAAAGGCTCCGATCTCAGTGTGAATCCATCCTGTCACATAAAAGCGATTGTTGCAATTTCTGAAAACTCGGTCATCGGAAAAAATGGGGATCTGCCTTGGAAAATTTCCGAAGACTTGAAATGGTTTAAAAAAATCACCCTTGGTCACACCTTGCTGATGGGCAGGAAAACATGGGAATCCCTGCCAGGTGCTCTTCCTCGAAGAGAAAACTGGGTGTTAAGTTCTACCATCAAATCCAAACCTGAAATAAAGGTCTTTAAAAAATTGGGGGATGCACTTGAAGCTGCATATGACCGCACCCTTTTCATCATAGGCGGAGGGGAACTGTACAGACAAACTCTTTCAATATGCTCCGAATTGTATGTATCGGAGGTCCATCGGGTTATAGAAGATGGCGATGCTTTTTTCCCACCATTTAGAAATGATTTCAAAGTCTCAGAAAAGCTTTTTCACAATGAAGAATTTTCTTTGAAAAAATGGATTCGCGTACCATCTTAATCGGTTCTAATAATATGGATTTAGTAATACATAAACCACTGGACCTGTTACTGCCACATAAAGCCAGACGGGGAAAATTTTTTTTGAAAGTTTTCGATGTTTTTCAAAATGATTTGTAAACCCATAGCAAAAGTTGAGCAGTATGAATGGCAAGCTTAGAGCAGCCAATGCGATGTGGCTCAATAAAATGGAAAGGTAAACTTTTCTCATTACGCCAGCCTCATCAACTTCAAGTTGGGATAATTTACCATCTCCATTTTGATCACCGTAAATGGTTTCTGGAGTGGTAAAATGGTACGCAACATAGGAAAGTAAAAAAACAAAAGAACAGGCCATCGCACAGTAAATCCATTTCTGATGAACAAATGCGTTTCCTTTCTTAATGGCGACCAAAGCCATAACAAGAGAAACTGCGGCCAGAGAATTAAGAATTGCGTGGAAGGGTGGAAGAAAATTCAAGGATATGTAATCCGGGAGTGGAATCTTGACCTGTCGCATAAGCATGACCAAGCCCAAAACTACTCCAGAAATAATCCACACTGCAATTTTCAAGCGCTTTAATAGATTAGAATCTGCTTTGCGTTTTTTTATTTGTTCAATTTGTTTCATGAGGCAACTCTCTGAAATCTAAATTAAAAGGGATGAAAGTTTCAAACTCATCCTCTTCGAGCAAAACCTGAACCCACAATCGACATTGCTCAATCTCGGATGAATTAAACGAAAACTGCAAATCATTGCTACTTGGTCGAACTGCTGGTCCAGTTAAATCCTCAGTCTCCAAAGGATGTAAATGAGCAAAGCCTTTTCTTTCCCAGTCAAAAGCAACCATGTGGGCATGGGCACCCATGACTGGGCGAAGTAGTAAGGGAGAACCCAGTTCATCTCGGGCTTTGAATGTTAAAATTACCTCATCCGAAAATTCATTAGGCTCTATTTCAACTGCAAATTTGCGACTTCCAACAGAAACTTGAGTAGAGTGAGTTTTATCCTGAACACCACGATCAGGTCCATCCACTGAAAAGGAGCCAGATAATAATATCCTTCTTGGACTGCGAATTGGAATCAAATCCAAAAATATTTTGTACTCACCTGAATACTTAGGGGTAATTTTAAATCTCCAAATTCCATCAAATAAACTATCAGGTTCTGGATGCAAATGCTGGTAATCTTGCAAAGTCGAGTCTATAGCAAGCAAATGAATCTTCTGAGTATGACTTAAAGCGACCTCATCAGCGGCCAGTGGTGATCCGTCAAATTCCTTCAAATTAATTTCGAATTCACATGCTTTATTAGGTTCAAGTCCTCCAAGTGCCCGTAAGTCCATTTTCAATGGCCATTTTCGGGTGGTTAAATCTACAAATCCAGAATCACCCGGACCGCAATAGTCAAGCACGCCTTCTTCGTTGTAGGTTTCCTCGTGGAGAAATTCACAAGGTTCAACTGGCAAAGAACGAGCTATAAAATAAATCACCACAAAAGGGATAAACAACAAAAGAGATTTTTTCTTCCGGGTCATTTGTAAAAATGTTTATATTTGTGCTAAA
>NHDJ01000035.1 GCA_002167265.1 Verrucomicrobia bacterium TMED56 | reverse complement strand
TAGCTCAAGCTACAACACCAACCCATCCCTCGCAGACACAGACGGCGACGGTGTAAACGACAACTTGGACGATCCGATCGCATCTCAAAATGCGCGTTTAGTAAGTGTAAGTGTCCGAGGACAGATTGGAGCAGGCGACGACAAGAGAATCATGGGCTTCATTTTATCGGCTAGTGGAGATGTGTTAATGAGGGGAATTGGACCAACGCTTTCCGAGTACGGTTTACCAGCTGACTCTCTTTTACCGGATCCTATAATTAGTCTATTCAAGTATAATGATGCCACAAACATTTTGCTAGGAAGTACAGCCGTTTCCGAGGGAGACAATGACAATTACACGACCAACTCTAATATAAGCTCGATTGAGAGTGCAAGAACCTCACTTACACCCGTAGTCAACCTGAATGCTGTTCAGGCAATTTCTCTTCCAACACTGGAAACAGGTTTTTACACCTGTCAAGTGGAGGATGTAAGTGGAGGGACTGGAATTGGAGTCGCTGCGGTCGACTTGGTTAATTCAACCAGTTCATCATTTACCCACTTATCGTCCAGAGGACCAGTATCAACGGGTGAATTTATGTTTGGAAGTTTCCAGATAACAGGTACAGGGAGCAGAACAATATACATCCGTGGTCGTGGACCATCACTCAGTCAGTATGGAGTTCCAAATGTAATGGCAGACACCAAGATCGTACTTTACAAATATGTGAATGATCCGAATGACGACCAATCGGTTGATCCAGCTGTCTTAGTTGGAGAAAATGATGACTTTGGAACCAATGCCAGCGCGTCAGAAATTTCATCCTTGTCAACCTCCCTGTACGGATGGCCTGTGATTGAAACCAGTGAGGCGGCATTACTGATAGATCTGGACCCTGGATATTATTCGGCACAACTTCAATCAACATCCGCTGCTAATGATGGAAACGGTTGGATCGGAATTGATGATGTTACCAGTAATTAGAGATTTTTCTATTTAAACTCTTCTTTTGAAAAGGCTCCTTAAGGAGCCTTTTCTATTTTATTGGAACTGTAAAACTCGAGAGTAAAACAATATCTAGTTTCTTTTTCTTATCCAAAATACCTTTTATTATTTTAAAACTTTACACACACTTTATTACCTTCCCTTTGACTTCCACCTCAAGATTAAATAATGGATTTGATTAAGGTTCATCAACTTTCCTTTAAAATATTATAAAATTTCATCTGATGATAATTGAGTTAAAATCAATTTCAAAAAGTTTTATTTCGTATTCGAAATTTTCAATACTAAATAACCTTTTCCTAAAATCTCCTGAATCAAAAAAAATTACAGCACTTTCAAATGTAAATCTTGAAATCAAACATGGAGAGGTTTGGGGAATAATTGGAAGAAACGGAGCTGGCAAGTCAACTTTGCTCCAAATCGTATGCGGGACCCTGACTCCTTCTTCTGGTTCTATTTCAGTTAATGGGAAAATCGGTGCTCTGCTTGAACTTGGGGCAGGATTTCACCCTGACTTCACTGGAATTGAAAATATATATCTCAGTGGTTCAATAATGGGTTTAACAAAAAAAGAAACCGATAAATACCTGGATCAAATTATTGATTTTGCTGATATTCATGACTTTATTAACCTACCCGTCAGAACTTACTCAACTGGAATGTCTATGCGTTTAGCGTTTGCAATAGCAACAACTACTTCACCTGATATTCTTATAATAGACGAAGCCTTGTCTGTTGGCGACCAAGAATTCTCCCAAAAATCCTTTAACAAAATCATGAGCTTAAAGGATCGTGGAACAACCATTTTATTTTGCTCCCATTCGATGTATCAAATAGAAGCTCTATGCGATAAGGTTATATGGCTAGAATCAGGAAGAATTAAGGAACAGGGTATACCACAGGAAGTTTCATTGAATTATCAAGAAGATCAATTATCCAAGGTTTCAAACTCAAATGATATAGGAATAAATTTGAATTCTTCAAACCAATCATTTGGTCAACCCTCTATTAAAAGTATTGTGGTTTCTAAAAATGGGTCTAAATCCGACAAGCATGTTGTTTTAAAGAGCCGAAAGGATACTCTTTCATTAAAAGTAATTTTTCTGGACCCGAATAACACAAACCCATCTATTGCTTTTTCAATTAGAAGAATTACCGGGGAAATGGTTGCGTCCTGTGGAAGTTTCAATGATAGAATCAAATCCAAGAAAGACGGCGACGGTCAATTATTTTTCTCCGTTGATTATCCTGAAATTCCTCTTTTGAAAGGGAATTTCAGGATGGATGTCAGTTTATTTTGCTCAAAAGGTTTGCACACTCATGACTATGCGAACCAATTTTTAAACATTACGGTTATCCAATCAGATTTGGAGCAGGGGATTTGCCATATTAATCATAAATGGAATTAAAAACCGCCAGGATCTTATGAGGTTTAATTTTGAGCTTTGTACAATAATGGAATGTCGTGGAAATATTGATACTTGTGATCAAGAGTGAGCCTCTCAAAATTTTGTAGGGCTTCCTTTATTGCCTGCACCTCGTCACTTACCATTATCGGTTTTCCTATGAAAAGTTTATGTTGAGAGGTCCAAGGGCAATGTCTGATCGTTAAGGGAATCAAGGGTTTGCCACTAATTCTTGCAATTCTTGCTGCACTTGTTTGAAAAATTACTTTCGAACCAAAAAACTCAAAATTGCTAAGTTTATTTGATCTGTCGGGTTCAATAACATCAATTGCTACGCCAAGATAATTTTCATCAATTAACCAATCAATTAACTTCTTTGGTTTTTCCTCAGAAAAAAATAAGTCCCTGCTATACAATTTATTGACTCTCTTAAAAACTCCCAACCAAAAGGATTCTTCATCATTAGATAAAAATCTGTGATTACTTTTTGAAGCAACCGCAGTATATTTGATTCCTAATAAATGAACTAATGCAACTCCCGAGAGAAAAAAACTTCCATAATGCAAAAAGCAAAAAACACCCCCCGTTCTTGAATTAATATCGAGATATTTTTCCCCAAAAATTTCAACCTTTGTTTTTGCATATGAGATATCAAATATAAAAGTCTCTTTGCGCATAAATGCGTCAAATTCTTTTGAACCATAGCCATTGGAAAAATAACGAAGTTTTAATCTATCTAAAATTTTCAATATGATTAAAGTAGCTTTTTCCAAATACCGAAAAACTCAAATTGGTTTTCATTGGATAAAACCTTATTTGTAAGTATTGATTTAATCTTTTTCTGGTGCAAAACTTCGTCGATAAAGGATAAGAAACTTTGGTCAGTCCATATATTCAAATGCTCTCTTCTCCTATGAAAACCTTTTAGAGCATCTTCCTTAACTTCCGCAGATTCATCCAGAAGTTCCGGATGAACAAATTGCAACATATCAAAATAATCTACAGGGTTAGGTTCTTTAGGTATTCGCTTTACGCGTTGGAAAATATCTTGGTTTGAAGTTAACGGTCGATTGCAGTCGAATGTAAATCTTTTATCCGGTACGGACAAAATCAAAAAGCCATTTGGCCGAAGAACACGAAAACATTCTACGATTGCAGAAATTGGATCAAATAAATGTTCAATTACATGATTAATAATTACAAAATCTTGGCTACTATCTTCAAATATCTTTAAACCTTCATGATCAAGGTCGATTATTTGATCAACAGAAACTAATGAAGTATGATTTACCTCGGGGAAGAAAGCCTTTGCCTCTTCATTTGAAATTACATCGCAGTATACCACCTCACAATTTTCAGGTAGACAGGCGGGATGTTCAAAAGCACCGATCTCCAAACCCTTTCCACTAATTTTATGGTAAAATTGATTCCGTTTTGAAATGAAGAGAGGAGTTGTCACAAATAGGTATTTTTAAAATAAATCATTCAATTTCTGGAACGAGGAAGACCCAAAGAAAAATCTTCTCTGTCTAATGTGAGATTTGAATTATATGCAGGGTCGAAAGATAATTCGTTTTTCCAAGTTTTCTTCATATATTCAGCTTCTTTATTAAACCTCTTAAGCTTTTTGGGACTTAAATCATCTCCTCTAGATGCAGACTCGAAATGATAAAGTAATGCGAAAGGTGTCCATAAATTTCGAAAACCTTGTTCTCTGACTTTTAAACAAAAATCAACATCGTTAAATGCAACCTGTAAATTCTCTTCATTAAATCCACCGACTTGCTCGAATAATTTCTTTTTTACCAAAAGGCAGGCTGCCGTGACTGCGGAGTAATTTTGAACAAGGCATAATCGGTTTTTATAACCTGAATGATCCATCGGAAAACTTTTAAACGCATGACCTGCCAGACCACCCAGTCCCAAAACAACCCCTCCATGCTGAATGGTGTCATTGGGATAAAGAAGTTTAGCTCCCACACAACCAATTTCTGGACGAATGCCATGGCTGACCATTTCAGTCAGCCAATTATCCGAGATAGGCTCGATATCATTATTGAGAAATAGCAAAAGTTCACCTTTTGCATATGTCACCCCTAAATTGTTAATTTTTGAATAGTTAAATTTACCGGGTGTTTTAATTATTCTGATTCTTTCGTCGTTACTTAACTGATCAAAATAGTCGAGAGTAGATTTATCTTTTGATTCATTATCTAAAATAAGAATTTCAAAATTCTCGTAAGAAGTTCCAGTCAGAACCCCCTCAATGCACACTCTTAAATATTTTAGGTAGTCTCTAGTTGGAATAATTATAGAAACAAGAGGTTGAATTTTTGAGATATTATATTTAATTCGTATGTAATTATTTGATTCATCTGATAATTCCACTTCAGCTTCAATTTTCCTTCTGTCTAGGGCAGACTCTATGGTTTTTATGGAATTCTCGAACACATATTCCTTGGCTTTTGCCCCAGAAGCAGTTGAACCCCCTCCCTTTCGCCAATGATAAAGAATCTCCGGAATATGAAATATTTCATTTTCATTTAATAATTCCGTTGCTCTTAAAAAAAGGTCCCAATCTTGGCATCCCTCATAACCTTTTCTAAATCCGGATATCTCCCTTACCAAATCAACATTAATGCAGCATAAATGACAGATATAATTTTGACTTAATAGAAGATCAGGATTCCAGTCTGGTTTAAAATATGGATCCACCCTTTTTCCAAGCGAATTAATTTTGTCCTCGTCTGAATAAATCAACTTGCAAGTAGGATTTTCATTAAGAGTCTGTGCAAAGCGAAGCAAAGAGTGCTCCCGCAAAAGATCATCATGGTCAAGGAAAAGAACAAACTCACCCGATACATTTTCTAAACCAGTATTAGAGGCTTCAGATATATGTCCATTTTCATCCCTGAAAATTATTTTTAGGCGTTTATCATAGTCTTGAAGTTCTGATAATGTTTCAATGATGTCTGAACGATTAGAATCATCATCCACAATAATTAATTCCCAATTCTCATAAATTTGTCTTTTTACTGAGTCTATTGTTTCCAAGAGAATTTTGGGAGGAGTGTTAAACACAGGAACAACCACAGAAAGCAAGGGTCTTTCTTTTAATTCAGTGTATTCTTTTGAAAACTTCTCGATCATAGAACCTTCCATCTTATCATATTCATGTATCCATTCTTTATAATTTAAACGACTGGACAATTGGGGGCGTAAAAACTGTCTTCCTTCTTTTTTTCCAATAGTTAAAAAATGTGATGCAGCCCCTTCCAAATCATTACCGAAGGATTCTTGTAAATCGGGATTTAATTCAAGATATAATCTTGCATCAAAAAATGATTTATCTCTTTGAAATGGATCAATGAACTTTCGTCTTAAGAATCTTAACGGATTAGTAATTTTCCATGATAGAGAATGTTTTATTCTTTTAAGCTTATCAAGGAGCAACAAATTTTCATGAACTGTGCTAGAGAGGTTATTTTGAATATCGACCAAAAGAGTTTCAGACTCCTCCACTTCCGATTTTAAATCTTCAGTCAATAGTTTTTGGTCTTCAAGAGCACAGACTAAACTCTCATTGCTTTTTTTAATAATTTCGTACTCGGCAATCAGCGAAATATTTTTATGTTTCAAAGAATCTCTCTCCTTCTCTAAGGTTAGGGATTCGCCCTTTGCTTGATAATATGCGGAGTCTAAAATGTTGTCACTGAATTTAGTAAAATAAAAATCAATATCCCTTTTTTTGCTTTCTTTGAAAACCACTCCAAGTCCGTGTCCATGATTAAAGCTAAAACAAGAGTATGTTTTCTGAATTTCCTGCCAAAGTTCATGCACGCCAAAATCATCTCTAAACTCTTCAATATCGTGAATCAAAACAATACCATTTAGGCTCACTTTAGGAATCCAAGTATAAAAGTCCTTTTTTACTGCTTCGTAGGTGTGAAGACCATCAATATGCAAAATATCAATTGTGTGATCTTTAAAGTTTGAAACTGCAGATGAAAATGTCCCGCGAATCAAATTGGAAAAATTTAGGTAGTTTGCATTATTATACTCAATAACCGTTTCCCAAACTTCCTCACCATAACGGCCGGCATGTTCTTCTCCCTTCCAAGTATCGATTCCAAAACAGCGACAATCTATTTCATGATCTTTTACTGACTGACAAAAGGTAAAGTAAGAGTCTCCATAATGAACCCCTAACTCGACAATGTTTTTAGGTGAAACTTTGGCAACTAAATCATACGCAAAATGTAAATGTTCATGCCAACTGCTAACATCTGAAAGATATTTGGGTTTAAAATTTAAACTTGGTAAATCATTGGATAAAACCATTGCTAGACCCAAAACATAACAAATTTACAACCGGTTCCACTCGGAACCATTTCGATAAAGGGTTCTTAGTTACTAGTCACATCGTCAATTCCGATCCAACCATTGCCATCGTTGGCAGTAGAACTCGACTGAAGTTGTGCTGAATAGTAACCAGGTGCTAAATCCATAATAATTGCTGCCTCTGTTGATTCAATTTGTGGCCATCCATATAGGGAAGTAGAAAAAGAAAGTATTTCAGCTGCATTTGAATTGGTTGTGTAATTATCGTTTTCACCAACAAGTTGTGCTGGATTTACCGTTTGGTCATCATTCGGATCATTGACATACTTGTAGAGAACGATCTTTGTATCTGCCATTACATTTGGTACTCCATATGCGGACAAGGAGGGTCCACGACCACGAATGAAGATTTTTCTGCTGCCAGTGCCCGTTATTTGGAAACTTCCAAACATATATTCTCCGGTGGAAACAGGACCTCTAGAGGATAAGTGAGTAAAGGCTGCAGTGGTGGAGTTAACAAGGTCAACTGCTGCTACCCCAATTCCAGTTCCTCCTCCAACATCTTCAACCTGGCAAGTGTAAAAACCTGTTGACAAGGTGGGTAAAGAAATTGCCTGTACGGCGTTCAAGCTAACCACCGGGGTTAGTGATGTTCTGGCACTTTCAATTGCAGTAAGGTTGCTATTGGATGTGTAGTTATCGTTATCACCCGAACTTACAGCAGTACTACCAAGAGAAATATTAGTAGCATCGTTATATTTAAACAGACTGATTTTAGGATCAGGTAGCAAAGAAGAAGCTGATAATCCATATTCGGCTAGTGTCGGCCCAATTCCTCTCATCAAGACATCTCCACTTGCGGATAGAATAAATCCCATGATTCTCTTGTCATCTCCCGCACCAATCTGTCCTCTTACACTGACACTGACCAATCGAGCATTTTGAGTTGTGTTACTCTCAGGCACGGTCAAGTTCTCGACTTCAGTTGGGTCAGGTGCAGTTAAACTATCTGCTCCAGATGGAGTGGTCGTTGGAACTTGGTTGTCAAGGGACTCCCAGTATGTGGTGGAAGTAATGAGAGTGCCGGCGGGTACATCTTGTTTCGTTATATAGGTAGTCGTACCATTTATAACAATAGATGTGTGCGTGTAGGCTGTATTTTGATCCCAAGTGGCAGGGCCTTGTCCGGAAGCATAATAAGTCAAAAATACAATCGATGATAATAGAGCGAGGGTTTTCATATTTTATTAAAAGTTGCAGTTAAAAAGATTTTAAAGCAAGCAGATATTGCAAAAGATTATTGACTTGGGGTAGACCAGTTAGAGTTAGTGTAGGAGTAAAATTTCCTCTGTCCGTTGGAATATTCGAAATACAACCAACCTGCTTCAGATACGGAATAGAAGTATGCTTTGTTACTTGAGGTACTGTCAAAATACTGAGGACCAGTCCACAACCAACCAAGTTGACTGTCGTAGAACCAATAGTTCCCACTATCCGCAGCCTTGGCGTAAAGCCATCCAAGTTCGGTATGGAAAATCCAGCCTCCGGAAGCATCGTAGAAATAACCTAACCAATTAAGGGTATACCAGTCACCTTTAGCACCGTCATCAATTTTAGCTAGACCAGAACTGATATCAGAAACATCCGGTGTGGAAACGGCGGCAAAAGTAGTAAAGTGGTCAGTGGTCATGGTCAAAGTACTACTGTTTTTATCCCATGTACTGGTCTTTGCTTTATCCCAAGCATCTTTTGTGGTCGAATAGTACATGGCTTCAACATTATTGATGTCCATTCCACTTGCGATAGTCGCATTTACATCCACGGGGATCGAAAGAATCACATCTTTCTTAAAATTACCTTCAACTTTCTTGCCCTTATTGTCAAAAAGTTCAACAGAATACCCATAGTCTGCCGGTTTCTCATCAGCACTTTTGGAAAGCCCTTTGGCAGTCGGAGTAATCACAATCCTCACTTCAGTAACACTAGAATCAACATTAGCGGCACCCCCTGGAATTGTTAACTCCGTACCATCTGGTAGCTGAGTAACAAAATCCATTGTTGGGTCAAAGGTAACGCTGGCACCATCCGGAATTTCAAAATCGGGTGCAGCTAGATTTAAGCTTAAGCTATCCTTTGATGCAGAATTCTTGAGATTTACATCCACTTCCATATCCGTGGAGAAGAAAGATTCAGAACCATTTTCGTCAATCAGAGCGTATTCTGCACCAACATGCCATACTGCACCTTCGGGGACTAATAGGGAGTAAGAACCATTCGCGTCTGTCTCTACATATGCTTCACGACCATCGTCAGACCAAGCATAAACAACCGCATCAGTCACCGCGTTTCCTGTCGGGTCCAAAACAGTGCCAGATATGAAATTATCAACACTTGGCTTGGAGATAGTAAGGTTCAGATCAGATACACTTCCTGATGAAAGGTTTGCCATAATTACCAAAGAATCCAAAAACCCTTGATCCCTCAAGTCCTTCGACAACCAGGCACCTACATCATATTTTCCTCCCGGAAGAACAGATATTGAGAAAGTACCATTCTCATCGGTTTCAACTTCAGAGAAATATTCCTTACGGGACTCTGATCCCTCCCGGTAAGCCCAGACATAGAGAGTTGATTCAACGACTGCAGAACTGTTTGATTCGTAAACAACTTTACCTGAAATGGAAGCTGAAGCAGTGGTTAGAGTAAAATCCTGAACTACAGAGCCGGATTGCAACGCTTTAACAATCGTAGGCTCGGCAGGAGTTCGGGGTATCTTCCGGTCAGATACATCCGCCTCAATGTAATAATCAAGAGCCCAATTTCCAGCTGCAAGTACAAGTTCGTAGGTTCCGTTGTCTTCAATCGCAGAAGATTGCCAACCTTCACCGTCGACACGAATCGCGTATACTTCGCCAGTGATTCCAGAAACAGCCTGACCACTTAACTTGAAAGTTCCCGATATAACAGAATCATTTTGAGAAAGAGTAAAGGATGCTTGATTGACAATCTGATCGTTTGCGTCCTTCAAAACAGTCGTACCTCCATTAACTTCAACTTTGTAGAGTTTTTCCTCAACATATCCATAAGAAGCCCCGGGAGGGATCCATATACCCACCATGTAATCCCCTGGAAGACCTGGGAAAGTAAATGTTCCCTTCGATGATAATGGGACTTCGGCAAGAATCTCATCAAAACCATCTGTTGAACCAGAGTTGTACTCCCGTGCATAAACCCAAGCTCCTAAATCAGATACAGGGTTGCCATTGGGACCATAGACCACCCCAGAAACACGTGCTCCCGCTTCACGGACGGTAAAGTCAAGAGTGCTGGAAGTTACATTGTCTTTAATCTTAAGCCTTTTCGGAGGGCTTGAAAGATAGGGCGGCTCACTTCCATCTTCTATCATTGGCAAATCGTAACCAACTTCCCAACGACCGGGGGAAACAGAAAGTGAATATTCTCCGGAAATATTAGTTGTGTCCGAAACCCATCCGCCTTGGTCACTCCATGCCCAAACCTCTACATTTGGAAGTGCCGTTCCAGATGAAGTTTTCACGGTTCCTGAAAGAGTTTTGTCACGGCTCGTTAAATCCAATGTACCAATGTCAACCGTTCCAGTGCCAATCCGAACAAATTTAATCGGTGGACTACCAAATCCTTTAAGTTGAGGATCTATCCACAAGGAGAGTTCATACTCACCGGGTTGCAACGGAATTTCAAAAGTTCCATTTGATTCAGGTTGGCTCCAGTTTCCACGCCCTTCGGGATCGAAGGCATCAATCATAACATACTGTGACAGTTGGTCCGCAGTAACTCCACTGGGCAAATTAATCATTCCAACAATCTTTCCGCCCGACATTCTTGAAACCGTAAAATTCTTGGTTTTGGTTTCCTTTGTAGATCCACTAAGGAACTTTACACGCTTGGGTGCCGAATCGTACAGCCAATCCACTTTTGTATCATACGGACGATAAACCGTGATCTCCCATTTACCTGGACCAGCGGTAAGCTCATATGAACCGTCATCTTCAGTAAAAGTTGAGCTCCAACCCTCCCCTTCTTCACGCCATGCGACTACCTCTGCATTAGCTATTGGAGAGTTGGCTCCATCTACTACACGACCTGATATTGTCTTACTTGGTGGAGCAAGATAAATAATCGGTTCGGATACTCTTACTTTAGATGTATCCAAGGTTACCTGTCCGCTCGTAGTTTCCGCAACAACACGATAGTTGTAGGTCTCACCGGGACGAACGGTAGGATCGACAAAAGTTTTACCCTGAGCACTTGGCTTCGATGAGTTGTTGTCACCTGCAAAAAGACTTACATAGGAGGAGGCAGTGGATGATTTTCGTTCAATGTCAAAGGCGGTTGCACGAACATCGGATTTCCAATCAATTTTAATCGCATTTCCAAGTTTCATACTTTCACTAGGGTTCTTTAGGGTAAATCCTATCGGGTCTGGCGTAAGCGCAGACAACTGTCCTGGAATATCAATTCTAAGAGAATATTTTCCGGCTTCTTCCAGATAAAAGGAGAAAAATCCATTTTTGTCGGTTTCCCCAAACGCTTCAGAAAGCATTGCTGTGCCTGCAATAATGTCATCATCCCAGTCAGGTTCACCATCTTGGTCCTCATCTTTATAAGCCCATACAAATGCATTCCCTAGACCTTGATTCTTGGTTTCGCCTGATGTACGATTCTTCTTAGGAAATAAAATTCGACCAAAGACATTGGAACCCTGCAGAACCAAGTTTAGCGACTGATTCGCATCAGTTGGTGTTGAAAGATTAGTTCCATTCGATTCCCTAAATCCTTGGAAAGTTTCCGAATCAAAGGGTGGTTCAGCAAAAACTACCCATTCATTATCTGGAAGATTCTTAAGTTCGAAAGTACCATCAGATCTAGTCTGAACATGATCAAACCAGAAAATATAGTCAACAGAGTGAGCGATAATTCGAGCCTTGGGTACAGCAATTCCCGAGGAAGTCTTAACCGTTCCAGTGATAGTGGTACCTCCCGCAAGATCTTCTCCTTCTTCAAGCCATTCGAATCCATAAAGTTCAGCTTCCGAGAATTCAAAAGCCTTCATGGATACAGTTCCCAATGCGGTTGAATTCCCATCTGTAAGAGTAAGTGCACTGGAATCTTCCCATGTGGAGCTTTGCCAGGCCACTTGGCCCGCCTCATTTAAGACTCTGAAAACACCTTCATATTCAGGGGCACCGATTGACAATTTGTAACTGCCTCCAGGCACGCTTAAAGTGTAATTTCCATCAAACGAACCGGACTCAAAATCAATCATTCCGAGATGTGGAAACACAATTGGTGCGTATTCATCTTCCGCATCGAAAAAGTCAAACCAGGCATATTTAACCGGAGCAGATCCATTACTGTCTAAAAGTTGAATGGTAACCGTAGCGGTAGGACGGGATTGTAATACAAAATCGATCCCTGTAATGTCTGAATTAACCGACACTGTATCCGCAGTTCCGTTGCTATCAGCATCATAAAATGTAGACTGATACATTCCGTCAAATCTTTCAGCCAAAATTTGGTAGTTTCCTTCTGGAATTTTTACGGCAAAGTCTCCGTCCGCTAAATCGGTGACAGACTCGTCCCACATCGGCCAAAAACGGTCCTCCGGATTGCTTGGATCAATAAATACAATTTCAGCCCATATCGGATTGGAGGAACTGTCAGAGATTGACCCCCTAACTGTAACTAATTGTTTTTCTAACATTTGGATCGTACCAAGATCGTTCATCTGACCAGCAGAAATATTCATATCCAATGGAGCGTCTAGATAATATGAATTATCCGGCGAGAATGCCTCCACCTCAAATGTTCCAACAGGTGCCATTCCTTTTATTTTCCCTTCGCGATCAATTCCGAAAGAATGGACAGGATAGTCTGTTTGACGAACTCCATCTAAAACTGGGAAAAGGTCAAAAAACACATGTTCCACTTTTCCACCGCCGGCTGTAGTAACAGTTCCCTGAACTTCAGCAAACTCCTGGGACATACGATATTCAGCTTCCAGTGAAAAGTTAACTCCAGTGATTGATGTGGTATTTCCTTCTACTGTGAAGATGGTTGGGCTTTCAAAACCTCCTGCAAGCATTGGTCTGTAGGGTGTGTCTGTCTCGTGATCATATGCAAAAGCTTCCGCATGATATTCACCGGCAGGCAAGTTCGCGGTATAAGTTCCGTTCCCGCCCCTTTCCAAATCAAAGAAGACTGGTTCACCGCTGTAAAGATCCTGACCGGCTTGGGGCACCTTGAAGAACCACACATCAAATTCGTCCAAAGAATTATTATTGTCGTCTGTTACAGTACCCGATACTGAACCAAAGTCGGAATCATTTAAATTAGCAAATGGATCAACAAAAGGATCTCCTATTTGTATTTCACAAGGAAAGACATTTGCTCTAAAGCTTACTTCAAGATATGAACTGGCAAATCCATCACCATTGAAATCAAACTTGGACTCCCCGACTCCGTTAATTAAAGATTCATTGGATTCAGAATTTCCATCTGGTTGAGACGCAGGTTCAGTGCCTGAGTTAATTCCAAATTCAAGATCATCCAAAAGGTAGTCCCTACCTTCATCTCCCATTACAGGACCCGGATTGTATTCCTGAGTGGACTGTTCAAAACCCTTAAATGGCATACGTTCAAATGAATTTCCAACATAAATCAGTCCTTCCTCTGGATCACGAACACTGCCAGTAATGTAAGACAGGGTTCCATTTTCATCTAATAATGCGGCTCGGACATCTTCCGGGTCCATAATTCCATAATATCCTGAGAGCAATCTCCTCGGAAGGTATGCACGAACTTTCACTTCTTGATTAGAAACGCCATTTATTTTGAAGCTTGCGGCAGGGTCCCAAGGAGAAGACAAGACTGCCGGACCAACATCCAAATTAATAACATTTGTCTCAAAAATAGCACCCTCATAGAAACGCTCTCCACCCATTTCAACTGTAAGACCAAAGGAAGAAAGTATTGAGCCAGTATTCGAAGCAGATGCAACTGGCTCAACCGACTTTGCTTTAATCGTAAAAGATCCAGGGCGGTCCCATTCCGGCATTCGGTGCTTAAAACCAGAAACATTGCTGGCACTCGCGATTAAATAACGGGGTGGACCAACTTCGTAAGTAAAGGTTAAAGTTATCTCATGCCCCTGTTCAATATGATCAGCAAGGTTTAAATTCTCAATCTCTTCACTGGAGAGATCTTCCGAATTGGTCAGCGAAATACGATATAGCATGCTTCCGTGATCAGATTGGTCTGTCGACGGAACTCTTTTAATTTGTACTTTCGCATTGCCAAAACCAGATGACCGTGAGGCATCAAATTTCAAACCCGCATCCAAATTTTGCTCAAAATCCTTGAATGGATTAAATTCACGGGGGTTGCTACCATTTTCATCAAAAATTACCTCGGTACCATCGTCCAGAAATGCTACAAGTTCTTTGTTCTGTCCGTCAATTGAAGGACGCTCTTCAACATGATAATTGGCATCGGGACCGACGAGGTCGCTGTAATTTTGAAGAATATGCTCTTTTGCACTATCGGGTAATGTTACTGGACGCCATTCATCAACAAATTGATGTCCATCATCTTCTGATATCAGAAAAATGGTAAAATTAGCTGATATGTGGGCGTCATATTCAGTTCCGTTGAAATCAAATATAGCATTGTAAACATATTCATTTCCTTCAATTGAAGAAAACTCTTTTTCCACTTCTAAAATATTTAAGGCAGTTGCAGCAACATCAGGTAGTTCCTGAGACAAAACTGCGGAAATATCAGCGATGATACTTGAATCTGTTACAAACTCATAATCAGGTTCTGCAAACTCGTCGGACAAACCTGCATGAATAAATTCCTTATTATTGTTAAAATATAAACTAAGTCCGCGTTCAATGGCGACTTCATAAATAAATCTTGTTTCACTAATTGCATCAAATACTTTCTGAGCACGAACAGGTTTTAAGCCCTCCAGATCAGGGATTTTGGAGATAAATTCCATCACAAAATCTTCAACATCTGCAAGGGGAAGTGGTTCGAATTCTTTTTCATCATCATAAATTCCGCCTTCAGGTCCTGATACTATAGCTTCTCCATCTGTGTTGCTTTGGTCACCATGAAGAAAATCCGGATGACCTTGGCCAGCTGCTACCAAATCGTTGGTGGTTTGCCCTGCACTCATCCAATGAGCAATGTCTTCATGACTGGCATCTTTACCAAGCATAAGGATGTAAATTTGTTCAATACTTTCAGGAGTTAGAATTTCATCTCGGGCAACCCCCGCCGGCCAATATCCGTCCACATCATATCCTATGCCTCCAGGGTCAGGAACCGTATGGTTTCCGTCTAAATTGCTTCCGTTCGATCCGCTTTGGTTATTTTCCCCAATGATGTGAAAAGTTAAAGTTCCGTTGTAGGACTGATTACCGTCTTGTTCATTCCAAATTCCTTCGCCAAAACCATTTTCAACGAAAATAAGTTCTATTACAACTCTACCATTTTCGTTGTTGATCATCAAAACTGCATTAGTGGGGGACAACTTTTCGTAAGAATAAGGCTCAAATTCGTATTGCTGGGTTTCACCTTCAAAAGATTTCACTTCATTTTGCCCGAAGGAAACTCGTTGAACTCCTAAATCCAAAAGCTCCCCATTGGATAAGTTCTCAATATCATGAATATCCACTTCAAGACCAACCAAACTATCCGGAGCCTCAATTGGTCCGGAATGGTTGTGATCCGTAAAGATACCATCGGTATTGCCGCCAACATTGTGATTGGTGAAGTTGCTGTCTGAGGTGCCTTGAGAAAAGGTGGATACAACTTCAGCTTGTTGCTGAGCTAGAGTAAAGTTACACAATCCGATAGATATTAAAATGTATAACGAAGAAAGACTTTTTTTTGTATTCATAAAGGGTACAATGGGTATCGGGGTAAGACGGTAAGATATCTATAAAATAGCTTTGAGTGTTTTAAGTAAAGTATCTTTTTTGCAACAAAAATCTCAAGCCCTTGTGGGTTAAAAAAAGTCTAAACAAGGGTGCAATTCTTGACTGAATGATTCCTCCACCATAAAAAACCCCATGTTTCCCTTTGGAGTATTCTTTAAATATGTTTCCTGCTACGATTTCCGGGGAGGGAGATTCGTTAAGTTGTTTCTCAATTTGCTTCCAGCATAGGCGCATCTTTTCNGGTTGAGAAAGGGCATCTTGCTTGATTGANGATTTATTAAAATTTGTCTTTATGTCGCCCAAACGAAAGTCCATAAAACGAGGAAAGTTTGGATATTCCAGTGCAAGGGATTGAGTGAGGGAAGATAATGCAGACTTGCATGAGTTATATATTGGCATGTAGGGAAGAGGATATATGGTGGCGAGAGAAGTAATATTAATGACTGTTCCCTTTTGAACATCTGCCATCGCTGGAACAAATTTCTTGCAAAGTATTGAAGGTGCTAAAAACAGAACATTCGTTTGCTCAATAATTTGAGTGGTATCAAAGTTTCCCCATTCAAAAAATGCTCCATAACCGGCATTGTTAATCAAAACATCTGGCACACCATAATTTTCAATGAATTTATCACCAAAGGAACTCACCGATTCAATTTCTGCCAAATTTAACTTTAGAATTTTAAATCTTTTATTTCCTTCAGATGAAGTGAGTCCATTTCTGGTTGTTAAAAATACTTCATATTTATTTCCGATAAAAAGATCTGCTAATGAACGACCCAAGCCTTTGGTGCCTCCAGTTATTAATACCTTCTTAGAATTCATATTTTGCAGTTCTGAATAAAGTTGTGATCTCAAGATAAGATAGGACTATGTATATGCCATCATTGTGAATACCTCCAAGATAATTCTGATTACCCACGAATATCCACCTTACAGAGGTGGAGCAGGTATAGTCTGTGAAGAAATCGCCAACTCAGCATTGGATGGCGGATTGAATTTAGAAGTATGGGCCCCTGAATACTCAAAAAATCCTCAAGTCGGGACGGTGAATCTTCTTCCACACCAAGGCGGACAAGGATTCATCGTATCATTCAAATTGATTCGTGAAACCATNAGAAGATTAAAAACCGAATCTAAGGGANTGAAAATTCACATTGCTGAACCGGGAAGCTTGAGAGCCTTCATAAGATTTGGTTGGTTAATTTCTTCAAAATACCANTTTCTAGCCACTATTCATGGCTCTGAACTCTTACGATTTACATCCAACCCTTTTGAGAAATGGATGTTCAAAAAGTTCTTGAAAAAGTGCACAAAAATTCATGTGCTTTCGAAATACAACCGAACTCAACTAACCAAGATTTTTCCGGAAATAAAGAGTCGTATCCTTTGCCTCCCAGGTGCTCCTGCAAGAAGAGTAATCACTTCCCCCAGCAAAGAAACCGAAAGGGTTGGTTCAGAACAAATAAGTATATTATGTGTGGGAAGAATTCATCCAAGAAAAGGGCAGGATTGCTTACTTAATGCCCTGATCAAGCTTCCTCAATCGACACAAGAAAAAATTAAAATAACATTTGCAGGTCCTCCCACCAAAAAAAACTTTTTGGAAAAGCTAATCCGATTAAAGGATGATTTTATAGGAGAGGTAATATTTAAGGGGGATATTTCGAGTGAAGAATTAAGTTCTCTCTACAAGATGTCAGATATTTTCGCATTAACTCCAATGCCAAAAAGTAAAAGTATAGAAGGTTTTGGCTTGGTGTTCCTTGAAGCATCCGCACATGGTTTACCAATCGTGGCACACTGTACAGGAGGTGTTGAAGATTCAGTCCTGGATGAAAAAACTGGACTGCTAGCAAACCCAAATGACTTAGAATCTCTAACCAATAAATTGGGCGATTTAATCCACGACAAAGAATTAAGAAAACGGCTGGGTGAAAATGGTAAGGAATGGGCGCTGTCCCACTCATGGTCAGAATTAGTCAAAAATCTGTATGTTGACTAAAGAACATCTGCGAAAGCAGGTCTTAACCGATTAAAGAACCATGCTCCAAATAAAAGGGTAAATAATCCAAACAACCACGCATAACCAATGAGCATCCAATTTGGGTTTCCATTCCAAAGAATAACCTGACGAAGAGAGTCAATTATTTGCAATAGTGGATTCCACTGAAGAAATTGCCAAACAGCTGGTGCAGTCTTTTCTGCTTTATCTGCAGAGTAGAAAACCCCACTTGCATAGAGCAAACCCAGACCAAGGAAAGATCCCAACTGACCAATATCCCGGACGAACACTCCGAGGGCAGAAAAAAACCAGGATAATCCGAGTGCGATAAGAAAAACTGGACCCAAAATTAATGGGGTGTATAGTGCAGCAAATCCGACCCCTGGACCGAATGCAGCTACCCCAGCCAAACATAGAGAGAACCCAATCAATAGATCATACGACAAGGCACCCATCATGGCCGCAGGTAAAATTTCCAATGGAAAAACAACCTTNTTTACAAAATTGGGCTGTCCAACTATAATTCCCGGAGATCCACCGATTGCACCTGACACCAGTCCCAATACGCTCAATCCGAGAAACACTCCCAACGCATAGTCTAAAGTTGTTTCAGCAGGGGAATCAGTAAATCGTCCCCCGAAAACTACACCGAATGCAAAAACATAAAGGGCAAGCATCAACAAGGGGTTAAAGATGAGCCAGAGTGCACCGAGAAAGCTACCACGATGCCTGGATTTAACATTTCTAACCAGAAATTGCCAAAGAAGTTCGCGTTTTTTAAAAATTGTGAAAATTGGTTGAATCAAAGGATAAATTATTGAGGTTTTCGCTATGGATGCGTCTAGATCATATTTAATTTAGATAATTTGACCAATGTGAATTTAGAAAATGGTAAACCTGCCACTTGTCTTCTGTATTTTCGTCTTTTTTAAAATATAACCAGTCCCCATCCGTGTAGGAATATAGATAAGGGAAAGCATCACGGGAAGTCCACAACCACTTTAGATGGTTGAGGTAAATCCAGACCGAATCATCAGCCTTGGGAGCACTCCAAAACCAACCCAATTCGGCATGAAAATTCCACCCAGAGGAATATCTGCGAAAAAAACCAAACCAGTCCGACTCTAACCAACCCGAATGATTAACCATCCGAGCAGACGGCCAAGCCGGAAGATAGGTACGAATCCAATTCAAATGATTATTCAAACGCGTCAATACAGTGATATCACCATATGTGGAGTCCGTAGAACCATAAGAAACTATTCCAAATACTCGCCATTTGTCGTTCACTCTAGCCAACATAGGACCACCACTATCACCTTCAGCAGTACTTGCCTCCAGCTCAATCGGAAAAGAGTCACTTTTCCCGATCGGCAAATTTTCAAATCCCTCAAATTCAGAACCCAATCGATTGGAATTACCACTAGGGGAATCAAAATCAAATGCCAAAAGCCCTCCGCTTTCAGAAACAGTGTTTGAACTCATGACAATTTCCTGCACAACTCTATCAACAATATTTTCGCCCGCCATCCTTCGAGAATTTCCAAGATTTTGAGTACCAGACTCTCCATCTACAAGATTACCATATCCNGCGACATATATTTTTTGTCCAACTATCAAAGAATGTCCATTCGGCAGGAGAACTGGTTCTGCCACTGTAGTAGAGTTAGTCAACTCAACGATAGCAAGGTCGGCACCAAATTTGTCACCATCACCCAAAGGCGGAGACTCTTGCTGTCGGGATATCCAATCAGGATGAATAATAAATTTATTTATAGAATAACGTACATTCGAAGGAGCTGATTCAAAGTCATTATGTAAAATAAAATGCCACTCATTTGGATTAGGTAATGGATCCTTAGTTCGATTCTTTAAAACATGTGCAGCAGTTATCGCAATATTAGGAGCAATCAAAGTAGCAGTACCCAAAATTCCATCATCAGAAACTAACGCACCAACTGAAGAAAAATCAGGAATACCACTGGAAGCAATAAATGGAAATTGGTTTGTTCCCAATGCTAAATGATTTTCCCATGTCTGGCTTTCGAGCTTCCCTAGCCTGCGCTCAAAATGTCCAAAAACAAATTGGTTTTGAAGTGGGGAAAATAGAAAATAAATTAAAATTAGCCTAATTCTCACGAGAAGGCAGTATATTTGGCGGAGGAGTTGGAGGCGAAATATTTGGAGGAGGTGGTGGTGGCGGCAAACTGTCCAAATCCAATTCGTTNTCTTGAGATATTGTGGAAAGTGAATTTTGTCCATTTTCTACATCCATTAAAGGAANATTACTTGTGACCCTGTTATTTACTTCTCCAGGAAGATTTGCAGAAGTTGTCCCGGAAAATGAATTACTCGGACTATTCAAATTTGATGGAAATGATTCTTGAGAAGGATTGAGACTAGGAACAACCCGTCTGGGTACGCTGCCTAGATAATTACCTGTATTTGAACTTGAACCCAAAGGGCTGCTAGAAGAACTGATTTGAGGGTTGCGACGGTTAACCAACCAAGCCGGTAAGGCAGGAGTTTTAGTGGGTCGGGGAGGCATATATTTTGGAGGTAAACTTCTCGTGAGCGTAGAATTTTCAGAAGGAACGGGCGGAGGTTTGACTGGTGCTGGCGATGAGGATGGAATAACCGGAGATCCGACCGAAGAACCACCTTGGAGAAGAGACAATTCGTAAGAATCTCCCTCATACAAAACAGTGAGGATTTCAGTCTCTTCATCAAATTCATGAGCTTTAAATTCCTCGTAGGTCAATTCTGACAATGCAATCCATTCTCCATGCTTTGATTTCTTATTAAAAATACAAAAGTGGGGTTGGCCTTTCAGGATAAAATAGCCACGAAACTCGATTTCCTTGGCCATGTTTTTTTTCGGGACAGGCTTTGGCTTAGAGGAATTAGTTTTGGGCGGGGGTGGTTGTAGGGAACCTGGCCGTAAAAAAGGATTTGGAGGAGAAACGGCTGCACGAGTCAAAAATTCTGGCAACACGAACAAAACAAAAAATAATGAAATGATTTTGTTCATTATTTATATTATCTCATACGCTTTGGACTATAGCAAGTTGTCATCCGGAATAAAAAGTTACTGAAGCGAATTTAAATCCCAAAAATACAGCGAGAATTGTTCCAATTAAACTAACTGAAATATACAATATCCCAAAAGCATATTGTTGCTGTTGGAATAATTTGTAGAAATCCAATCCAAAAGCAGAAAATGTTGTAAACCCCCCACAAACTCCAACCATCCAGAAAGCTCTGAAAAATTCCGGGTAAGCAAGTTTCTGGAAGACAACATGGAAGCATCCAATCGTAAAACCTCCTGCTAGATTAATACACAATGTTGTCCAAGGAGAAAAACATGTAAATAAATTGCCGATCACAAACCTGCTGATTGAACCCAAAGCCCCTCCCAACCCCACTAATATAAATAACTTGAAGCTCATGCTTACAAGTTCCGATGAAAATTATTTTTCGGAGTCAGAGTTGGAATCAATATCCGTATCTTCCTCCTCAACATCGACATCATCTGAAGAGTCATCGGGTTCATCGCTTTCGAGGTCTTCAAGTGAATTAAAGCGAAGTTTTCTTTGATTTTTGGGTAAAGGAGAAACATTCACGATTATGAACCTACCACTTAGTTTTGGTTGGTCATCGGCTTTTCCAACACCTGCCAAGTCGTCAATTGCCTGCTTAACAAGATTCATTCCCAAGTCTATGTGTTCCATCTCCCTTCCCCTAAACATAAGAGTGATTTTAAGTTTATTTCCCTGATGCAGAAATTTTTCCGAACGCCTTACTTTTGTCAAGTAATCATGCTCTTCTATTCGGGGCCGAAACTTTGCTTCTTTAATTCGCTTAGCTGTTTTTTCCTTATTACGCTTATTCTTGCTAAGTTCGTATTTATATTTCCCAAATTCCAAAATCCTACAAACGGGTGGTCTCGCTGATGCGGCAACTTCAACTAAGTCCAAACCATGCGTCTTTGCAATTTTAAGAGCATCTTCCGGCGCCATAACACCAAGCATTCCTCCATCCGGACCGATAACACGTATTTCTCTTGCTCGGATCTTGTCGTTTTTTCGAATGTAATTGCGGTTATGTTGTCGCCGCTTATTTCCACTTGGTTTTTTTACCATGTGGTTAATTGTGTGTTAGGGTAATCAAAAGCTTATAGTTAAAAACATCTATTTTAATGATTACCCACTAAGAGCAAGCTTATTTTCAAATCCTTACCTTAAAGATTAAAACTTTCTCCACAGCTACAGCTGGCTTTTGCATTAGGATTGGAAAATTTAAACCCTCCCCCAACCAGCTTTTTGGAGTAATCAAGAGTCGTGCCTCGAAGATATAAAGCAGTTTTAGAATCTACCAAAACAGATTTGCCTGAGCTTTCCACCAATATATCCTTATCCTTTGAATTTTCTACAAATTTCATTTTGTAAGAAAGGCCGTTACATCCGCCTCCAGTTATCCTGATCCGTACAAACGGTCCTTTTCCTTCCCGTGTCATCAGATCTGACAATTTCTCCCCTGCGTCCTTAGTAAGGCGGACTAAGTTTTCATTACCGACTCTCATTGTTTTGGAATTTTGTTGGATTTACCAGAATGCCTTGCAAACCCTCGAGCACCCGCAGTAAAAAATTCTAAAAATTCTCTGCCCAAAAAGGTTAGTTCATAAGTTGAATCGCTCTTTAGCAGGAGCCTAGCCTTATTTGAAATATTTCCGTGTTCCATCAATAATTCTTTGTATAATTTTTTTAGCAATAAAATTTCATTTGCAGGAGTATTCCTTCGTTTCAGACCTGTAATGTTTAATCCAAAGACACCGTTTCTGCCGACCACAAGTAAATGTGGTCCAATATCTGCAGAAATTTCCGCAAGCCCCCCAACCATTGCACCCGCACCAACTCTAACGAATTGATGAATACCGGCGCCTCCCCCTATAAATGCACAACTTCCAATTTCAACATGTCCACCAAGTAGTGCCCCATTTGCCAAAATAACCTCATCTCCCAATTTGGAGTCATGAGCAACATGAGAATTGCCCATAAGAAAAACTCCATGGCCAACTGAAGTTGACTCATTTTCGTACATTGAACGGTGCAAAGTAACACCTTCGCCAATTCTGCAACCGTCTCCCATCCGAACATACGATTTCAAACCCACATCGAAAGACAGGTGCTGTGGGTCTCCTGCCACTACGGAAAAATGGCCAATCCTACATTTTTTGCCTATTCTAGCTCCACCTTTCACGACAGCATGGGACTCAACTAAACATTTTTCACCAATAACTGCACCACTTTCGACAACCGCAAATGGCCCGATTTTAACACCTGTACCTAGAGTAACTCCGTCTTCTACTATTGCCGATGAATGTATGACCGTACTCATTTTCCTAAACTTTAAAAATATCAAGTTGTGGTTCGCTTGCTAAGTCATAGGCCTTGAGCATCTTCAAAAGGTGAAAAACCGAGTGGTTTGAGGGCATCGAATTACTCAAGGTTTTTCGAAGCAAGTTTTCCAAAACCGAACTAAGCGTAAAAATACCTTGTACTCCCATTTCCTGAAATGAGGCGAATAATTCAATGCATTTATTTTCGGCTTTTGGAAGAGCGGGGACCACTAAAAGGCGCCTAAATTCCCCCATTCGCGATTCAGCAAATTCGGGTTGTGGGTTGTATCCAACCGATAATCTATCTGGAACAACTTCTTTTGTTAAAAATTTAATCAATCGGGCGTCACTATTCAAAAACAAATGTGAAAAAGAAGTATCCTGCCATCCAACCAGGGAAACTAAAGCCAAATGAATTTGCATCATGTCACCTGTAAACAAGCGAAAGCTTAGATCTGTCCCATTTTTCTGACAGGATGGATTCAATACAGCAAAAGTCGGAAACCCATTTTTTTTCTTACTTAATCCTTCAATATTCTGGCCCGCTTGCCGAATAAGAAAGCCATTACTTTCAAAATAAGCTTTAATTACATCCTGCTCAACATTCACGAAAGAAATAAAATTTAATTCGCACCCACTGAACCCAAGACGTCATAGACATCACTGGAATCCACCGATGATTCGATAAATGAAATTCCCACTTTTTTCATAAGCACAAAGCGTAATTTCCCCATAATCACTTTTTTATCATTCGCCATGGCTTGCATGAGATTCGTTGAGCTTAGCTCTTTTCGTAAGCAAATCGGTAAACCATATGATCCAAGCAAAGTAAGTAATTCTTCTTCCGAATCATTGGCACAATACCCCATTTTTTTTGAAAGTCTTGTGGCACAAACCAAGCCAATTGAGACGGCTTCTCCATGCAAATATTGGCCATAACCAGAAACTGCCTCAATGGCATGAGCAAAGGTATGCCCGAGGTTAAGCAATGCCCTTCCCCCTTGAATACTGCATGATTCACGCTCGTCAGCTTGTACGACATTTGCCTTGTCCTCACAGCACTGGCGGACGATTGCTGGTAAATCTTCTGACAATGGGTTCAAGGGGTCTTTCATTCTTTGCAAATTTTGATACAAACCTTTATTGCCAAGCATCCCATATTTTATAACTTCTGCCATACCCGCAGAGAATTCTCTTTTCGGCAAAGTTTTAAGCACTGACAAGTCAATGATAACTTCAACGGGTTGATGAAATGCACCGACAAGGTTTTTTCCGGCATTCAAATTTACCCCGGTTTTACCTCCGACAGAACTGTCAACCATGGAAAGGAGAGTTGTGGGCACTTGAACTAAATCAATCCCTCTCAAATAACTAGCAGCAACAAACCCGCTCAAATCACCTGTCACTCCCCCACCGATTGCAAAAAGTACACCCGAACGATCAATTTTATTTTCTGCCAAAAAGTCACAAGCCTTCCCGAGCCAGGATATTGACTTGGATGACTCACCAGAAGCAATTTTCAGGTATGGTACATCCTCTAAAAATTCACTTAGAAAGGTAGGGTTAGACTCAATAATTCCTTGGTCCACAAGTGCTGCCATTGGCCGGTTTTGATTATTAAAGCGATCGTGCAATTCCAAGAATTTAGTTTTAAGATTATAACCTATTCCGATAGGATAACTGCGGTCTTCTAGCTTAACCACAAGCTCAGAGAATTTATTTTTTCCAGACATCCCAATATATTTAATTCACATTAGCTTCAATTTCCGCAGACGGGAAAATTGAATCCAAATAATATTCAATTGAAAAAGGTTGCAAGTCGTCTGCTCCTTCTCCNAAGCCAATAAAGTAAATTGGAAGTTTCATCTTTCGGTAAATCGAAACCAAAGCGCCTCCCTTAGATGTACCATCAAGCTTGGTTACCACCAGTCCGGTTAGGCCGAATTTCTCGTGAAATACCCGGGCTTGCTCCACCACATTACTTCCGGTTGATCCATCAATTACTAACCACGAATGATGAGGAGCTGTTGGATTACGCTTTTGCAAAACCCGCTTCAGTTTGTAGAGCTCGTCCATCAGGTTATCCTTTACATGCAGTCTGCCCGCAGTATCGATGAGCAAACGATCACAACCCCTAGATTCGCAAGCAGAATAGGCATCGTAAGCTACTGCCGCAGAATCAGAACCATGATGTCCAGAAACTATCTGAAGATCCAAGCGGTCCGCCCAGTTTAGAAGTTGCTCGGTTGCTGCTGCCCTGAAGGTATCACACGCTGCTAAAAGTGGGACTGAACCTTCCTTTTTGAATCTAATTCCTAATTTAGCACAGGTCGTGGTTTTCCCGGATCCGTTTACACCAATTAAACAGATAACTTCAGGGTTATTTTGAGACTCGTTTAAAATAATACCCTCTGATCCAGCCAAAATCTTTCGTAAAACATCGCGAGCTAAGTTGTTTATCTGTTCTCCACGCAAACTTTTATTCTTCTGGTAAGCATCTCGAATCTCACTAATTATTTCCTCCGTGCTTTCGACTCCAAAATCACCGGCGAAAAGAGCTTCCTCAAGCACCATTAAATCCTCTTCATCTAAAATTGCCCTTCCGCTTACCCTGGATAATGCTCCCTGTAATGCATCAGCCCCGCGTTTAAATCCACTCTTAAATTTTGAAAAGATTCCCATGATTTGAAAATTTCAGAACCTAAAAGTCAGCTATTCGGCTTAGTCAACAAGGTACAGCATGAAAACTCCAGCATCTGATCGGTGCAGCAATCTTTCAATTCATATCTTCGAACGGATAACACAACTAAACGATCAGAAAGTTGCCAAGAATCCGTAACCACTCCACCCAGATCATTAAGAGGAATGGAATGAAGTTCTGGAAAATCAGATTTATTTCTTTGCGGTCCATACAATTGGACTAAACGGTTCCGTAAACTTTCCCATTCCTTGGCAACGACATCATGATAGTGAAAATCCTGCCAACCCTTATTTCCTTCTATTAAACACAGTGCTAATTGATCATTTTCTAGTTTGCTGACTAGTTCGAATCTGAACCCATCCCATCGAACAGCACAACGAATAACTCCGCTTTGCTGCTCTTCATATATTTGAATAAATCCATTTTCCCGCAATTTTTTATGAATCACTGCCCTGGAGTCACCTTTTTGTAATCCTCCATATATAAATTTACTGCCCGCTTTTTCTAGGTTTGGAGAAACCTGTGGTTTGGACCATATTTTCAAAGAAAAAGCTACCGCTATGGTTAAAAATATACAAAATCTCCTCATACCCATTTGCTTATAATGTGAAATAAATACGCTCCAAAGTCAGCATCGCGTAGGAAGTCACAAGCACAGGATCTCTTTCCCACCATCTCCCGTTTTCATTTACCCATGATCCATCTGATGATTGAAGGTTTAGAAGATGGAGGGATAATTCCTTTCTCCAATCCTCCTCTTCTCCCTTTTCATTTTCAATCAAAGTGACTCCAGAAAGGCTCAAAGCCTTAGACATAGTATGGTAGTAATAATAAAGACCTTGAGGACCCATTCCAGGATTCTCGTCAATCGTGTAATGCTTCTGAAGCCACTTACGAACCGCAGCTACCCGTGGATCATTCGAATCCATTTCTGCGTATATAAAGCTTAACAGTCCCGCATAACTCATACTTCCATAAGAACGCAGGGCAACTGAACCATTCGGGTTTTTTCGTTCCCCTGCCATACTACTCCCGGGAAAATAGACAAACCCTCCTTTATCGTCAGCATATTCGCTAACCCATTCTTCTTGATTAGTTGCAGGAAGATTTTGACACTTGCTCACAAAAGAAATGGCCGCATCCCAATCAAGGTCTAATTCCTCTCCCTCATTCTGCACAAAGGTTTTTTTTGCATAAAACAAGGCTTCCATAGCCAAATGAGTATTGGACAAATCTGAATGAGCCCATCTTGATCCGTATCCTATCCCCCCATCGAAAATATTATCGTTTTCTCCTTTTCGATCGAAATCGGATTGTTGGTTAACCAAGAACTTTCTTGCTTTCTCAATAACTGGCCTGTCAGAAATATTCTTGGCCTGCATTAGAGCCATCATACAAATAGATGTATTGTAGGAGGCTAAGCCCTTACCATAAATTCCACCGTCACTCTGAATTTTAGAGCGTATAAAATCTAAACCATCTTCTAAAGTCTTTTCATATTTTTGTAGTACCTTATTTGAAGGGTGACCTAAAAAAGATCTTACAGCTAATCCAGTAAGGGCTGGATATTCTTCAATTCCCCAATTTCCATGGGAAGAATTTTGTTCCTTACTCAACCAATTTAATCCCANATCCAAAGCATGTTCAATTTCCTGTTTGAGAGACAAATTATCAAGGGATGTTTTTGACCAACTTAAGCAGGGAGAAAAGAACAAAAGAGCAAGCAAAGGATATTTCATTCTTACTATATTAGACTCGCATTAAATGTTAGGCAAGAGGAAGCGAAGCGTTACCGGAACTTCTAAAAGTGGCATCTTTTCTCGTCGGGCCAACCAAACATCATCATTATTGCTGTCATGGTCAGTGCTATTAATGACCGCCTCCTCATCNGCATAAACTGCTATGATGGATCCACTTGCTTCAGCAAGATAAACACCCTCAATTTGCTTTGAACCAGTAAAAACAAAGGCCCCGATTTCCAGTGATTGCTGATTTTTACTATTAAAAGCAAAAGTCTCTATTGGCATTCGAAATTGAGTACCATTTACATCCCAAGAAACTTCCACTCGTACTTTGCTTTTATCAAATTTAATATTTTGAGGATTTTCAGACCAGAGATTCTCAAAAAATCCATTCGCTGTCGGATGTTTTAACAGAAGCAGGCAAGCATGTATTATCTGCGGACGGACCTTGGTACGGAATAAGGATTCATGAATCTTACCGGACTCGTGAACCAGAGCATACTCGATCAATCCGTTTGTCTGATTTGTAGTTGCATCAAATTCAATGTAACGACCTTTCTGGTCTAATGTGATAAGTCCAAACCTATACCTTGACTCAGATATTTTCTTAAGCTTAGGCAATTTTGTTTGGTTTTGCTCGCCAAAAGAATTGGAAAAAACCAGAAATAAAAAAGTTAACAGTTTTAAGGTCAATTCTAGCATGGTTAAGTTTATTTTTCTATCTGAGTTCATGGCTAAAGATTGTGGAACAGAATTCCACTCTCTGCAAGGATGCAAGCTTGACCATACCATCTAATTGAGAGTAGTCTTAAGATTATCCCTAAAACGCCTATGGATCAAGAAGCTGATTACGAAAACTTTGAAGATGAATCCAGTCTGGAGGATTTTTCTGAAGATCAAATTACGGTGGCACCTCCATTGGAGAGCGCCTTTGCCAAATATTTACGGGAGTACCGCTTGCTTAATAGTTTGTTGCTTTCCCTTATCATGATCCTCGGATTCTTCATCGCGATGTGGAATATTGTTGTTTATGTGGCAGCGGCCGGCGAAGGAGATTCTGATTTTTCTGACGCAGGCACCGCACCCGCTCAACAAAATCAGGAGAAGAAAAAAGTCGTCAAATTAATGCAACGGCAGAAGAAAGCTCAACCCAAGGCACAGCAAACCTTCCGCACCACTGCGATATCTGACATTACTTTGCCAGATATGAACGAACTCGATGTGAAGGACTTGGCTCCCGTTGTCGAAGCAGCACCCCCTTCCATGTCAGACGCCGGCATGAACAATGACGCCATGAAAAGTGCGTTAAAAGGGATCGGACTTTCCTTGCCAAAAACCATGCAGCAACGCTGTGATCCAAAGAAGAGGATTGAACGACTTCGGTCTGGGGGGGGTAAGGACATTACCGAAGCTGCGATCATGAGAGGCCTAAATTGGCTCAAGGCGGTTCAGGATGAAGACGGTGGATGGGGAGATAAGGACAAAGATGATCAGGGAAATCCCAAGAAGACCGACCGAAATGCCATGACGGGAATGGCACTTTTAGCATATCTTGGACATTGTGAACTACAAGATTCCCCCACCTTCGGACCAACTGTTCAGAAAGGTATCGACTTTATTACCAGCACTCCACCAGATGGGGAAGTCAAGGGTGGTGCGGGATCTTACTCCCACCCTATTCGCACCTATGCTCTTTGCGAAGCCTACACGATGACAA
>NHDJ01000034.1 GCA_002167265.1 Verrucomicrobia bacterium TMED56 | reverse complement strand
AATTTAGTGGATATTAATTTAAACTACCAAAGTTATAATTCTGATACGCTCAAAGATCTGGAACGCTTTAGTGCTTCTTCAATTGTGGACAAAAATCTTATCAGTTTGGTCACTGAAATTCTAGAAGATGTCAAAAACCATGGGAATCGAGCACTTATTGAAAGGACCTTGCTCTATGATAAAGCAAGTTTAAAAGAGTCCGATCTTATGGTTTCTGGTATTGAATTCGAATCAGCAAACGCATCTCTTGAGGCCCGACAACGAAAAGCAATTGAAGAAGCTATTGAAAATGTATCGATTTTTCATCGGCAGAATTTACCAGAAGATTGGAAAAGCAAAAATCTTCACGGGGCAACCGTTGGCGAAAATTATTACCCTATTCGAAGAGTAGGAATTTATATACCTGGAGGCAATGTGCCTTTGGTCTCAACCGTTGTCATGACTGTCACACTTGCAAAAGTTGCTGGAGTTGAAGAAATAGTTGTTGCAACCCCTCCGAATGAAGACGGTTCAATTGCTTCAGAACTTCTCGCAGCTTTGCAATTACTTGGTGTTCAAGAAGTTTACAAAATTGGTGGGGCTCAAGCGATAGGTGCTTTGGCTCATGGAACCGAAACAATTACACCTGTCGACAAAATATATGGTCCCGGAAATGCCTATGTCAACGAAGCTAAAAGGCAGGTTTTTGGAGTAACCGGTATTGACTTATTGCCAGGGCCCAGTGAGGTAATGGTTATTGCTGACAAGACATCAAATCCTTCCTTTGTGGCGGCTGCTTTATTGGCTCAAGCAGAACACGGCTCTGGCAAAGAAAAAATTTATTTAATTTTCACCGAGGAATCTATGTTTAAGAGCATTGCCTCGGAAATAAATAATCAAGTCGGGCATCTTGGCCATAAAGAAGCAGTTTTGAAAATTCTTAAAATAGGTTTTTTTGCCGCTTATGCACATGATCTTAAAGAAGTGGTCGATCTTGCCAATTTTATTGCTCCTGAACATTTGGAATTACAAGTCGAGAATCAGGTGATCAGTTATTTACAGAAGAACATTACAACTGCTGGAGCATTATTGCTTGGCCATTTTTCTGCCACTGCCTTAGGAGATTTTGTAGCTGGACCCAGCCATGTTTTACCGACTGGTCGGTCGTCAAGATTTTCGTCTGGTTTAAGAATAGAAGATTTTTTCAGGCGAACTAGTATTATTTGCTATGATCCAAAAAGCGTCGCTAAAGCAAAAGAATCCGCAGTTCTCTTTTCAGAAATGGAAAGATTGGACGCCCATGGAAATTCAATCTCTCTTCGCCTGAAAGTAGATGAAGAAGGTGAGTGAAGATTTATCGAAGTTTGTATCTTCCGCGATTCTTTCCAGAAAAGCTTATGTTCCCGGTTTTCAACCACCGAGCTTAAAAGGCTTAATCAAACTGAACACCAATGAAAACCCCTTCCCTCCGAGTCCCACAGTTTCTGAAACTGTTTTAAATGAGATAACACATTTAAATTTATACCCAGATCCTCACTCTCGAGATTTAAGAAATTTAATCGCAAATAAACATAATTTGTCCTGCAACCAAGTTATTGTAGGAAATGGTTCCGATGATTTGCTCAACCTTTGCGTTCGTACATTTGCAGATTCAGCGCGACCTCTAGGCATGCTTGAGCCAAGTTATTCCTTATATCCTATTTTATCATCATTACAGGGTAGTCGCCTAGAAAAAGTTAACTTTAAGGATGATCAATTCCTTCTTCCAGTTGATGAGGTAATAGCGAGTAAGGTGAATTTGTTTTTTCTTACGAACCCACATGCGCCAAGTGGTCGTTCATTTGACCAAAATGAAATCTTAAGGATAGCTAATCAGATAAACGCAATTTTAGTCATAGACGAGGCATATGCTGATTTTGCAACCTATAATTCTATACCTTTACTTAAGCAGGCAAAAAATATTGTAATTACTAGGACTCTGTCGAAATCCTACTCTCTTGCGGGAGCAAGAGTCGGTTATGCATTGGCACATCCAGAAGTCATTGACCTTCTAGATGGTGTGCGAGAAGTCTATAATTTGGATAAAATGGCACAGGTAGCCGCCCATGCCGCCCTAACAGACAATATATATTTCGAAGCCTGCCGCCAGAAAGTTTTAGCAGAGAGGGACAGGGCAAATCTATTTTTTTCCAAACTCGGTTGGCGGACTATCGAAAGCCAAGCAAATTTTATATTTACAGAACCTATTGATTCTAAAGGCAATTCAAGTGAAGAAGTTGCCTTCGCCCTTTTTGAATTTCTACAAAACAAAAATATTCATGTTCGCCACTTCTCTAATCATCGATTGACCGATTCAAAGATAAGAATCAGTATTGGCACATCTGAGCATATGGATATCCTCTATGAATCAATCAATGAATGGAAAAGATGAGAGAAGCTAAAATTACAAGAGACACATCGGAAACAAAAATTTCCTTTAGTTTGGACTTGGATGGAAGCGGGAAGTCAAAAATTTCTACAGGTATTGCATTTCTAGATCATATGCTTCAGCTTTTTGCTAAACATGGATTTTTCGATCTTAATGTTGAGGCAAATGGTGACTTAGAAGTTGATTACCATCATTTGGTTGAAGACATGGGTATTGCGATGGGGCAAGCTGTAAGAGAAGCTCTGGGTGATAAATCCGGAATTAAAAGGTATGGTTTCTTTCTCCTGCCAATGGATGAAACTTTAGCCACTGTTGCCTTAGATCTAAGCAATCGAGGCTATTTAGTTTACCAAGTGGAGTGCTTAAATCCTCAGGTTAGGGATTTTAACATTAACTTATTCAAAGAATTTTTTCAGGCTTTTGCCAATGAAGTAGCTTGCAACCTTCATATCCGATTAGAACATGGAGCTGAACCGCACCATGTAGCAGAGGCAATCTTCAAGGCATTTGCAAAAGCATTGGATATGGCGACAAATATAGAGCCAAGATTGGCAGGCCAAGTTCCTTCAACAAAGGGTACATTGTCTAAATAATCGGATCTTTTTTCGATCTAGCTTTATGAAGAAGGTAGGGGTTATTGATTATGGAACCGGCAATTTAAAAAGCGTGGTGAAAGCATTCGAGCATTTAGGTGCGGAGGTCTCGTTAATTCATGTTTCCAAAGATGCGGACGAGGTGGACGCATTAGTATTTCCTGGCCAAGGCACATTTGACCAGTGTATGGGCAGTTTGAAGCAAACTGGTCTGGATAATTTGATAAAAAAATGGATTGTTGAAGATAAGCCTTATTTTGGGATTTGTTTAGGATTACAGGTTTTGTTCTGCTCTTCTGAAGAAGGCAGTCGAAAAGGACTGGGTTTATTCGATGGTAAAGTTAAGCGCTTCAGGCTTGGAATAGAATATAAAATCCCGCATATGGGGTGGAACGGGGTCTATTGGGATAAAGTACAAAATAATCCACTAGTAAGAGGACTTACTGGGGGAGACCAGTTTTACTTCGTGCATAGTTATCACATTCAGCAAGTTTCAGATAATCTTACTACCTTTAAGACCTCCTATGGTTACGATTTTATCAGTGGCATTTACAGTGGAAATTGTGTGGCCACTCAATTCCATCCTGAAAAGAGCCAAGAAAAAGGATTGCAATTGTATAGGAACTTTCTTGAAAAAGTGGTCTAAGGTTGACAGAAAGGATATTTCCCCCCCCAACATACCCCTAAAATGTCCAAACTAGCGAACCTAACTATCGNCGATCAAGATTTCTCTTTAAATGTAATTTCAGGAACTGAGGATGAGCATGCTCTGGATATTAGCTCTCTAAGAAAAGACAGTAAATATATTACATTTGATGATGGATATGGAAACACGGGATCTTGTGAAAGCAAAATAACTTTCATAGATGGCGACAAGGGTATTCTCAGATACAGAGGTTATGACATAGCTGAATTGGCGGAGAAGTCTAATTTCTTAGAAGCATGTCAGCTTTTATTTAATGGCGAACTACCTTCCTCTTCAGAAANGAACGAATTTACCCAGAAGNTTTCTACTAAAATTACTCTTCCTTTAGAAGTGCAGTCAGTTATTGAATCTATGCCTAAACAAGCTCACCCCATGGGAGTGCTGGGTGCTGCTCTCCAAGCATTGGGGGGCAGTTTTCCTCAACTTAGTACAAATACCCGTCCGGCAGATGTTGAGTCCTTTGAAGAGACTGCCACATTAATTCTTGCAGCACTTCCTTTAGTGGCTGCGAGTAGATTTCGCTTTTTAAAAGGGGATAGTATACCTGTCCTCGACTCAAATCATAATTATTGCGAGAATTTTTTGCATATGATGTTTGCTGGCGAGGATAGTCAATCGATAGATCCAGCCATCAGCAAGGCATTGGATCTGATTTTTCTGTTGCACGCTGATCATGAGCAAAATTGCTCTACCTCAACTTGCCGAATGATTGCGTCCGGAGGAGCAAATGCCTTTGCCTCTCTTTCTGGTGCAATTTCTGCGCTTTGGGGCCCTCTTCACGGAGGAGCGAACATGGCAGTCATAAAAATGCTCAATGAAATCCATGCATCTGGTGATGATGGCAGTAAGTTTATACAATCTGCAAAAGAAGGAAAATCACGGCTTATGGGCTTTGGGCACAGGGTATACAGAAATTACGATCCTCGAGCCAAAATATTAAAGAGTGCTTGCGATCAAGCATTAAGTGCACTGGGTGTAGAAAGTCCGATACTAGACATAGCTAGAAATCTAGAGAAATCAGCTTTGCAGGATGACTACTTCATTCAGCGAAAGCTTTATCCCAATGTAGATTTTTACAGTGGAATCATTTTGCAAGCTATGGGTTTTCCTACAGATATGTTCACAGTACTTTTTGCCATAGGAAGAACTCCAGGGTGGTTATCTCATTGGAAGGAAATTGCCACATATGGAAAGCGCATTCATCGACCTCGCCAGATATATCAAGGGTCGAATCTTAGACCTTTCGTTTCTTTGAAAGATCGTTAGACAATCCTTAATTCTTTGAAGGTGGCGGTGCCTGTGCTAGTATCTCCTCCATTGACAAGCCGGTGTACTTTTTAATTCCTTTAATAAGAATCCAAAATGCATACCCGCTAACAAGCATACATGGAATACTTATAACAGGCANACTCCAGCTCATCATCTGACCCACTTCATCATTGAAAGTGATCTTGTCCACACTTGGTTCGGTAACAACNATCATTCGAGAGAGTATAAAGTTCAAAATTGCACTTACTCCAAACGAAAGGCCAATTAACCAAGTACATTTTACAAGAAGTTTGTCAAAATCTAGTTTCGTGCCTAATTGTTNCAATCTTAAGTTAACTAAGGAAACGCGTATGACTTCGGGGTTGTACAAAAATAATTGCACCAATGGTTTCTTTGTTCGTAATGTTANAATAGTAATAACTCCTAAAATTGCAGGCAAAGCAGATTCCTTAATTGCAAACATAAGTGCAGTCGCTCCAGGNAGCAGACCGATACCTCCAGTAAGAAGAGCACTGATAGCACCTAGTATTGAGAAAAAGTTCCACTTTCTTCGTCGAATCAAATCCAGAATTCCGTACGATATAGGAAATAAGATGGCCAATAGTAAAATGATGGAACCAACAAGTGCAGAAGAAGGAGTGGCGGAGAATGCTTTTCCAATAGGCTCTGCAAACCAATCGTCCCCTTTTCTAAGGATTACAATAGGCAAGATTAGATTAAATCCTAAATTAAGNAGCATATTTTCCTTTTTCGGATTGTTTTTTTCGGAAGAATGCACTGACATTTACTCTTTTTATGAATTCTTCTCAAAGAAGTCGCTCTTAATTTAATGGGGGTAGTTTCAAAATGCTTGATTTCGGCTGGTCCAACAAGAGAGTGGATCGATGCTGTTCGGTTTTTATCAAATCCGTCAACGGGTAAAATGGGCTATGCATTAGCAAGCGAAGCGAAGAAAGTGGGTCTCGAAGTAACCCTGGTCAGCGGACCAGTGTGTCTTCCTCCCCCCCCGGGAGTAACTTTGATAAAGGTGGAGTCTGCTTTAGAGATGAGGGAAGCAGTCCTTGAAGAATTTCAAAATTCTGAACTTGTTATTATGAGTGCAGCAGTTTCAGACCACCGACCAGACTTTCTAAGTTTTGAGAAATTAAAAAAAGACAAGTTTCCCGATCAATTAAAATTAATTCGTAATCCAGATATCTTGGCTGAATTGGGAGAAATAAAATTACCCAGTCAAACTCTTGTGGGATTCGCCGCAGAAACAGAAGACCATTTATTGCATGCTAGATCCAAACTAATTACCAAGAATTTGGATTGGATTGTTTTAAACGATATTGGGTCTCCGTTAACTGGATTCGACTCGGATACGAATGAAGTAACTTTATTGTCTAGGAATGAGGAAAGCGTTAGCCTCAAAATTTCAACCAAGACAGAAATAGCCTCTGGTATTCTTGAAATAATATGGAAGTAGGAAAAAAATCGAATCGTAGCCCTCTTGACCGAGTCCTTGGTCGACTGGATGATTTGGATGAAGTGAATTTGGGTATTTTAGTTCAAAGGCTAGCCCGCGAAAGAAAATTATTAGAAACTGTTTTTGATGTTATTCGCGATGGAGTTCTCGTGCTTGATGACAAGGGTTCTTTAACCTATTCGAATCAGCAGGGACGTTCTTTGATTGGATTAAAGGAAAAAATTTCTGAAAAAATAAATATACGTAAAGTATCTCCAGAGATTGCAAGGGCATTGGGTATGGATAGAACCAGTGACCCTTCTTATCCCGAAGTGGTGATGCGTGAGATGCAAATTACTTATCCAGAAGTGAGACAACTCAGAATCTATGCTGTCCCGATAGAAAGATCTGAGGAAGCTGACAATACAGCAGAAAAGGCCGGTCTTGCTGTCGTCATGTCTGATATTACTGAAGAAATGGATGACCTGAATGCTAAAATCGAAAGCGAAAAAGTATCAAGCATTATGGATTTAGCAGCTGGTGTTGCACATGAACTCGGCAACCCCCTCAATTCGATAAATATTCACCTGCAGCTGCTGAGCAGAAACCTGCACCTTAAAGAAAAGGAAAGCTTGAAGGCTGAGAAATCATTGAATTCCTGCATCAAGGAAGTGAAAAGACTGGACGGGATAATAGCACATTTTCTTAAAGCCATTCGACCCACTGATCCAGATTTCAAAAAAATCAACCTTCTTCAAATTATTGGGGAAACGGTTAGGCTTAGAGAAAAAGAACTTAATGCTAAAAAAATTTCCGTAAGTATGGAAGCCGGAGTTCGAGAACCAATGATTCAGGCGGATTCTGAGCAAATCAAACAGGTTTTCTACAATATAATTGGGAATGCACTGGACGCTGTTGGTGAAAAGTCCGTTATCCGAATTGTTACCGGTATCGATGACAATTATGTTTTTGCTAAGATTGTTGATCAAGGGACGGGCATAAAAAAAGAGAACATTTCTCGAGTATTTGAGCCATACTTCTCAACTAAGAAATCAGGTCATGGAATAGGAATGATGATTGTCCATCGCATTATGCGAGATCACGGAGGCGAAGTAGGAATCGACAGCAAGGAAGGTTCGGGTACTATAGTAACATTAAATTTTCCAAGAAAATCCATTCGAAGGACCATGCTTGAAAGCAACCAGTCAGACCAGCCAGGCGGATGAAGGCAAATCTTTTAATTGTTGATGACGAGGAGCACACACGTGAAGGCCTTGAGCTAGCCTTGGACGATAGATTTGAAGTCTTTATGGCTTCTAGTGCGGAAGAGGCTTTTAACGCAATGGAAGCCGAAAGTTTTGAAGTCGTACTCACCGACCTCCGTATGTCCGGGGAATCAGGAATGAGCGTTATTGACTATGCTATTAAACATTCACCTGAAACGATTTGTATCATGATGACGGCATATGGTGAAGTGGATCTGGCAGTTGAGGCGATGAAGCGAGGAGCATTTGATTTTCTATCCAAGCCCGTTAATCTAGAAAAACTAGAGCTTTTAATCATGCGAGGCCTGAATGATAGAAAGCTAAAAAAGGAAAACCAAGACCTGCATCAAAGACTGGATAAAACTTACAGTTTTGATGGTATATTGGGAAATTCTCCAGCCTTGGAAAAGGTATTGGAACAAGTCAAACTTGTCGGTCCATCCAGAGCGACGATCCTAGTAACCGGAGAAACCGGTACTGGAAAAGAATTGATCGCCCAGGCAATTCATCAGAATAGCGATTGCTCGCGAGGTCCTTTTGTTCCTGTTCATTGTGCCGCCCTACCCGCCAATCTTTTGGAAAGTGAACTATTTGGTCACGAAAAAGGTGCTTTCACCGGAGCAGTGGACAAAAGAGTTGGTCGTTTTGAGTCAGCGAATAAGGGAACTTTATTTTTAGATGAGATTGGTGAAATTGATGCATCGACTCAAGTAAAACTCCTTCGCTTTCTTGAGTCTAAAAGCATTGAGCGCCTGGGCAGTTCAAATACGATAGATTTGGATGTTCGGTTGGTGTGTGCAACCAATCGGGATCTCAGGAAAATGTCAGATAAAGGAGATTTTCGCGAGGATTTGTACTATCGAATGAATGTTGTAACTGTACACCTTCCGCCCTTGCGGGAGAGAAGAGAGGACATTTCAATCCTTCTGAATCACTTCCTGTCTCATTTTGCTAAGGAAAATGGATTTGAAGCTCCCATCCTCAACCGAGCGTCTATTGAAATTCTAGAAAAGTATAGATGGCCGGGCAATGTTAGAGAACTTAGAAATTTTTGTGAGAATTTAGTTGTTTTGAAACGTGGCATGGAAGTTACTCCATACGATTTGGATATTAGATTTTCAACGAACGATAGTAATGAAATCGATCCTCAGGATACATCTTCTGCAACTCCACATTTGTCAGTTGAGGAAAATGAGAAGCGCCTACTTAGAAATGCACTTTTACAATCTTCAGGTAATCGAACCAAGGCTGCAAAGCTTATGGGAATTAGCAGGAGAACTTTGCATCGAAAACTTGAGAAGTGGCCGGAATTAGATCACAGATAATATGTGAATTGGCTGCTCGGGCTGGATTCGAACCAGCGACCAAGTGATTAACAGTCACCTGCTCTGCCACTGAGCTACCGAGCATAAAAGGAGTAATTATGTAAATTCACTTCCCAGTGTCAACCTTGACCATTTTTGTTGCAAAATAAAAGGACCCTGCTTTACTTTGCTAAAGCAGGGTCCAGTAAGACCTTCACAAGCGCGTTGCCTACACGACTTGTATAAAACAGATTATTCTAAAAGTTTCGGATAATCTGAAACAAACAAACTAGGTCTTAAATTTTATTCCTAGAACTTACTTGTGATAGAAAGCATTGCATTAATAGGAGCACCTACAGAAGCTTGGTGCGTACTGTGCGAATGTGGGAAGTATAACTCATCAGTAAGGTTTTCCACATTGAGCTGAACAGTTGTATTTTCTGTTAATGCATAAGAAGCACCAGCGTCTACGCGTGTGTAATCAGGAAGAATTGCTGAGCTACCTGTTTTGATAACACTTTCTCCTTGGTAAATAACTCCAAGATTAACAGCGAGGCGATCAGAAACTGAGTAGTTGTTCCAAATAGAGAACATATCTTCAGGAGCTTCGCGAAGTGGATTTCCACCGTCTGCTTTTGCGTCAAGGTTAGTGTAACCAGCACTTACAAACCATTGATCTGTTAAAGATCCTATGAGCTCTAGCTCGAATCCTGTAATGTCAGACTTAACCATTGTACTAGTCATTGTTGCAACATCGTATTCTGGTTTGTTTGCTTCAACCTCGAAGTATGCTGCAGTGAAGGTCAAACCGATAGGAAGGTCATATTTAATTCCAAATTCCAAATTTTCGAAAGTATTTGGATCTATTTTTTCATCATTTGCACTTACTTTTGCGTATTGGTCGCCTGCTTTTGGAGCAAAAGTCTCGCTAAAGCTAGCATACACAGAAGCTTGTTCGGTCAAATCTAGGATCATGCCAACACGGGGTGAAATGGTATCATCTTCATCTGCTCCGGTAGTTGTGCCTGTTACATCAATATCCATATTATCAAAACGAGCACCAAGAACTAGATCTAAAGAATCAGTTAGGGCAATTTCGTCATTCAAGTAAAAAGATAGAACCTTGATGTCTGCAAAGGTCATATCAGCATTAACACGATTAGCACCAGTGTAATAATTGGTTGTTGTATTTCCGTCGTTATTAACACCTACATTTCCAGAAATGTTGAGCGGGCGGGCAATCGTGAAAACTTCAGTATCAGGGTCTGAATTGTAATCCGGCAGAAAATTTGCGTGATAGCGATCATTGTCATTGTCTGTTTCGAGGTATTCGGCGCCTACGGTAATACTATGAGTAATACCAGCAGTTTCGAATTCACCTGTTAGATCGTATGAAAAGATAGAAGTCTTCCTCTTGGTTGTATCTACATAACCATCAAGAGTTGCAGTATTGTTTGCTGCATCATATGCGGAGGCGTAGAGGTTTTGATAAAGTTTGTCATGATTGCTGTGACTTGCTGATAAACGCCCCATTAATGAATCAGTTGCTTGATGTTCAAACACTGCACGCAGAATGTGAGCTTCATGTGTGGAGAAATTTTCACTTGAATCTCCGAATACAACGTCTTTTAAAGACCCGACAGGTTTGTTGTCGGCACCTGTAGGAATACCGCGATCAATAAAACGCTCTTGGTCTAGGTATTCGTAAGAAGCATCAAGTGTGCTACCATTCCCCAAGTCATACTTTAATGTAGGATTAATACCAAAGCCGTCCCCATAATAAAAGTCACGGTGGTTTTCCAAATTTTCACCAAAAACATTTACACGCAAAGCTGTGTTATCATCCAGTTCAATATTCTTGTCGAGTTGGACATTGTGTTCACCGAATGTATCGACGCTACCGCTTAAAACGGTAAAATCTTCACCAATCATCCCCTTTTTGGAAACGCGATTGATCAAACCGTATCCACCACCAAAACCAGATAGAAGTGCGTCAGGGCCGCGAATTATTTCAACTTGTTCGATGTTGTAGAGAGGGCGGTAATATTGCACATCATCTCTTATCCCATCACGATAGAAATCCTGAGTAGTACGAACACCACGAATAACTGCTGCATCTCGGTGCCCTTCACCCTGAGAATTATTTACGCCTGGTGTGTAATTTATAATATCACCGACGCTATTCATACCCTGTGCTTTAATCTGATCGTCAGTAACAACTGAAAGACTTTTAGGAATATCTTTTATAGGTCCTAATGACTTGAGCCCAGAAGATAACGAAGGTGATACTACCTTTGAGCCAGTTACATCCAAAGGATTGAGCTCGTAAGCCTGTTCTTGGGCTCCAGCGTTTATGTTAAAGACTGCCAATGCCATAGCAATGATTGCAGCCCTTTTCGTTCGGGTGGTTGTTATTTTCATTTGTAGCTTGAGTTTGTTTAGCGGACAATGAGAATGAGACTCAATCTCATTGATACTGAGACTCAATCTCAATCTTAATAATATCTTAATGTCAAACTTTTCTGAAAATTTCTTCAGCATGCTATCCCCAAATTCTTAAATATGAGAATGATATTAGATCAATTTTTCTGGACCTTGATTCGAGACTTCAAAAACTAACTTTGAAAATTGCTAATATCTGGAAAGCATTTTTAAAAGCTCAATTTATATTACTGCTTTTATCAAGTAATCACCAAAGGTTTGACGATTGTTAGTTACTTTTAGATAATACCCATTTGCTCCTGTAGTTCAATGGATAGAACATTGGTCTCCGGAACCGAAGATCTGGGTTCGACTCCCAGCGGGAGTGCCATAATAATTTTCGTTTTAATTTTGGCACAACATTAAAAGATAATATAAATGATATTATGAATTTGAATTCATTAGACTCAGTCAAAAATAAACTTGAGAATCATGAAATATTTAGCCGAATCAACTCGATAGAAGAATTGGCAACTTTCATGGAACATCATGTGTTTGCAGTTTGGGATTTTATGTCCCTTTTAAAAAAATTACAGTCAGAACTAGTTCCCGCAGGTTCTCCGTGGATTCCAAACCCGAATGGCAATCTTGTACGCTTCATTAATGAAATAGTCATGGAGGAAGAGTCGGATAAATCCTTCGGAGATAATGGCAATCAGGAATATTCCAGCCATTTTGAAATATATCTTCAAGCAATGCGAGAAGTTGGCGCTTCCACTGAAAAGGTTGAAAACTTTATCGATGATGTTTCTGTAAAAGGNATCGATTGGNCTCTTGAAAATGTATCCGCCCCGGAACCCTCACTACATTTCATGAGGCACACATTTGATCTAATTAATTATGGTAAATCTCACGAGATTGCATCGTCTTTTGCAATTGGTCGCGAAAGCATTGTTCCTTTGATGTTTCAAAGAATTCTTGATCAATCAAAGTTGGCAAGTGATAAGGTGCCAGTCTTCAGATATTACTTGGAAAGACATGCTGAATTAGACGGTGACCATCATGGTCCAATGGGTCACAAACTCTTAGAAAACATGAGTGCCGGGAACTTGGTGGTTGAGNATGAAATTGTTGAACAGGCCCGAAAAAGCATCGAGCAAAGAATTACATTTTGGGACGGGGTACTTCATGCACTTCCTGTTCCTGTTAGTTAATCTTTTTTAAGCCAAGCCTATTTCTATTGTAAACTCATCTCTTCCTGCCGGTGGTACCATCCGGAAAGTTTGGTTTTCCGGNGAGTTGGGTGGAGACATCCAAGGTTCTACACAATAGAACGGAGATTGTTTTTTTGTCCATGTAACAAATGTCAAGCGCGACCCAACTGCAGTTCCTCCAACTTCCGAAACTCTAATGGCTTCCTCTCCATTCAAAAGACTGATTTCGGCATGTGGTTCAGTGACTTCATAAAATATAGTATTTATTAAGCCGGGAGAATCGAGGCGGTAAGAAAAATCGTCTGCAAACGGTTTTTTGTCCATTTTCCCACCTTCTGAATATTGAAATAGTTTTTTCGCAGGAATTAAAACCTGATGATCTGAAAGATCTAAATCTTTTCTCCATGGAATTTGAAAATAAGGGTGAAGCCCTGCAGACCAGGGAATTGGTACCCGGCTTTCATTTTCAAGAACAAGACTTATTTGAACAGATAATTCTAAAAAGTGATAAATAACAATAAAAGTGTAATCAAACGGGTATGAAGCTCTTTGTTCTTCAGTTTGAATCATTTCAGCTTCAAAGCCTGCCTGATCAATGGAGCGGATTGCAAAATCTGCTTTTTGGGCAAAGCCATGCATGGGCATGAATACAGATGAACCAGAAGAGGGAGACCATTTGTCAGGTATTTGATTATGAAAGCACTGCCCTGCGAAAGGGAAAAGAATGGGGATTCCGCCATGAATTTCATGAAGACCACTTTCGCCAAGAGTTTCTGGCCAATAAATAATGTCGCGTACGGATCCATCTCCCATATTAAGGTGCCAGTTAAGCAGGAGAGACCCCTTTTCCGGTGAGGCCAGAAAAGTGGAGGGTCCAACATCCCAGCGTCTAATTTCTTGATTCTGATAAAGAATGGTGTCCATCCTATTGAATTGGCTATTCTTTACGGTTTGCGCAAATATAATTATCCAACAATATAAGATTTACCCATTCATGACCCTAAAAATTCGTATCTTTGCATTAATTTGTCTGCTTTCTTTTTCGGAAACCAAGATATTTTGTGCTGATTTTAACGGCAGCGACGGAAACTCTTCAGTAGATTTAAGCAACTCAGATTCACCATCCGGAAAATTGCTTGCCTATCAGATTCCAATTCGTGAGCAAATTGGGGCTCCCATTCTGGATATTTTGCGAAGAGGATTAAAATCTGCGATAAAAGAAGAGGCCGATATTGTAATCCTGGATATGGACACACCCGGAGGTGAATTAGGGGTTACCCTGGAAATTATGGAGGAAATCATTGAGAACTTGGAAAAATTTCAGGGAAAAATTATAACTTATGTAAATGATGAAGCGATCTCTGCTGGGGCTTACATTGCTATTGCAAGCAGTGAGATTGCATTTTCTCCTAAATCTCAGATTGGAGCCGCAGAAGCGGTTAGCGGAGGTGGAGGAAATATAGATTCCTCCATGAAGAGAAAAGTGAACTCTTATTTGAAAGCGAAGATTAGAAATTATGCCGGAGAGCATCGATATCGTTCACAAGTAATGTCTGCAATGATGGATGCAAATGAAAGTCTGATCATAGAAGGTGATACTTTGAAAACTGAATCCGGAAGCCTAATTAAGAAGCCCGGCGAACTTCTGACTTTAACCGGACGAGAAGCTTGTGAAAAATATGGAGATCCACCGGCTCCACTTTTGGGTTTTGGAGTCTATGATTCGGTGGAGGAAATTCTGGATGACCGGTATGGGCAAAATAATTGGGTTTTAAAAAAACTGGAGATTAATTGGGCAGAGGAAGCGGGACTTTGGCTGAATGGCATTGCTCCCATTATTTTGAGTATTGGTTTGGTTTGCATATTTGTTGAGTTCAAGACCCCGGGTTTTGGAATTTTTGGGGTGGCGGGATTGATCCTGCTTTTAATTTTCTTTGGGTCGAAATATGTCGCTGGATTGGCAGGCCAAGAAGAACTGTTGGTATTTTTAGTTGGAGCGTGTCTTGTACTTGTGGAAATATTTTTAGTGCCTGGTTTAATTCTACCGGGAGTACTGGGGATTTTCCTTATGGTTGGGGGTATCTTTTGGGCAATGATAGATATTTGGCCCACTCCAGATTTCACATGGAGTATGGAAGTTATTCGACCTCCTCTTTGGGAAATGCTTCAAACTTTGGGTTTGGTGTTTGTTTTCGGGTTAATCGTCACCAAATTTTTACCCCAAACTCCTATTTGGAAAAATCTTGTTCTTTCTGCTTCCATTAGAGGTTCAAGTGCAGGTACAGATAATCTGAAAGACAATGAATTGATTAAAAACTTGATCGGAAAACAAGGTCTTTCGGTGTCAGAACTCTTTCCTGGCGGACAGGTTGAGATCAACGGCAAGCGTTATGACGCACGCTCCAATTTGGGTAAAATTTCTAAGGGGGAANTTGTTGAAGTGATAAGGAACTCAGAATTTGAACTTGTGGTTAAGCCAATTGACTCATGATTGAAATATTGGGATTACTGCTCATCGCTTACATATTAATCGCGATGGAGGCAATTGTACCAGGTGGCATACTTGGAATTTTAGGAATTGCGGGATTATTTTTTGCGACCTACTTTGCATATTTGGAATACGGAGGCTGGTTTGCTCCTTCCTTGACTTTCTTGGTGGGTGGATTGGGAGCATTAATTACGATTTTTGTAGAGTTCAAGTGGCTAGCGAAGAGCCCGCTCGGGAAACGATTGTTCCTGAAGGANACGGTTGCGGGCACCAGTAATAAAGAGGTAGCGAAACCGGAAGTCGTTGGGGAAAAAGCCATCACTCTTACTGACTTGCATCCAGAGGGGCGGATTCTGGTTAACGAAATNGAATATGATGCAGTGAGTGAGAGTGGTTTATTGCCAAAAGGTTCAGATGTTCTGGTTATCGCTATNGAAAACTTTAGATTGAGGGTTCGAGAAGATTAACTTTGCATGGATTCGTTTTCTAAATTACTCATGAATACNAATTATTTTAAATTATGATTGAATGGATTATTATCGGATTACTGACCGTCATTGGACTTGTCGTGTCAATTGTTATCATCTCGTTTTTCAACACATGGTTGAAAGNATTTTTAGCGAAGGCAACCGTCGGTTTTACCACATTACTNGCAATGAGACTGCGTGGCGTGCCTGTTGGAATGATTGTCGACGCAAGAATTACTGCAATCAAAGCAGGTATTCCACTGGAGACCGATCAGCTAGAAGCTCATTATCTGGCGGAAGGTAATGTTGTTCAAACCGTTCAGTCACTAATTGCGGCTTCTAAAGCGAACATCGAATTGGAATGGGATCGGGCATGTGCAATTGATTTAGCTACACGCGGGACAAGTAAGTCGGTCNTAGAGGCNGTCAGAACCTCAATCAACCCTAAGGTAATTGACTGCATGATTGAGGGGCGTGATACTATTGATGGAGTAGCAAAGGATGGCATTCAAGTTAAGGTACGGGTTCGGGTTACTGTACGAAGCAATCTAGACCGTTATGTAGGAAGTGCTCAGGAAGAGACTGTTATTGCCAGAGTTGGAGAGAGTATAGTTTCTACCATTGGAGCTTCTGAAAATTACAAGGTCGTATTGGAAAATCCTAATTCTATAACCGAAAAAGTTTTGGATCGTGGATTGGATCAAGGAACAGCATTTGANATTTTATCAATTGATATTGCTGATGTTGATTTAGGAGAGAACCGGGGTGCAGCATTGCGTTCTTCACAAGCTGCCGCTGACAAAGAAGTAGCTCAGGCACAAGCGGAAATACGAAGGGCTGCGGCGGTGGCTTTGGAACAAGAAAATAAGGCAAAGGTTCAAGAGATGCAGGCTAAACTTGTTGAAGAAGAGTCAAAGATTCCTCTAGCAATGGCTGAAGCCTTAAAAAGCGGGAACCTTGGGGTCATGGATTACAACCGAATCNNAAATGTAGAATCAGATACGCAAATGCGCCAAAATATTTCTAAAGGCTCGGATTCATAAGACTCTAGATTATTTTAAGAAATGCCCGACTTACCTATAGATACCCTCTTGATAATTGGGTTAGTAATCGCATCCTTTGTGGGAAAAATTTTCCAGAAAAAGCGAAGCGAAGGTACAGATACGAATCCAAATTCAAAGACTAATACTGATAAGCAAAATCAACCTAGCCTTGGTGATATCCTTAAAGAAGCATGGGAGCGAGCCAATAACCCTCCTGAGAAACTGGAGACTGAATTAGCTGAAGAAATTATTCCCCCTGCCCTTCCTGATAAAAGCCTGGATGTTAATATTGTAGAGAATGAGGAGTTTAACGAGGTTGAACAGATGAAATCTTCACAACCTCTCCCATATCACATAAGTTCTTTGGCTGAAGAAGCAAATGAGCAGAAGCAACCGTGGTCAAAAAAGGACTTGATAAGCGGACCTGACTCTCTAAAAAAAGCCTTCCTGCTCAAAGAAATCTTAGACGAACCCAAATCTCTTAGGACTTTCCCTCTGTAGGCTTTCTTTTTTTGCTATCTCTTAAACTGCCTTGTCTGGTTTTTTTTGCGGCGATGCTTAGATCAAGCTCTTTTTGCATGCATTTTTCATTCCACGAGCAGGTTTGAGGGAATTGGCAGGAATCATTTGAGCATGGTATCTTAGTGCTATCTGGACAAGTAGAATTTTTCACTCGTATTCGTTAGCCTTTTGCCACTAAATGCTTGTTTTGGCAATGCAGAAGGCTACATCCACTCGATCATTTGTTAGCGAAGAAGAGCGAGTCAGGTATGTTGACGGTACCATGTGCCTTACTTTTTGGTTTGATCAAGAAAATCAGATTATTGCTTTTGAATTAATTTTCGGACTGGCCATGGAGGAATGGGCGTTTCTCTATCACAGAAAAGGTACCATAAGGTACTGCAGGGTAGATGACGGGGAAAATCGAATAGGACGCCCCCAAAAGCAAGCTATGTCCGGACTTTATAAACTCCCAGTTTCTAGGGTAAAAGAATTTTCACTTTTTAATGGACAAGTAAGGGAACAAGAAAAAAACTTTGTCTTGAACATAATGAAAGCCAATTGCGTCCAATAGCCTGTTAACAGATTATAACCTCTTGTAGAATATTATAACCAATGCCTTTGAGAAAAGCATATTTTCACCCAATCCTCTTCATCGTGATTATCTTCATGATGAATGTATCCTTTGGCTCGCAAATAACCATTGTAAGGGAAAATGGAAAACTGATCGTCAACGCAGGAGACCAACATTTTACAAGCTACATCTATCAAGACGCAGAAAGGTCCAAACCAATTTTGTACCCAGTGATTGGTCCATCTAATCAATTAATGACACGAAGGTTTCCCCTAGAAGAAAAAGGAGAGGGGGAAGAGGCGGACCATCCCCATCATGCTTCCCTCTGGTTCACCCATGGTCAGGTAAATGGAGTAGATTTCTGGGCAACTGGAAAAGATAAAGGATCTATTGTTCATCAGGAGTTTCTGAAGATCAATGGTAATTCATTTACAAGTTCTAATTTGTGGAAAGACAGTGATGGAAAGACCGTGTGCCAAGACCGAAGAACTTTGGCATTTTATGAATTTAATGGAAATGACAGGGCGATCGACATAGAAATAACTCTNATGGCAACCGTTGGAGATTTGGTTTTTGGGGATACCAAGGAGGGAAGTATGGGTATCAGAATGGCTCCAGAATTTCGATTGAGAGGGAAAGTAGCCAGAGGGTCATGCATAAATAGCGAAGGCACGGTAGGTAAGCCTATATGGGGAAAGAGGGCATCTTGGGTTTCTTATTGGGCGTCCTTTGAAGATCGGGAATTGGCAATTTCAATATTTGATCATCCATCTAATCCCCGTTACCCCACATGGTGGCATGCAAGAGATTATGGTTTAGTTGCAGCAAACCCNTTTGGTCAGCATGATTTCGAGGGTAAACCCAAAGGCTCAGGAGACATGGTAATAAAATCAGGAGAAGAGATAAACTTTTCCTACAGGTTCTTTTTTCATGAAGGNAATCCTGCTAAATCTAATGTTTCTCAAAAGTATATTGATTGGTCCAAGGAGAAGTCTTAATCCTTTTACTGNGGGAACTNTTTANACTCGTTCAAATTCTCTTATAACCAATATCTTTTTATTTAAATCATGATTTGTTCAAGGCGTGCTTTCATAAATAAAACCAGTTCTTTTGCAACTGGACTTCTTGGTCTGCAAGCAATTTCTGCTGTTGGAAAGAACTCTCAAGAACATCCAGGGTACGGAAAGCTTCTTAAGGACAAATCGGGAATTCTGGATCTTCCCAAAAACTTTAGTTACAAAATTATTGGTCGATCTGGAGAAAAGATGACGGATGGCTTCTTTCTACCTGGTAAACCAGATGGCATGGCGGCTTTTCAAGGTATAAATAAAAATGAAGTTGTCTTGATAAGAAATCATGAGATAGATCCGAATGCATCTTTTTCAACGGGTCCTTTTGGGAAAAGAAACGAAATGATCAAGAACCTCCCTGAAGAAAACATTTATGATCGTGGTAAGAATTCTCCATGCATGGGCGGCACCACAACGGTAGTTTATAATGTACGAATTCAAAAAGTAGTTAGGCAATTTTTGAGCCTTACTGGAACTTTAAGAAACTGTGCTGGAGGTCCAACACCTTGGGACACATGGATATCATGCGAGGAAACGGTTGTTAGTTCAGGAGGCTCTTGTNGTCAAGACCACGGGTGGTGCTTTGAAGTGCCAGTCTCAGAAAAACCACTTTTAGCTAAACCTGTTCCATTAAAGGCGATGGGTCGATTTAATCATGAAGCGATAGCTGTAGAACCGGAGTCCGGTGACATTTATCTTACAGAGGACAGGCATGAAGGCTTACTATATAAGTTTGTCCCAAAGATAAGAGGGCAACTTGTTGAAGGTGGGAAACTTTATGCTTTAACTGTTAAAGATATGTCAAGTTTGGACACGAGAAATTGGAAATCCCAGAAAGTCAAAATTGGACAGGAAATCTCCTTTTCATGGTTGGAGTTGGATGGGGTGGATTCCCCCAAAGATGATTTACGGTTTCGTGGTTTCAGAAAAGGGGCAGCCTGCTTTGCCAGAGGAGAAGGAATGTGGTATTCTAAGGGGTCGATTTATTTTGCATGCACGAACGGAGGAAGAAAACAAAATGGACAAGTCTGGAAAATTACAGGTGAAAAATTGACTCTATATGCTGAACCCAATGACTCGGATCTAGTTGATAATTGTGACAATATCACTGTCGCTCCGTGGGGTGACTTGATTCTGTGCGAGGACGGAGGAGGAAAACAGTATCTGGATGTGATCACACCTGAGGGAAAATTTTTTAAATTAGCAAAGAATGCCAATAGCTCTGGAGAGTTTGCTGGTGCAACATTTTCTCCCGACGGCTCCACGCTTTTCGTGAATATGCAACATGACGGACTTACACTTGGGATTACTGGCCCGTGGGAAAGCAAACTTAGTTAGTCAATCATTTGTGAAGAAGTATCTTTCCTGAAAGATAATGATTTTATTCCGGGCTTAACTGGCTTTAATGCTTGGGGCTTAAGTCGTTNCTTATTTTTTGCTATTTTAAACCATTCTTTTGACATTTCTTCTACAAGGAGGGGAAATTTTGTGGACAGGTCGTTAAGTTCAGTACGGTCATCTTCCAGATTATAGAGCTCCCATTTCCCTCCTTTTGCGGAAACTAACTTCCATTTTCCTTTCCTCAGGGCTCGGTCAGTACCAAAATGAAAATAAAGGGAGTCGTGACCTTCTCTTTGATTACCTTTAAATATGGGTACAAGCGAACGGCCTTCTAAAGGATCCATCGTCCGTTTTCCAATCTTTNCTGGATACTTGGCTTTTCCAAGTTCGAGGAAAGTTGCCATAAAATCGATTAAGTGTGAGGGCTGTCTGGTAATACTTCCTGCCTTTGTTTTAAGTCCGCTTGGCCAATGAACAATCAGCGGAGAGGAAATGCCTCCTTCATGCTGGTTCTGTTTGTATAATCTGAAAGGAGTGTTGCTTGCTTGAGCCCAAGATGCGTCATATGTCCAGTAAGAATTAGGGTCCCATGGTGGCAGGTTCCTGCCCTTTGTTCTTTCAAAAGGGCATCCCCCGTTATCGGCGCAGAAAAGAAAGAGTGTGTTATCGAAAACCTTCCTTTTCTTAAGATCTTCGATCAGTCGTCCAATGTTTTGGTCTATCAAGTCGATCATTGCGGCAAATACTTCCATACGGCTGGCTTCCCAATCTTTTTCGGACTCATTGATTGATTCCCAGGACGGTACATGATCGGCTCTTGGTGAAAGTTTAAACTTTTTGGGAAGTAAGCCTGATGAAAGTTGTTTGTTGTATCTTGTTTTTCTTAAATTATCCCATCCTTTATCATATTTCCCGTCGTATTTCAAAACAGCATCCTTGGGTGCATGCAACGGGTAGTGTGGCGCGTTGTAGGCTACATAAAGAAAAAATGGGTCAGATGATTTTCCAATTTTGCCTTCTTTAATGAAGTCTAAAGCAAAATCAGTAATCGCATGAGTTGTATAAAAGGGTTTACCATTTAGCTGCTCCGGGACAGCCCATCGTCTTCCATTTAGCCGAAAAGAATTATCTCCAGTAAAAAAATTACAGGCACCTGAGAGATGCCCCCAATATTTTTGAAAACCAAAGTCAGTTGGTTCTTTACTAAGGTGCCATTTTCCAGACATCCATGTTGAATAACCAACTGGTTTGAGTACTTCTGCGATGGTTGCACCACGTGAAAGGCTTGAGCTCCCAGCTTGGTCGCAGTAAAGACCCGTAAGTAGTGAAACCCTGGAGGAGTGGCACTTAGCGGTATTGTAGAACTGAGTGAATCTAAGCCCATTGCTGGCCAACTTATTCAAGTGCGGAGTATTAATTTCAGACCCATAGCAACCTAAGTCCGAGAACCCTAAGTCATCAGCCATAATAAGGACTATGTTAGGTCGACTGTCTAATGCATAGATTCGGCTGAAAATTCCGAAGAATATAAATAAAAATTGAAAAAAACGATATTGTTCTGTAAATTTAAATAAAAACATACTCTTTATTTTTTATTAAGTCTGGAGCGATATTCAGGTCGAATTTCCCATTGCTTAAAATATTTTTTATATGCAGGAACATCAGTCCAAAAAATTCTAGGTGGCTGCTTATCAACCATTTTTTTTAAATAATCCTTTCCTTCTTTGCTTTTTGAAATTGAGAGCTTGGATGTGGTTAAATATTTTTGTAACCTTTGGTAAATAAGTGGAAAATCGTTGATGACATTTATTTTTTCAGCGGAGTCTTTGGAAAGATCATATAATTCATAGACCGTATCATTTCCTGAAGGTAAAGATAGGAGTTTCCACTGGTTGTCGATGATAGCCATCCTATCGCGACTACTAAATATAAGTGGCTTAGTTCTGTTTTTCTTATTTTTTCCAAAGATTGGGACTAGACTCTGCCCATCCTGAGGTTTTATTGATGCACCAGCAGGTAATCCAGTTATTTCTGCAATTGTGGGAAAAATATCAACTGCACCGGCTGGATAAAATGATATTCTTGAGTGCTTTAATTTACTGGGCCATTCAATTATAGCAGGCACGCGAATACCACCTTCATAGAGGCTTCCTTTGTAATCGCGCAATCTGCCTGTTGTTCGTGGTACTATTTTGGGTAGTCCACCGTTATCGCTCATAAACCACACTAGAGTATCATTTTGAATCTTCATGCTTCGTAAGCTTTTCCTTAAGCTACCTATACTTCGGTCCATCGCCTTTAGCTCAGCATGATGCATCATGGATTCTTTGGTTAAACCTTTAAAGTCACTTAAATCCCTTTCCAATGCCATAAATGGACTATGAGGAGTTCCGAACCAAATGGCACAAAAGAAAGGNNTACCCTCCCTGGTTGATTTTCGGATAAAAGAAAGAGCTTCCTCAACAATTATTTCAGATGAATCTCCTTCCATTTCCTCAAACTTACCATTTCTGCTCATTATCGGATTAAGATCAAAAAAGTTCGTAACTGAAATCCATTGATCGAACCCAAATGCACTCGGTCCATTTGGATAACTTTTAAGAACAGGCACACCGGGGCCCCTCAAACCGTTGAGGTGCCATTTACCAAAATGACCTGTTGCGTAACCTTGATGTTTTAAGGCTTGCGACAAAGTTTTTTCCTGAAGTCTGAGGGCATATCCATGGTCAAAGACACCAGTCCGATCATGAGTTCTACCAGTGAGAACCGTTGCGCGTGTGGGTGAACAAACAGGTCCGCCTGCATAAAACCTATCGAATCGTAAACCATTAGCCGCCATTTTGTCCAAATTTGGAGTTTTAAGGACGGGATGGTTCATATATCCCATTTGGCCCCAACCCTGATCATCCGTCATAATTAAGATAATATTTGTATGATCTAGTTTGGCTAGTAATTTAAAAGCCGCCAGAATNGATATTAAGTAATATTTTAAATACATATTATTTTACAATTAATACACCCTTCATAATTGTCCAGTGCCCAGGAAAACTACACAGATATGGGTAATTACCGGGCTTTTTTGGTGCTTTAAAGCGTAAAGTTTCTTTTTCACCTTGTTTGAGCATTTTTGTATGTATAATTATCTTATCTGTTTTGGGTATAAACTGTCCATCTTTTGCAGCTTTCGGATCTGTTGCCATTAAATTTGAAGCCTTTCCAACTTCTTCAAGTGAATCGGGCTCTGTTAAGACAAAATTGTGTGGAGTTGCATCGGGGTTATAAAACTCTAATTTAATTGGTTGATTTCTTCTACTATTAATTTCAATTACATCAAAGAGCATTCTTTCCTTTAAGCATTCAATCTTAACCTTGAGAAGATTTTTATTGCGATCAAATTTAGCATTTACCTTGGAAAGTTCTTCTTGTTTTTGTTTTTGTTTCTGATTGGTGAAAAGTGTATTCAACTTTGGATACTTTTGTGATAAATTTTGTGGGTCCCAATATTTTCTCATTGGTTCAGATAGAAATGCAGTCGTGATTGCGTAGGTTAAGTGTTTTTCATGTGGGAGCTCGGCTATATCTTGCAATATCTTAAAAGCTTTTTTGGAACCGATATAACTACAGGCAATCGCTACCTCCAACCGAACAAGNCCACTTTTATCTTTCGCGGCATTTTCCAGCATTTTATCGCTGTTCTCATCAAAATTATGCCAGTGTCTTAGCTGCCTTGCAGCAGCAGCTCGTGCATTATGGTTTTCGCAAGTCAGTATTTCACCTAGTAGTTCCGTGTTAACTAACTCTAAGTTCCTGTAAGCCCACATCGCTTCAACTTGGTGATGCCTGAAACGGGTATCTTTAGGGTTTAGTTTTTTAACCCAATTATCAAGTGATTTCTTTACCAGGGCAGGGTCGAGTTCGCGGAGTTCCCTCTTTGCCCAGTACCTATATCTATATTCTTTTCTCTTAAGTAATTCGAGTAGTTCTTNAACATTCGCACCGTAGATCTTTGGTGCTNTAGAACTTTCAGCATTTTTTGGCGTAATTCTCCATATCCTGCCTGATGTCCTGTCCCTTCGGTCATCTCTTAATGAATATTGGGCATGGCCCTTTACCGGGTTGTACCAATCGCAAACATACATCGCTCCTGTCGGACCAAATCTCAAATCAACTGGAATAAAACTTAGGTTTTTGGAAAAAATAATATCGGAGACATATTTTTCTTCGTACCCATATTCATATTCCTTCCATTCTAACAGTTCTACCCTGTTTGTTGGTTTATACCTTACTTTTACCATCATGCCCTGGGTCTCTTCAGGCCAATTGGGAAAGTCAATGAATTCCTGACCGCAAACGCCGGAGTATGCTTGTAAGCCAGATGGTCGGGGGTGTTGTTCCGGATAGGGAGGATCCAGCGCATGATGAGCTGTAGCGAAAATTGGATAGCTTGCCACATGTTGCCCCCACTTGTCAAAAGTTACCCCCCAGGGGTTGGTGCTTGGATGAGTGCCAAATGAAGTTAATCGGTTAAGTTTTGGTTCCCATGCAAACCATCCGCTATTTTGTTGCCTAACTGGACCGTAAGGGGTTTCTACCTGTGAGTGATGGAAAATGGACTCTCGGAAAATCAGGTCACCGTCCGGTGTCCATACGAAATCATGAAGTGCATGATGAGAATCTTCGCAACCAAAACCTGTTAGGGGAATCTCACGCAGGTCAGCCTTTCCATCTCCATCCGTATCTTTTAGGAAAGTCATGTGAGGTTCTTCAGAGACATAAACTCCACCGTTTCCAAATTCAAAAGAAAGCGGAACATTGAGTCCCTCGGCCCAGATCGAGCAGTTGTCAGCCTTTCCATCTCCATTTTTATCTTCAAGGATAACGATTTTGTCATTTGGTGCCTGCCCGGGGTATACATGCGGATAAGTAGTGGAGCAACTTACCCACATTCTTCCTTGTGAATCCCATCGCATTTGAATTGGGCATGCTATATCGGGAAATTGTTCTTCACTGGCAAATAGGGAAACTTCAAACCTTGGATCAATCGAGAATTCACCCAATTCCTCCTTTGGACTCATCCATTTATTGGCACCTCTACTTTGTTTAGTAATTGGAAGGGGGGGGATNTTTGAATCATCTATGATTGGACTTGGATTTTCTCCCTTTACAAGACGATGAATCCTTTGATCCCGGTTTGATGTCATAAGATCAAAATTTCGCATAGCAGGGAGGAAGTCCAGATAACCATAGCTGCCTCTTCTTCCACCAGTGTAGTAAAATGTNTTCAGGGGGCGATAGCGAAAAAAGTGTTGAGTATTTTTTTCGATTATAGCGGCTCTGACATCTGGGTTGTGAGCGGGTGGTTTCTTTTGGAAAATACTTTCGTAGAGCACTTTAGAGAATTCATGGTATCCTTTCTCATTCAGGTGGCATCCATTTATCGTGAGATTTTCCTTTGAAGCNTCCATAATCTTCAATGTGGGAGTCAGGCAATCCACAAAACCGATTCCTTGGCTTGTGGATACCTTTTNCATGACATGTGTATACAGCTTCAAATTGCTGTTATTAAGGGTACCTGCAGAGGTTCCCGTTACATCTTCATTAGCNATGGGTGAAACTAATATGATTTGAGGGGCTGATTTTTGATTATAGGACTTGGATTTTAAGGTCGAAATATAATTTTGAAGTCGAATTTCAAAGTTACTCAATTCTTTTACCCCACCAAAAGATTCATTGTAACCAAATGCCGCTATCACCAGATCTGCTCCCATTGCTAAAAGGTGTTGTTCAGTATTTGCAAAATTATCAGGTCTTGGTTGCAAATCAATTTCGTCAGCAGACCAAGCTAGGTTTCTCAAGATCAGCTGATGGTCGGGATGTGATTGCTGCAATAGTGATTCAAAATGNCCAAAATTACGCATCCTGTCAAAAAGAGTATTACCAATGAGAGCAATTCTTGAAGACTTGTCTAAAATCAAAGGGAATTTTGTTAAAACCGGCTCGATGGCNTGGGGTTTTTCGGCGTTTTGTGCAAACATGGCGTATTTTGTATAGTCTTCTCCTTCTCCAGAAAGAATTGAGGGCAGAGAAAACAAGGAAAAATTCATTAAAACTAATGACACGAATGATCTGTAATATTGAAGAAACATAATTTTATTTTGATTTGTCTACTTGCTTCGGGCTAAAGGCAAGGTATGACTTTCTCTTCCATGTAACCCGCGTTTAGCGAGTAAAAATGTTCCATAATTAGAAATTTTATACGGCAGGAAATATCAATGCAGTATCTAATGTGAAAGTCTTGCCATCAAGATTGTGGTCATAATGCAATTATACTAAACAATTTTTTTTCATAGATTTTCTATAATTCACTTGCTGAGAAGTAAGTTAATCTTTGTAAAACAATCCCATGAAAATCTTTGCACTCAGTATAATCTCTCTAATTTTAGTGAATGGTATTTTTGCGTTACCCTTTGGCGAAAAGCCAAATATTGTTCTAATGATTACCGATGACCAAGGCTACGGACCTATCGGAAAACATGGTAACCCTTGGATTCAAACTCCAAACTTAGATAAACTTCACGGTCAAAGTACCCGCTTTGAAAGGTTTTTGGTCAGTCCGACCTGTTCGCCGACACGGGCAGCCCTTATGTCTGGTCGTCACCCCTTGAAAAATGGAATTACACACACTATTTTAGAAAGGGAAAGAATGGCCTTAAGCACAGTGACCTTACCTCAGGTCTTGTCTAATGCCGGTTATGTTTCCGGCATATTTGGCAAATGGCACTTAGGAGATGAGGAGGAGTATCAACCCCATAAACGCGGTTTTGATGAGGTTTTCATTCACGGGGCTGGAGGGATCGGACAGCGATTCAACTGNTCCTGTGCCGATGTTCCGGGCAACAAGTATTTCAATCCGACCATTAGACATAATGGATCCTTTGTTCAGACCAAGGGTTATTGCACCAACTTGTTTTTTACTGCGGGGATGGGGTGGATAAAAAAAATGAAGGATTCAGAAAAACCATTTTTTGCCTATATNACTACGAACGCCCCCCATGGTCCTTTCATCGCTCCACCAGAAAACTCCAAACGATTCACCGACCTTGGTTTTTCTGAAAGGGATGCTGGTTTTTACGGAATGATCGAGAACATTGACGAGAACATGGGTCGACTCATGGGCAAACTTGACGAGTGGGATCTTAGCAAGGATACCATTCTGATTTTTATGTCGGACAATGGTTCCGTTGGGTCGATGGTNAAAGAAGGTTCCAAGCTTGGAATTTCAAAGGACGGCAAATCAATGGAGGGCTTTAATGCAGGAATGAAAGGTGGAAAAGGTTCTCCCCACGAAGGAGGCGTGCGCGTGCCTTTCTTTGTTCGCTGGCCTGGTAAATTCGCCGCCAATAGAAGTGTGGAGAGTATTTCCGCTCACATTGATCTATTGCCGACACTTGCGGATATTGCCGGAATTGACCAATTGCCAGAGGGCCAGGTAGAGGGAAGAAGTCTTGTTCCCCTTTTGAAGAACTCAAAGGCCAAATTGAAAGACCGCTACCTTTTCACACAAGGTGCTCGNTGGAAGACAGGCTCCGAACCAACTGACCACATGTGGAAGAGTTTTGCAGTCCGTAACGCCCGTTACCGATTGGTTGGGCCCAGCCTTTANGACATGAAAAAGGATCCTGGGCAGATAACTGACATAGCTGAAAAANATCCAGAAATAGTAAAATCCATGCGTTCAGCCTATGAACAGTTTTGGAAGGAAAGCCGCNCTCTTATGGTTAACGAAGATGTACCTATGTCTCAAACTCGTCCGTATCATGTGCTTTATGAGGAACAATTAAAAAAAGGGAAAATACCTCATTGGGAAGTACCAAAGTTATAAGTTACAGTTTAAGTGTGACATCATCGCTTAAAGATGAAATTTCCATGAAGATTATAGAATATAATTAGTTGTGGAAGATTAACATATTTCCNCAACTGGTGAGTGAGGAAATCAAACNTGGGATTTCCAGANTTGGAAGCCCCTTAGATTAGGACTTTTATGATGAATATTTTGGATGCTGAAGTCCTTCATTCCNAAGTATANCTAGNGANGATTCTTTTGTCTAAGCTACTTGAATAAGTCTTGTTTCATAGATTAATGTTTAGAAGCTTAAGTGCTTGCAAGGGNATGGAGTCGATGATATCAATGNANCCTTTTTTATCACCCCAAATAAGCTATGTCAGAGTTAAGTGATCTAACCTTAAAGTTTTCTCAACGCAACGAAACGGGCACGAGTTCGAGTAGGCAAATTCGTTCTAACGGTCGTATTCCCGCTGTTTTATACGGAAAGGAATTAAACCGGAGTCTTTCCGTGGATGACAAGGAGACTCGTATTCTTCTTAGAAAGGGTGCCGGTTCTTCTTCTTTGATGAGATTGATTGGTGAAGATGGAGAAGATGAGCTTGTGCTTATTAAAGAACTGCAACAGGATCAGATACGTGATAAAATTCTGCATATTGATTTTATCCAAATTAAAAGAGGAGAAGATCTACAAACATCTGTGCCCCTAACTCTTCTTGGTGAAGCCGATGGCGTTAAAGTTGAAGGTGGAATTCTTGAAATTCTTGCCAATGACATTGAAATTCGTTGTCGACCAAGTAATCTACCTTCGCTGATAGAGTTGGATATTACAAAACTTGCATTGGGCGAGAATTTACAAATCAAAGACCTTCCCGAATTAGATGGAGTTGAATTTGTTTCCTCTGATGAAACCATATTAGTGTCGTGCGTGGGTAGTGCCAGCGGCCGTTCAGAATCTGAGGATGAAGAGGTTGACGGAGAGTCTTCCACGGAAGAAGGAACTCAAGAGGGAGAATCTGAAGAACAAAACTCATCTGAGTAACAAATTTTTATAATATGTCCTGTGTCTTGCGTTGCTGTTATTGGATTGGGAAACCCGGGTCTTATTTACGCAAGAACTCGACATAATCTGGGATTTTGGCTGCTTGACAAGTTTGCAAATCATAAAAAAACCACCTTCCATCTGAAGTCTCGATACAACTCAGAAATAGCAAAACTTTCCTGCAACCATAAATCTTGTATTTTAATAAAGCCTCAAACCTACATGAACGAAAGCGGTAAGAATTTAAAGACCTTGTTATCACAAAATAATTGTGATCCCTCAGAGGCGATTTTAGTGCATGATGAGGTAACTTTGCCAGTGGGTAGGATGAAAATTACGAATGGTGGAAGGAGTCATGGTGGGCATAATGGGGTTAAAAGTGTATTTTCATCATTAGGCGATTCTATTTGCAGATTGAGAATTGGTATTGGTCAAAATAATAATCCGAATTCGAAATTGTCTGATTTTGTGCTTTCGGATTTCAATGAGGAGGAAGTGAAGTGCCTGGAACTCCATTCCGAAACTTTTCTAAACGCACTTTGTTCATTAATTAACGATGGACCCGACAAAACGATGAATGTTTTTAACCGATCGTAAACTAATTTATAAAATATGAAAAATAGCTACTCAGCAACAATAGTATTCGACCCCAAAGGCTCAGACGGTTCAACTGATGAAATGATTCCGAAGTTAAGTGAAATTATCGTTAGTGCAGAGGGAGATGTTCAGAAAGTTGAAAGTCAGGGATCTCATGATTTTGCATATCCTCAAAAGGGAAAATTGAAAACTGGAGTTTACCTTCAATTTGAACTTCTTGGAGACAGTGATTTTCCTGCACGATTGAAAGATAAACTGCGTCTTGAAAAAAAGGTTGATCGAATCTTAATTGAGCGCAAATAATAAATACTGTGGCATCCCTAAATAAAGTTCTGCTCATTGGAAATCTCACTAGAGATCCTGATATCCGTATGCTTTCAAATGGGCGTCCCGTTTGTAATTTTGGGCTTGCCTTGAATAGAAACTACAAAGATTCGGAAGGAAACCGCAAAGAAGAGGTGACATTTGTCGATGTCGAGTGCTACGGACCAAGAGCAGAGGCAATCGGAAGGTTTTTCTCCAAGGGTAGATCGATTTTTGTGGAAGGCAGATTGAAACTAGACCAGTGGGAGTCAAAAGAAGGAGAAAAAAGAAGTGCCATCCGCGTGGTTTTAGATAATTTCGAATTTGTTGATTCCAAACAAGATGGAGGTTCTAATAATATCGAGCGACAACCAACTGCTCCTGCAAAAACTGATTCCAATAAAGATGCTCCTGCATCAACTGGAAGTTCCACAGATACAAAACCATCTGCAGATCCTGATCTCGATGAGGATGTGCCCTTTTAAATCATTTTATACAACACTCTAAACTACTATGCCAAATACAGAAATTTTACTCGTTGAACAGGTCGATAAATTAGGTTCGGAAGGAGATATCGTTAAGGTTCGCCCGGGATATGCTAGAAACTTCTTATTTCCACAAAAGAAGGCTCTTCCCCTCAATCAGGCTAACAAACGCCGTTTGGATGCACTGAAAGTTGCACGTGCCGCACGGGAGTCTGAAGAAATTCAGGGTGCACAGGAAATCGCAAGTAAACTTAATGACGTGTCAATTGCAGTTGCCGTAAAAACGGGAGCAGGTGGCAAGCTTTTTGGTTCTGTAACAGCTCCACATATTTTGGAAAAACTGGATGAAAAAGGTTTTAAATTGGACAAAAAACATTTAGTCAAATTTTCTGCAATTAAACAACTTGGACAAACAAAAGTTACCTGCCAATTGCATAAAGATATTTCTGCTGAAATCAATGTTGAGGTTGTTTCCGAAAATCCAATCGAAGAAAAGGAATAATCATTGAAGGGCTTTTTACGGTATGCCTTCATTGCCTCCCTCATCTAAAGATAAGAAATTCACCTTAGCTCAAACGGGTAATTCATCACCCCCATCGCCCTCTGCAGCTGGAACTTTACAGGGTCAGGGATTACCAAATAGTTTAGACGCTGAGCAAGGGCTTTTAGCTGCCTGTATCGTGGATACTTCGGGGGAAGTAATTGGTCGATGCATGGAGCAAGCAATAAGTTCAGACCATTTTTACGATCAGTCGCATCAATTGATTTTTGAGGCACTGCTTGTTTTGCATAAAGAGAATTTAGAAGCTGATGAAATTCTTTTGGCGGACAAATTATCAGATTTAGGGAATCTAGAAAGAGTTGGGGGTCGTGATTTTATTATCCAACTTACTTCTAGAATTGAAACCATTGCTCATGCTCCTTTCTGGTTGGATATTGTTAAGCAAAAGGCAATTCTTAGAAAGTGTATATATGTAGCTTTTGAGATAATTGACGATGCTAACCAACTACAGGGAAACATCGATGATTTCTTGTCAGGAATTGAGCAAAGAGTTTGTGCTTTGGGAGATCAGAGTAATATTAGATCATCGGTTCCTTTTCGTGAACCGGTTAATCATGCGATGGAGCAAATCCAAAGAATGCTTTCGCATGAAGAAATGGATGGATTACTAACTGGATATAAGGAGTTGGATAACCTTACCAACGGGTTTAAGCCAGGTGAGATGATAGTTTTGGCGGCACGCCCATCAGTTGGCAAGACCAGCTTAGCTATGAATATCGTAGAGAACATAGCGTTTAATCAAAAGTATGAGTCAAAACCAAAGAACATTTTGGTGTATAGTTTGGAGATGAGTTCAACTTCCCTTGCGATGCGGATGATTTGCGGACGTGCAAGAGTTAATATGAACGACTTGAGAAGGGGTTTTGTGCGAAAAGATTATGCGGAGAAACTAAACGCAATAAGTAAGGAATTCCAAAAAGCATCTTTGTGGGTGGATGACACAAGTGGATTAAGTATCAATCAGATCAGAGCCAAGGCCAGAAGGTTGAAGATGAGGAACCATTTACATTTAATTGTCGTAGATTATTTGCAATTGATTTCTGGTGATGCGAAAGCGATGTCACGTGAAAATCAAATTTCGGAAATTTCGAGAGGCTTAAAGGCGATGGCGAAGGAATTGGATGTTCCAGTTGTTGTTCTTAGCCAGCTCAATAGAGATTCGGAGAAAGAGAGAAGAGATCCACGCCTTTCTGACTTGAGAGAGTCAGGTGCCATTGAGCAGGACGCAGATTTGGTAATGCTTTTAGGGAAGCACCGTAAAGGTGAGGATATTAGGGAATCTGATCAAAAAGGTGACTCAGAGGAGAGTCAAGGCGAGGACTTCGAACCAATTAAATTGTTGCTTGCTAAGCAAAGAAATGGTCCAACAGGAAGTGTTGATCTTGCATTTCGTCGAAAATATACGAGATTCGAAGTTTTGCAAAGTGAGCCACGTTTAAATTAATTTCATGAGATTTTTCCGAAGCTTTTTCCCTTTTTCCTTTTTTCTACTTGGACTTGTTGCTTTATGGTCACAAGTTCTGCCTGAGGGAAAAAAAATTGCCGAAATTGAAATTCAAATAATTGGATCAAAAACCTTGGGAGAATCTTTTATTCTTCAGAACCTGCAAATTGAAAAAGGAATTCCTTATGAGGCTACAGCCATTGATAAATCGATTAGAAATTTGATTTCAACTGGTTCGGTTGAAGATGTGAGGGTCTTTTTGAATCCCGACAAAAGTGATGATGAAGAAGTTGCAATAATCTTTAAGGTTTGGACCAAACCAAGAATTGGAAAAATAAAATTTGAGGGAAATGAAAAGCTTTCAGGCAAAAAGTTAGAAAAGCTAATTTCTCTAAATGAGGGAGATTTGCTTGATGAATCTACCTTGAAAGAAGATCAACACCTTTTGGAAGAAAAGTATCTGGAGAAAGGATACTGGAATTCATCGGTTGATTCTCAAGTCATTAGAAACGGTGAAAATGAACCAGTTACTATTATCTATAAGATAATCGAAAGGGAAAAACGTACCATTTCAAAGATTCTTTTCAGTGGGAATGAGTCTTTAGAATCCAAGCAATTATTAAGTGAAATGGAAACGGCTCCTTGGAGGTTTTGGAGATTTTGGTCCAAACGATCAAAATATATACCTCAAATTCTAGAAGAGGATTTGGAAAAAGTTCGTGAAGCCTACAGAAATGAAGGGTTTTTGGATGTGCAAATAGAACAATCTGGAGTAAGGTTAAATCCTTCAGGTAAATCAAAGATTGAATTATCAATTGATGTAAAAGAGGGGAAAAGATCTTTTTTTGGAAAGCAATTGATTGTTGGTAACGTATCCATAGGAACCGAAGATTTGCTTAAACTTGGAAGCCGAGAAAAAGGGCTTGTTGAGGGCTCGCCCTATTCCCCCACCCTTCTAAGTGAAGAGCGGAACCGGCTCCGGAAAAAATATGGTGAAAGAGGCTATTTGGATGCTCGGGTTAAAGTTGTTCGAACACCAAATTTAAAAACCAACCAGATTGATTTGAAATTTGAAATCTCTGAAAACAATAAATTTACGGTTAATTCGATCATGGTTCGCGGCAATGAAAAAACCAAGACAATTGCTATTATAAGAGAATTGGCACTTGCTCCTGGAGAAACTTTTGATCTATTAAGAATGGAAACCAGCGAAGCTCGTTTACGAAATACAAGGTTTTTTGAGAAGGTTACAATCGATGATGAACCTATCGTTTCCCAAGATCCCGAACTTCAAAATACTCGAAGAAATTTAGTAGTTGATGTAGAAGAAGGAAGGACTGGTCATGTTTCTTTTGGTGTGGGATTCAGCACTTTAGAAAAAGCAATGATGTTTGCAGAATTCAGGCAGGGAAATTTTGATATCATGCGATGGAGAAGTCCTCACCGCTTGCAGGGTGATGGGCAAAAATTTAGATTACGCTTGAAGCTGGGAGCTCGAAGTAATGAAGCTCGCTTAGCGATTGAGGAACCTTGGTTTCTAAACCGTCGAGTTGCTGCAGGCTTTGAAATTTTTCGTGAGAAGTCCGATTATTATAGTTCTTATTACGACGAGATGCGTGCGGGCTTTGAGGTTTATTTCAGAAAGCGCCTATTCGAGCTAGTGGAAGGTCGAATGTTTTATAGCTTTGAAGATGTGGTAATTGATGATGTTAGTACATCCGCACCTGTTTTCATTGAAGAAGAAGATTTATCGATATCCAAAGTTGGACTTACCTTAAGCAGGGATACTCGTGACAGTATACTTTTCCCCAGTGAGGGTAGTATAATTTCACTTAAAAAAGAATTTGCAGGCGGAGTTTTTGGAGGAGATGCGGAATATGGACGACTGGAACTACAAGGTGCAAAATTTATTCAGACTTTTTCCCCAATGGAACAAGTTCTTTCAGTTTCAGGCCGTACGGGTACCCTTGGAAGGTTTAATGGCGACCCAGCAGATGTTCCCTTTTTTGAAAAATTCTTCTTGGGAGGACCTTATAACTTGCGCGGTTGGGACTACAGGGACGCAGGTGTTGATCCGTTAATCAAAGAACCGCAAGGCGGAAACTCCTATTCATATGGCAGTTTGGAATATACTTTTAAAGTGGCTGATCCATTACGCTTAGCTCTTTTTTATGATGGTGGATATCTTAGGGAAGGGGATTTCAAACTGCTTCCAGGAGACGATCATGAAGGATGGCATGATAATTGGGGGTTGGGTGTTAGAATTATGGTCATGGGCATGCCTCTTCGATTGGACCTTGGATTTCCGATTTCTGACCCCTCTGATAGCGGAGGCTCTCCTCAATTTCACTTTTCTGGAGGATCAAGATTTTAACTTCGATTACTAACTTAACCTACAAAAACTTCGATTATGTCAAAATACTTAACACTTATTCTGTTTCTTTTTCCACTGGTTGGCTTTTCTCAAAAAGTTGCTGTAGTGGATGTGCAAAAGGTTTTCGACGGATATCAAAAAGTTAAAGAAGCAAGGGAACGACTTGAAAAATCAAGTGCAATAGCCAAGGAAGAAATTGACATATTTAGGGATGAACTTGGCAAGATTGTAAAAGAACTTCGAGAAATGGAAGAGAAATTAAAGAACCCTAATATCGATAGTTCTGCACTAAAGGGAAAATACCAAGAAAAGGTGAAGCAGGCCCAAGAAAAAAAAGATGATATGTTAGCATATGAGAAGCGAGCAAGAGCGACAATAGCCCAGAGGCAAAAAAATCTATTAGTGCAACATTTGGGGGATATTCGCACGGCAGTGCAAAAGGTCTCCAACGCCAAAAGCCTTGATTTGGTAATCAATTCCTCAGAGACACAGTTAGGTGTTTTTTTTGTATCTTCTAAACTAGACATCACCGAAGATGTTGTTTCCTTTTTGAATTCTCTGGCAACTAAAGAAGGCAACGATTGATTTACTTTCATTTCTTTAACCAGAATTAATGGAATTTTCTCTTGGCGTTGATGATATTCTAAAGAAACTCAGCGATGCTGAAGTTCATGGAAACTCAATTATTCAAGATATTAATGGTATTGCATCTTTAAAGAATGCTCAGGAGGGTGACTTATCCTTCTTGTCTAACCCAAAGTATAAAAGTGAAGTTAAATCCTCTTTAGCCACTTTCATATTATTACCGCTTGATTTCCATGAGGAGCCAAAAGAAGGGCAAGTTTTTATCAAAACCAAGAATCCCTCCCAAGCACTGGCAAATGTCTGCCGTTTAATCCAATCAATTCTGTTTGAAGGTATACCTGTTGGGGTACATGATACGGCCTTTGTTCATGAAAGTGCAGTCCTTGAATCTGGTGTGTGTATTGGACCGTTTAGCTATATTGGTTCAAATGTTAAAATTGGAAAGAATACCATTGTTGAATCTCATTGTTATGTTGGAGAGAAAGTTATAGTGGGTGAAAACACTCATTTTCACCCAGGTTGCAAGATTTTGTCACTTAGTGAAGTTGGAAATGGAGTAGTTCTAAATTCTGGAGTAGTGGTTGGCTCTGAAGGGTATGGTTTTGAGCAGGTAGGAAGTTTTCATGAGAAAATTCCCCACTTGGGCAAAGTAGTGATTGAAGATGATGTAGAGATTGGAGCCAACACATGCATCGATAGAGCCCGGTTAGAAGCGACAATTATTGGAGCGGGATCTAAAATTGATAATTTGGTTCAAATTGGGCATAATGTTCGCATTGGGAAGGGTTGCCTGATTGTTGCACAAGTAGGAATAGCTGGTAGCGTAGAATTTGAGGATGGGGTTATAGTCGGGGGACAGGCAGGATTTGCGGGACACTTAAAGGTTGGAAAAGGTGCGAAAATTGCCGGACAGGCAGGAATTACAAAAGATGTTCCTCCAGATGCGTATTTAAAGGGCAACCCTGCAATTCCCATACAATTAGCTCATAAGATAGCAGTCTTACAGAGAAAGCTACCAGATTTATTCAAAAGGATTGCTCAGGAACCAGACAAAAAGTAATTGGTAGTAAATGGACAAAAATTCCAACATTAAAATATTTAGCGGAACTTCAAATATCCCACTTGCTCAAGAAATATGTTCTTATTTAGGTGTTACTCTTGGAGATGCTTTAGTTACTTCTTTTCCCGACAATGAAAGTTTCGTGAGGTTTAATGAAAATATTCGTGGAGCAGATGTTTTCTTGGTCCAATCTACTTCCTCCCCGGCAAATCATAATGTCATGGAACTCTTAATAATGATTGATGCTGCAAGAAGAGCCTCTGCAGCAAGAGTTACCGCAGTGATTCCATTCTATGGTTACGCCAGGCAAGATCGTAAAGATCAGCCAAGAGTGCCAATCACATCAAAATTGGTAGCGAATTTATTAGTTGCAGCAGGAGTGAATCGAATTTTAACAATGGATTTACATGCACAACAGATACAGGGTTTCTTTGATATACCAGTTGACCACCTCTATGCAGCACCTGTTTTCTTTGATGAATTACAAAACCGTGATGTGAGCAATATGACAATCTTCTCACCTGATGTGGGGGGCATGAAAATGGCAAACGCATACGCTGAATTACTGGGTTGCCCCTTGGGTTTCGTAGCAAAACGGCGAACGGGTGCTAGTACGGTCGAGGCAATGAATTTAGTCGGTGAAGTTGAAAACAGAGAAATTTTGCTGGTAGATGATATGACTGAGACTGCAGGAACTTTGAGTGCAGCAGCTAAATTACTCAAAGAAAGAGGCGCACGGAAAGTAAGTGCAATAGTTAGTCATTGCGTTTTAAATGAAACAGGTAGAGATCGCTTGAGCTCAGGCATGCTGGACGAGCTGATAACAACAAATTCTGTTGGCATGGAATATAAAGATTTACCAATTAAACAATTGAGTGTTGCGACTCTGCTTGGGGAAGCAATTAAAAGAACTCACACTGACAGCAGCATTTCAAGCCTTTTTCAAATTAAGGGTTTTTAACCCCCCAGTAGATTTTGGGATCTAGACAAAAGGAGTTACCCTGAACGCTAATATGGATATGAAAATTGTGCTCAAGGTGCCTTTATTGCTTACATTAATTTCATCTTTTTCATTTAATCATGCTAATGCAGAAATTAAATTAAGTATTGATGAATCAGAGGTGAACCGTTCAGCCTCAGGATTTACACAATCTTATGCCCCCATACTTTCTAAATCTACACCAGCGATTGTTTCCGTAACAACCCAACAAATTATAAGACGAATTTATCCCGGCGGTGGTAATCCAATAGACGACTTTCTTCGAAGGTACTACGGTTATCCCCGGATTTATCAACCACGCGTGGAGGAAGTACCAGTACCTGCTGGTATTGGTTCCGGTGTAATTGTTTCTCCAGATGGTTACACGATTACAAATGCACATGTTATAACTGCAGACCAAAGAACTGGAGATTTGGTTGAAGAAGTTTTGGTAAAGGTTTCAGAAAAAGAAGAGTATAAGGCAAGCATTATTGGTTTTGATCGAACTACTGATATCGCGATTCTTAAAATTAATGCGGATCGACCTTTGCCTTTTGTCACCTTGGCTAATAGTGACAATTTAGAAGTGGGCGATGTAGTTTTCGCTGTGGGAAATCCTTTGGGAGTTGGTAAAACCGTAACCATGGGAATCATTTCCGCAACCATGAAATCTGAGCTTGGAGTCCTCAATCAAGACGATGCGTATGAAAACTTTATTCAAACTGATGCTTCCATAAATCCTGGGAATTCTGGTGGTGCCTTACTCGATACTAAAGGCAGGCTGATTGGAATTAATACAGCAATTATCTCACAGACTCGCTCAAGCATTGGGATCGGATTAGCCATCCCAGTCAATATGGCCAAAAAAGTTCTTATTGACTTTGTTGAAGGAGGAGCATTGCGTAGAGGTTTTCTAGGCGTTGAGCTCCAGGAAACTGATTCAAGTGGAGGTGCCGCCATTACAAGGGTTATATCGGGTAGTTCAGCTTCAAGAGCAGGGCTTAGAAAAAATGATTTAATTCTCTCTGTGGATGGAAAAATCGTCAATTCCGTCAATCAAACTAGAGTTGCCATTTCGCAAACTACACCAGGTACTAAAGTACCTATAGATATTTCAAGAAACGGCATGAATATGACTCTGTTTGTCACTCTTGGTCTAATGGGGGATAGTCCTAAAAATTTATTGCCCGGAGTGGATCTACAAACTTTAAACTCAAAAAACAGAAAAAAGTTTGATATACCCAATGATGCAACCGGATTATTGGTGGTTAACTCAAATGGAGATCAAGACAACTTCAAAGAAGGAGTCTTGATTGTAGAGATAAATGGAGTACCCGTCCGCACACTTGAAGATGCCCGAAAGCATTTAAAAACTGGTTTTAACAGATTGTATGTTTGGTATCGAGGTAAGTACCGTTTTGTTTCATATCGGATACCATAGTGTCATTGATAGTCCGTTGTTGATTTATTCGCTCGTTTTAGCAACCGACCAGCCCATGTTTATCTCCGGGCCCATTTTACTAATTTTAAGAGATACTTCTCTTAATTGACTAGTAAGCACCTCGATTTCTTTGTCTTTATTCTCCTCGCTCAATTTTAGCTTGCTAGAGGCATCGGAGAATTTTTTGGAAGGCTTAAAGTTGTTAATTTTAGATCTAAATGATGATTGGTCCCTATCAAATTTGGACTTACATTTTTCGCAGCAGAAACCAACTTTACGACCTTCAAAGTAAGAAGTATGACTATCGTCAACTGGTTTATTGGAGACTGGGCATTTATCATTGATGGGGTCATGATCGGAAGATTGAAGAGAGATATCAACTAAGACATTTTCGAGGCTTAATAGATTTTTTTCATGAAAAGAGGAAAGCTCCCGCAGTTGGGTGCTAAGCAATCCTTTCTGTTTTACAAGATTAGCGTAAGTAGTTCGATCAACAAAATTTTCCCTCAACCTCTCGGCACCAGCTGGTGTGACTTTTGTTTGCCAAAGAAAAACCTTTTCCAACCGACTAAGCTTACGAAGATTCACAATGGACGCATCCGAGATTTTAGTGCCATACAGATTTAGGTACCGAAGGTTGGAGAGCTTTGCAATTTCCTTGGTTGAAGCATCTGAAATAGATGTATTTTCTGCGTGTAGTCTCTCTAGAAGTTCTAGTTTTGCCAAAGATGGCATGGATTTGTCACTGATGGATGTTCTTGCAAGATTAAGCCACAATATCTGAGGGGTAAGAGGTAAGAGCATTTTCATACTACTGTCATCAAATGATTTTCCTACATAGGATGCATTGACATACAAGGCGTTGGTATTTTGTGCAATTGGCATTACAAGAACACCCAAATTACGCAATTCTTTCACCGCATTCTGATCGGCAACAGGTACTGAGGGCAACTTAGGTATAAGGAGAGCGGTTGCAGATAATTTTTTTTGAGGAAGATTATTAAGAACATGTTCGGCTGCTTTGCGGCCAGTTTCATCCAAATCATCAATCAGCATGTCAAAGGAAGCGCCAAATTTTATCCAGGATTTGAGCACAGAAAGCTCTTGCGGAGTAACTGGATTGTAGTGACTTTCATCCTCCATTGGAGGCATAGCTTCTTCATCGTCTTTTGGAAGAGTGATGCGAAATATTATCTCACTCTCTTCGACTTCTCCTTTTACTATGATTGAATCTCCTGCCCCTCTGCCCCCTTTGAGGAGGGATTCTTTAGTGTGCATCCTTAATTTACCTTTGTCTTTTTCAGCACCGTGACAGTTGACGCATTTTGCTTCCAACACAGGGCTTATAATTGAATCATAGATATTTGAAGATTCATCCGCACCGGCAAATAATGAAAAAATGAAAGTAAAGAAAAGGAATGTAAAAATTGGTAATTTTTTCATGTATTGTTTGGGAATAAAAGTATTCCATTTAAACTAGTTTTTTTATTTACTAATGCAAGTGACCAGTTCAGTAGAAAGCAAAAAAATTGACATAAGCAAGGAGCTTTGGTTTTTCCTAATGTTTAACTGTGTGGGCTTCACCGTATGGCCATTGATGGTCTATTATTTAGCGAGAACTTTACAATTTTCCTTCTTTTTAGATCTTAGTTTAAGAACTTGGGCCGAGCATATTGTTTATGGTCCATTGGGAGTTATTTCCGCAGATACACTTAGAAGCATTGCTTTTTTGTTGTTCCCGTATTTAAGCTTTTTGGGGTTGAGACTTTTATTGACTCAATCTCATAAGAAGTAATTACTGTGAAATAAGATTACTTTGATAGTGACAAAATTTGGAGTATCTACCTCCTAAATCCATCAGTTTTTGGTGGTTTCCCACTTCCACAATCTTTCCATCTTCCATAAAGAGTATTTGATCAGCATTACGGATAGTACTTAGTCTGTGGGCAATGATCAGGGTAGTTCGGTCTTTAACCAAATTTTCTAAACCTTTTTGAATGTGTCTTTCAGTTTCGACATCTACACTTGCGGTTGCTTCATCTAAAATGACTAAAGGAGGGTTTTTAAGCATCGCACGGGCAAGGGTGATCCTTTGCTTTTCTCCCATACTTAGTCTAATGCCGCGTTCACCTAACATGGTATTTTCCTTTAGAGGTAATTTTTTCACAAATTGAGATGCAGAAGCCATGTCCAAGGCTTGCCAAATTTCATTCTCCTCAGCATTTGGCTTAGCCAAAAGCAGGTTTTCTTTGACCGTCGCATCAAATAAAAAAGGGTCTTGCGAAACGAGTCCTATATTTTGTCTAAGGGAAGTTAAATCGATGCTTCTTATGTCAGTGTTTCCAATAGCAATTTGACCCGAGTCCACATCATAATATCTGAGTAAAAGATTTGCAGTAGTACTTTTTCCGGCACCAGTCGGTCCAACTAATGCAGTCGTTGTCCCTGCTGGTATGGAAAAGCTAAGTTTCTGAACGATAACATTTTGCTCATTGTACGAAAAGGATACTTCTTTAAATTCTACTTTCTCAATTGCCATTGGGAATGACTCAGCATTTGGTGTATTTTCGATTTCCAGCGGTGTATCAAGGATTTCAAATACTCGCTCTCCTGAGGCTTTTCCTGCTGCAATTAGGTTATTAATTGAAACAAGTTGCCTGACCGGCTCGTAGAACATGTTTGCGTAGAGCAAAAACGCGAAAAACTTACCGGATGTGAAGGTAGGATCATTTTTTAGAAGATATGCTCCCATTCCAACTACGGAAAGAATTCCCAGGGAGGAGAGAAAGCTTGCTCCAGGTCCTTGAATGGACCAACGGTACATAGCTTGGAGAGATTTTTGTTCTAAGATTCTGCCGGTCTTATCAAATTTCTCTCTTTCTCTCTTTTTAAGTGCAAAAGCCTGAATTAAACGATTTCCCTGAATGTCTTCTACCAATAATGAATTAAGTTCTCCAGATGCTTCGCGAACGGCTTTCCAGTTCCTTTTTGAAACTTTTGCGTAATTAAATCCAATAAGTATGAGAACAGGTAAAGGAATAAAAACAAGTGCGGCAAGTCTGGGCTCCTGCAAGAACATCATTGTGCTAACGCCAACTAAAGTCATGACGGCAATCACACCTTGTTCAGTACCATCCAAAATAGCCCGTTCAACATTCTGTACATCCTCCACTACTCTAGAAGAAATTTCACCGCTTTTTCTTCGGTCGTAAAAACTGATTGGTAAATCTAATAATTTATCATGTAGATCTTTTCTGATTTTAAAAATTACTTTTTGCTCGAGCTTGTTATTGGTTCTAATTCTCAAGCAATTAAGGATTTCTTTAATCAAAAACATAAACCCTATTAAAATAATTCCATTTATCAGAAATTGATTTTGCGAACTTTTACTTGAGAAAATTCTGTCTAGAACTTCCTGAATTACTGTAGGAACGAAAACAGAAAGTCCTGTCATCAAGCATGCCAGTAAAAGTGTGGATAGAAAAAGCCACTGGTGTTCAAATAAGTATTTTGAAATTCTACGGATAACTTGCTTATTGTATTTTGGTTTCATTTAATCTGAGTGATCTATCAAACTAGAAAAACAAACTTTTACAAACATGGATAAAAAAATTGTATATGGACCAACAGGAGAAACTTGTTTGGAGTTACCTTCCCCGTACGAAGCTCACTCTTGCGGCTTGCTGCATTTGCCACGGTTTTTGGCAAAAATCAAAATGCACTTGAAAGGCGAGTTGCCTCCAAGTTATCAAAGAAATTTCACGAAGGGATTTGATGGCTTTCTTTGTCTTCATCTAGGATTGGACCCAGAGCAGATCATTGCCTGTGTAAAAGATGCATATGACAATCAGGAAATTCAAAGAAATTTGGAAGAGATTTTTCCTGCTGAACTTAATGCACACATATGGAATAGAAAAGTCGTGCAAATGGGCACCGCAGATCTGGCGAGAGATAAGCTTAAAGAGGTAAGAGCGAATTTAGGTGCAAAAGATCGCAATGATTTGATTTCGTTTGCAGATGTAATTGACTTTGATGAAAGAAAAATAAACTGATCGTAGCTCAACCAATTATGCTCTTCTTACAGATAACAGGGTAATGTCGTCTCTCTCAAGTGCATCGGAAGAAAAAGCGTCTAATTCAGCCAACAGTTTTCTATTGAAGTTTTTAGGGGAGTGTTGGAAGTAAGAATTTGCAAAGCGTGCAAGTCTAGCGAGTGAGAATTCATGACCCTCTTCGTTTGTTGTTTCCGTTACTCCATCAGTAAAAAGTAATAGAAAATCACCTTCTTTAAAACTGGTTTCATTATCTTCAATCATTTCGTCAAAGATTTCTGATGGTACCATACCCACAGCCATTCCGCTGCCATGGAGTTCATTAACCGACCCATCTTCTGCGGTATTTGCTTTGCGAATAATCAAAGCTGGTTCGTGCCCTGCTCTTGCATAGGTAATTTTTTGCGTCTTTGTGTCAACAATCGCTAAAAACAAAGTTATGAACATATCTGGCCGGATTCTTTCTTCGAGCTGACTATTTAAACTTTTAAGAATTTCCGATGGGCCTTGTCCTTTTTTCACAAAATGTCGCAAGTTAGTCTGACATAAAGCCATGAGGAGAGAGGCAGGCACCCCTTTTCCGGAAACATCTGCAACGCACACGCCAAATCTTGTGGCAGAAATTTTATAAAAGTCATAGAAGTCTCCTCCCACTTGCGATGATGGAAGGTATTGGGCGTCAATTTCTATACCTTTGTGTTCTGGGAAATTTTGTGTGAGAAAAAGTTCTTGGACCTCACTTGCGAGATGAAGGTCAGAATCAATACGAGTTTTTGCCAACCGAAGATTCATGGCATCTGAGTTTTTGATTGCCAAGGCAGATTGTTCCGCCAGTGAACTGATGAGAGAAAAATCCATTTGCGAAAAGGAAAGTCCATTTGAAGGATTTGCCACGACCAGTACACCGTAGCTCTTTTCGTCGTGGATAAGTGGAGCATACACCAGGGAACGAGATTTTAACGATGGGTCTTTGTGCTTGAACACACGAGGATCAATCTCTGCATCCTCAACCAGAACGGGCTTACCAGTTTTAGCTACTTGTCCGACAATTCCTTCCCCTTCTTCAAGGGTTTCAGAAGTTAAAATACTNTCGANAAACCGAGCCCTTGATTCTGCCTTTAATAACTTTGATTGTTTAATCGCCCTTTGAGGAGGGAAAAGCCCCTCTACTGCTACACCTTGAAGCCTTCCGCTTGATGTTTTTTCATAAATACATGCACTCATCGCACCAGTTGTAATCACAGCAGTGTGGGCAATTCTTTGGTATAATTCCTTTCTGGGCACTCCTTCTCCAATGGCAACCGCAAGGTTGTGCATAAAATTGACTACGATTTCCTTTTCCTGTTCAAGTCTAGCCTTTTCATTTCTGAGTTGACTGTTCAATTTATTAACTCTCCGTCTCCAGACGAAATGCAGAAGGAGACCAGTGCATAAACCAATAGTTAAGGTGAAAAAATGGTTCACTAGGCTTATTTTTTACCTTTGACTAATTCTTGTTCAAGAAAATTCACAACATCACAAAACATGCGTGAATTTTTGGAATTCAAATTCATAAGCATTTTGTGGGCGTCATAAATTGCTTTGGAGCTAGCCATATTATCACCTCTAGTGGAATCCAGCATTTGCAAATCGCTTTCGGTTTCGATTTTCATCTCGCTAATTTCAGCAATGCGATGAATTCCCAAGTTTTGAACTGTCTCTAGATTCCTCCCTAAGAGATTGACAAGAACTAGCTTTCCAGGATCTTCGATTTTCCTTAATTTAAGAGCCAGACCAACCAGGATGCCCAGAAAAGTACTGTCTACACTTGTGCAATTTGCAAAATCAACAATGAAGTTCTTTTGCCCNGCATGAAGTCTTTGNTCAAAGAAATTTCGTACAGGTTCGCAGTTTAAATACGAAGCTTTTTTTTGAACTCGAACAACTGAACCTTGCTGGCAATCGTGAACTTGATAGTNAGGCTCTTTGTTCACAATTTTAAAGCAGATAAATTATAACTTTTTCGCTAAGAGTTTAAGTGCAAAAGTTTCTGAGCAAAAGTTAAAGTANAAATTAAAATCTGTTGTTGTCTTACTTGATGNAGTAAGGAGGGCTACTGGAANATTTTTCATTCCATATTGCTCATGCTAAATTATTTTAAGGATGATTTAATTGAGTCAAAATCTGGCAACTCTTTNGGATCATCAGAAGACCATGCATGTACAATCTTACTCTCCTTGGAAATTACAAATGCAGATCTCTTGGAAACACCTTCAAATCCTATGAAGTCTTCATACAGTACACCGTATGATTTTGAAACTGCTTTATTAAAGTCACTAAGCAGGGGGAAATTAAGGTTTTCCTTTTGAGACATTACTTCCTGGGAAAAAGGACTGTCTACGCTAATTCCATATACTTGGGCATTAAGTTCAGAATATGAAGTCATGTCATCTCTCACCGAACAAGCTTCTTCAGTGCAAACACTGGTGAATGCAAATGGGAAAAAAAGAAGAACAACTGCCTGTCCTTGGTGATCACTCAAAGTAATATCTTTTAGTCCTTCAGGGGTTTTAGTTTTCAGAGTAAAGTTGGGTGCGTTATCGCCAATTGATAGAGTCATGTAGGAAGAAATTTAGTAGGGTTAAACAAATATTTGCTAATGCTGTCCGCATTGAAAGCAAGCTGAAAGATTCTAAAGGCAAGAAATTCAATTCTTCGCTCGTCGAAACAGTTGATTTAATTTAAATGTAAAGNGTAATCAAATCATGGATACAGATAAATTGTTTTCTGGCGTAGAGACGCTCATTGGAAAAGAAGAACTGGAAGAAAAAATTAGTTCTGGTAAGACACTGAAGGTCAAGTTTGGCGTTGACCCAACCCGCCCTGACTTAACTTTNGGGCACATGGTCGTTTTTAATAAGCTTAAGCAATTTCAGGAAGCTGGCCACGAGGCAATTCTGTTGATTGGAGATTATACGGCAAGAATAGGGGACCCAAGCGGTCGTTCAGCATTAAGGCCGGAATTGACAGAAGAAGAAGTCAACGATAANGCCAACACATATCTAGAACAAGCGTTTCGAATCTTGGATAAAGAAAAGACAACAGTCAGAAAAAATAGTGAATGGTTTCGGGATATGAGTTTTGCCGATGCTTTAAGTTTAACTCGCAAAATGACGGTTGCACGAATGCTTGAAAGAGACGATTTTTCCAAGCGGTTTCAGTCGAACCAACCAATTTCTATGGTTGAATTTATGTATCCACTCGTTCAAGGGCATGATTCTGTTGTGCTTGGATCAGACTTGGAAATAGGTGGAAGTGATCAGTTGTTCAACATGCTTGTCGGTCGAAATTTGCAGAAAGATTTGGGAATTGATCCTCAAGCAGTGCTCACCATGCCCTTGCTTGTTGGTCTTGATGGAGTGCGTAAGATGTCTAAAAGCTATGACAACTACATTGCCTTCAATGATTCTTCAAAAGATATTTTTGGGAAAACCATGTCGCTTTCTGATGATGCTATGTGGGAATACTATAGCCTCCTATTGGATTATGATGAAAAGGGTATTACTCAAATGAAAACAGTACACCCAATGGAGGCTAAGAAAAAACTTGCCGTTTCTCTAACGGGAAAATTCTTTGATGCGGAAATTGCAGAGCGAGAAAGTGTGCAGTTTTCCAAAGTCTTTTCCAAAGGAAAACTGCCTGATGAAATGCCTGTTTTCTCAACCTCTTCTCTGTTACTAGATAAACCGTGTATAATTAATCTATTGTCTGCAACCGGAATGTTTGAGTCCAAAGGTCAAGTTAGGAGACTTTTAAAGCAAGGAGGGGTTCGGTATGATGATCAAAAAATTGATGATCCAGATATGGAATTGATCTTTTCAGAAGAGAAGTCGGAGTATGTGATTAAGATAGGTAAGAAAATATTTATAAAGTTTATTGAGTAAAAGAGTTCATCTTTTTGACATAGCTACCGGTGTTGCTTTTTTTTGAACATAATAATCCTTCAACTTTTCCTTGGTAGATTCTTTTGCCGCCATTGGCTCCCCCACCCGGACCCATTTCTATAACATAATCTGCTGAAGCAATTAGCTCAACATCATGTTCAATGACAATGATAGTATGCCCTTGACCTACTAATCTATGCAGTAGGTTAAGGAGTTTTATTCTGTCTTTCTGATGTAGCCCGATGGTTGGTTCTTCGAGCACATAGAAAGTGGGTTTTATTTTACGATTAAGCTTGAATCTTGCTGTATCTATACCATTGGCCAATTCTGAGGCTAGTTTCAACCGTTGTGCTTCACCACCTGAAAGAGTAGCAGAGCTTTGTCCGAGTTTAAGGTATCCCAATCCGGTTTGAACCATTAGCTCAAATGTCTCTTTGAGTATATAATCAAATTCGAAAAAACTATGAGCTTCTTCGAAGGTAAGGTCGAGAATTTCAGCGATATTTTTTCCATGCCATTTAATTTCCAAAATTTCGTTTTTAAATCTTCGTCCATCACACTCTGTACATGAAATGTAAGAGTCTGGTAAGAAGTTCATTTCTAATTTAATTCTTCCATTCCCCTTGCAGGACTCACATCTACCACCTTTTACATTGAACGAAAAAGTACTTGGTGAATAACCTCTGGTTTTAGACTCTTGCAACTGGGCGAAAAGTCCTCGAATTCTATCCCATATGCCAAGGTAAGTTGCTGGTGTGGATCTGGAAGTTTTTCCGATTGGCTTCTGATCAACCTCAATTGCTTTGCCGAATGCATTGGCGTTGAGGATCTCACCTCTATCCGATTGAACTGATGTGGACTTTTTTTTCAAACATTCTTTTACCCCGTTAAATAAGATTCCTCGAACCAGGCTAGATTTACCAGCCCCTGATACACCGCAGCAAACAGTTAGTCTGGCTAAAGGTACATCAACTGAAATTTTCGATATATTTCTAAACGACCCATTCTTTAGAGTTAACCAAGATTTATTTGCCTTTCCTTTTGTACTTTTGGGAGGCAGCGATGTCTTATTTCTTTTTTCGAGAGTCAGGTTTTTATTATACAATAATTTTCTTTCTTTAAAAAACGAATCTGATTTTCCAATGGAAATGATTTCTCCTCCCCTTGTCCCTGCTTCGGGACCAATATCAATTAGAAAATCCGCCTGCTCAATTGTTTCTTCGTCATGTTCAACTACAAGTAAGGAGTTCCCCTTCTTCAAGAGTGATCTTAAAGAATACAAAAGCTTTTGGTTGTCCATGGGATGAAGACCTATGGATGGCTCGTCCAGGACGTAAAGTACGCCGGAGAGATTTGATCCTAATTGACCGGAAAGTCTAATTCTTTGGGCTTCACCTCCAGAAAGTGAGGATGTTTCGCGATCTAGTGTTAGATAGCTCAAACCAACATGTTGCATAAATTTCAAGCGCTCCGAAATTTCCGGTAAAATACTCCTTAAGACAGCACCCTGCTTTTCCTCTATTTTTAGGCGGTTAAGAAAATTTAAGAGGTTTTCTGGAGTAAGTGAAAGAAGCTGTGGCATACTCATAGATTTTCCCCTATTGGTTTTCAGAACTACGTTTCTTGCAAGTGAACTCAATCTTTCCCCATGGCATTCCGGGCAAACCGTACCATCTTCGATTTTCCACCATTGACCACTTGCAGGGAGATCATCTTTCATCCAATCATAAATCTTTCCATACCCCTTGCAAAATTCGCATCGACCTCGACCTGAATTCCATGAAAAGAAAGAAGGTTCGAGTTCCGGGTAAGCCTTGCCATTAGATGGGTCAACTCGTCGGGTAGAGAACCAGATGTCTTCTTTTTGGGAGCTAACGGTAAGGAGGCACCTGCCATTCCCCGATTTCAAGGCCATCGAAATTGAAGATTTCAAATGGGGTATAGATGGTTGCTTACTCCACTTCCCCACAACTGCATCAACATCGTGCAAACGGTATCTGTCTAGTCCCGGAAAATTATTGGTTTTGTAAAAAATTCCATCACAGCGAACTTCGCTATATCCCTTTTCTAATGCCCAGTTCACAATTGGTTTGTGGTGTCCTTTGCGGCCAGTTACAAGCGGAGAAAGCAGCATTACTTCTTGGTTTGGTTTACGAAGTTCTTTTCTTACAAGGTTTAAGATTTTTTTTTCGATCTGCGAAACGCTGAATTTTTCCAAAGGTAATTTAGTGGACTCGCTGAGTTGGGTACCAATTTTGGCGTAAAGTAATCGTAGGTATTGAGCCACTTCAGTAATCGAGCCGACAGTTGATTTCTTTGATCCGCGAGTCACTCGCTGTTCAATTGCAACAGTTGGCGGCATTCCATTAATAGAATCAACTTTAGGCTTTGGCATTTGTTGAACAAATTGGCGGGCATATGCAGACATGGATTCCATGAATCTTCTTTGGCCTTCTGCAAAGACGACATCAAAGGCAAGAGACGACTTGCCGGATCCAGAAGGACCAGTCACTACGACAAATTTGTGATGAGGAATTTTCAATTCAAGGTTACGCAAATTATTTTCCTTGGCTCCCACGACATGCAAAAAACTTCCTTTAGGAATATGCTTTGTAGGGGTATTCTTCTTGGAGTTGATTAGGTTGGATGCGGAAAGATGGGGAAATAGTAGCCTAGAGGTCGCCGTATTTTTCTTCTTGAAATTTTCGGGTGTACCAGAGGCTACAAGTTTTCCACCCTCCTTGCCTGCTCCAGGTCCCATTTCAAGAATCCAGTCTGCTGCCCTAAGAACCTGAAGATTATGCTCTACTACAATGACGGAATGCCCTTTCGCAACAATGCGCTTTAATGTACTAATGAGTTGCTCAACATCCTGCATATGTAATCCTGTTGTAGGTTCATCGATGAGAATAATTGCGGGTAGTATTCCTTTTCCAATAGAACCCAGATATTTAACGAGTTTCAGTCTTTGTGATTCTCCGCCTGACAGTGTGTTCAGTGGTTGTCCTAGAGCTAAATATCCGAGCCCGACTTCTTGCAGTAAAGAAAGCTTTTTAAAAGTTTTTGGAAAGTTTTTGAAAGTATTTACTGCAGTGTCTACATCAAGCGATAGAATATCAGAAACACTTAAGTTATCTAGCTTTACAGATAAAATATCGTCCTTAAAACGGAAGCCATTGCAGTAGCTGCATGGAACTTGGATATCGGACAGGAACTGCATTTCAACCAACTCATAACCTAAACCTGAGCATTCTTCGCAACGACCGTTTCCTGTATTAAAAGAAAAGTCTGATGCGGTGTAACCCAGTAATTTAGCCATTTCAGTTCTTCCAAGAGCTTCTTTGATTGGATTCCATCCGTCGGAGTAGAGAATGGCATTGGATCTTGGAGTGCGAGAAATTGTGTTTTGATCTATTGAAACTACATCACTAAATTTGTGTTTTGTTTTCACCGTCCCATGGGAAACCCTTTGTTCATGATGTAAGCCTTTGAAAATGATTTCACTTGCCAAGGTTGACTTTCCAGAGCCGGAAACACCCGCAATGCACACAAGTGAGCCAAGTGGAATGTTGGCTTCAAATTTATTTAAATTATGAACTGATGCATCTTTAATATTGAGACTGTCAAGCTTTGTGCTTGGCTTTTTAACTGAAGAATTGATTTTTTTATTGGTGAGCCTTTTTTTTAGCCATTTAGCTGTAGCTGTAGATTCAGATTTAATTAAATCATTAACTTTCCCGCTAAATGTTACATAACCCCCCTGGCTTCCAGGGCTAGGTCCAATCTCGATGACTTTATCTGCGGATCTTATTACCTGCTCGTCATGCTCAACTACGCAAACGCAATTCCCTGCATCAGCAAGTTTGCGTAAAATTTCAATTAGTTTTCCGATATCTCTGCCATGCAATCCAATTGTGGGCTCATCTAGAGCAAAAAGTGAGTCTGTGAGTGCGGAACCCAAACAAGTAGTTAAATTTACCCTTTGAGTTTCTCCACCGCTTAGTGTTTTCGATGGTCTGTCCAAACTCAGGTAACCTAATCCTACCTCTTTAAGGTATTTTAATCGCTTCCTTATAGAAGAGAGTGAAACTGATATTTTTTGGTTATCACCTTCTGTGACCGATGGAAGTTGCTTATTAAGATCATCGACTGTCATTGCGTACAATTCCGGAAGAGTTTGATCATTCCACTTCCAGTTCATCGATTCCTTCCTCAGCCTTTGACCTGAACACTCTTCGCATATGAAATAACCCCTGTATTTTGACAAAAATACCCTTATATGCATTTTATATGACTTCTTTTCCACCCACTTAAAGAAGTTTGTTATTCCATACCATTCAGTATTTTCTTCTTTATATTCTGAAGAACCATTCCAAATCAAATCTAACTCGTTTTTCTTCAAATGCTGGAATGGTTTATCTGGGTCTATGTCATTTGAATTACAAAAATCCATTAAATCTTCCTGACAATGACTGAAAACTTTACCAGAAAATGCTCTCACTGCTCCTTCTCTTATGGAAAGCGTAGAATCCGGAATTACTTTTTCTCGATCAATTAAAATTGTTTTTCCAAAACCTCTGCAACTTGGACATGCCCCCTGTGGCGAGTTAAAGGAGAAAAGGTTTGGTTTAGCAGGTTTAAATCTTTTTGCATCATGATCTGATCGCAAACCTAGAATTAATTTTTCTAAGACAGAACCATCTTCAGATCTTGCTTCCCCTGCTCCATTCCCGCTTTCAATTGCGATTTTTACGGCATCTGTAATTCTTACACGGTTTTTGGGGGTAGCCTTGCACATGTCTACTACTACAAATATTTCTTCGATATCTACATGGGCATTCTTAAATGAGCTGATTTTTTGAAATTCACCTTCAAAAAATATTCTTCTGTGACCAACCTCGGTTAAAAAAGCAAAAAAATCTTCAACCTTACTGTTTTGGGGTTTCTTGCTTTGAAATCCGATGATTACATTTTCATTTGTCGATTTCTTAAGTATTTTATTTACGAGGCTTTCCGGAGTTTTTTCTTCAATTCTTTTGCCTGTTTTGGGATCGATTAGTACTGCAATTTCAGAGAACCAAATTTTAAAGTAGTCGCACAATTCAGTCATAGTCCCAACAGTTGATCGGGAATTCTTGACGGTATTCTTTTGTTCTACTGCGATCGATGGGCGAGCATTTTTTATTTCATTTACTTCGGGTCGAGGTAAAGTATCCAAGAACTGCCTTACATAAGGGCTGAAAGTTTCGACATACCTTCTTTGCCCTTCGGCATGAAGGACATCAAAAAGTAATGTAGACTTCCCAGTTCCGCTTAGACCGGTTATTACAGTGAGTTCTCCGGGGGAAATCCGGGCACTTATATCCTTTAAATTATTTTGAGTCGCACCGCTAACGATGATATCAGGTGATTTATAAGGCATTGGACAATGTCTAGACCACAATTGAAGGATCTCAAGAAAAGTGGCGTCCCGTAGGGGATTCGAACCCCTGTTGCCGGGATGAAAACCCGGTGTCCTGACCTGACTAGACGAACGGGACAAGCAAGAGAGG
>NHDJ01000033.1 GCA_002167265.1 Verrucomicrobia bacterium TMED56 | reverse complement strand
GAAGGTTTGCGAAGGAGGCGGGGCTTACGGTCGAGTTCCGCCAGGTTAAAAATTTTCATCTCGGACATTGCATCCTTACGGGCAGAAAATCCCTGAAAGGCGAAGGCTCCGGTCATGACATTACCCACTCCAGCATTCAGGCTCATGTCTAGTTGCGAGAGATCGATATTCATGGACTGATCGGGTGGTGGTGGTGGTTCATCCGGCGTGTCAGGGGGAGGCGGAGGTTCGGAAATGGGAGGAGGAGGCGGTGGTGGGAGGGCGACTTCAACGGACCGGACTTGCTTTTTACCGTCACTCGGGTTAAGCAATTGGGTAAGCGGTAAAATAATGCCAATAGTGAGAGCAGTGCCCAATGCTCCCAGAGTCAAGAGGACGGGGTTGGCTCCGAATTTCGGGGATTCGTATGATTTACCTGGCATTCGCTGCAAAAATTGAACTTACGAGTCAGTGGCAATGCTTACGGTTTGGGCTCCACCCAGTTTAGCCTCGTCTATTACCCTTACAAGCAAGTCGGTAACCACAGTTTTGTCGGCTTGGACAATAACCGGAAGAACATCATCTTCTCCCTTACCTTCATTGAGCCTGCGGACCACTGCTCGTACACCGCTGACACCCACTTCCCTGCCGCCGTAAACCACCCTGCCTTCACTGGTAATTGCTATCAGAATACTATTTTTTTCAAGCATGCTTGCAGCGGCTGCTTGTGGTTTGTCCACATCGACTCCGGTCTCCTCCACAAACACAGTAGTGACTATAAAGAAAATAAGGAGGATGAAAACCATATCAATCAATGGTGATATGTTTATGTCCTCGGCTTTATCGGAATTTGAAAAGCTGCGATGTGCCCGACTCATTGTGTAATTTCCTCCTCATCTTCAGCTTCAAGAATGCCCTTATAATTTTGCATGGTTAAACTTTCAAAAGTGGTGAAAAATACTTCCAATTGATCTCTGTGAGAAACGATTCGATTAATCATAATGTAGGCAGGGATGGCAATAATCAGACCTGTCTGGGTGGTGATAAGAGCCTCGGAAATTCCACCGGCAACAAAGTCAATGGTCTTTCCTCCTGAACTTGTGGATAAACCCTTAAATGTGGTTAGCATGCCCATCACCGTACCAAGAAGGCCGGCAAGGGGAGCTGTACTCACAAGTAAACTGAGAAAGGTAATCCGACGATCTACCAAAGGCAAAAAGCATGAGCGAATTTCATCAAATCTTCTTCGTGCTTCGCCCAAGGTTTCTTTTCCTGCATTTACAAATTCGAGCATTTTGTAAGCTTCAGGATCTGCTTTATTCGGCGAAACAATCCATTGATTTATAGTGGATTTACTTGCATCTTTAAATTTGGTCTTTTGTCTGAGAAAAAAATAAGTTTCCAGGGTGGCGTAGTAAATTATCAGGGCGATCGCCAAAAGCATGATCATAAGGGAGCCGCCTTGCAGCCAGAGTCCCCAGACTTCTTCGAGAAACCATGTCTTAGCAGCTTCCATTCTGAGGGTAATTTAAAAATTTAGGCCGGTTGAGGATTTAAATCAATGGTAGGTTCATCCGGTTCATCTGAATCTGAATGGTCAGTTAAGGAGACATCTTCTTTTTTCTTTTTTGGGAATTCATTGATAAAATGCGACGAAAGCCGTTCCATTTCAGAAAGAATACCCTTGGACTTTCTCGAAAGTATTGCGTAAAGAATCAAAGATGGAATTGCTGCTACCAACCCCAGTTCTGTTGTAATCAAAGCCTCTGAAATCCCTTCTGACAAACTTTTGGCATCCCCGGTACCAAATAGAGTTATCTGCTTAAAAGTCTTTATCATTCCAGTAACTGTTCCAAGTAGTCCCATTAAAGGCGCCGTGGCTGCGATTACTTGAATGATGGGAAGATAACTATTTAATTTGATCTGTGCATCAAGTAATTCTTCGTACATGACTTCATCGACCATTTTCTTCCCTTCACCACTGCGCTTAACCGCGACTGAAAACATTTTTTGAAAAGGACCCTTAAGGGCATTTGCTTGCTTGAGCGCTCCATCATAATCACCCCCCTCCATTTTTTCTAAGATTCCATTAATCACTGAAATAGGAGGGATACTTATTCCTCCAAGGCGTGTATATTTCAATAGAGCAATGATCACCGATAAAATCGCAGCAAAAACAATCGGATATGCCCATGTACCGCCTTTTTGAATGTGTTCAATAGCAGTGTCTTCAGCAGCAGCAACTTTTACCGCATCGCCTAGGGTTGCATCGACAGGAAGAGTAGCTGTGGTATCACCCTTGGAATTGAAGAATGATCGGAGAGTTGAGGCTTGTGGGTCCTGGAGCTCGAATATCCTGGGTTTCAGGTCTCGGCCAGATTCGGTTAACCCAGCAAGAGATCCTGACTTCTCGCTGAAGTAGGCAAGGGGTCCCGAAAGTACGAATGTGCCTTCCCGTACTTTTCCACTCCCGTCCAAAGCCTGCCCGTCGAATTGAGTCCCTCCAAGTAATTCTTCGATTCGGTTAATAGATAAAGAGAGGAGATTCATACGAGCAATCATTTTATCTTTCTCTGTGTTATCTCCATCGAGAATGATTTTGATTTCGTTAAGCTTTTCCTGATTCCTCTCTATTTCAGCAACATGTAGTCGGGCTTCAAAGTTTGCCAAGTAATCACTTCCAAGTGTTGAAAGAAATTGAGCTTCGGTTTTTCTTCCTTCTACTTCTCTCTTAAGGGCACTCAGGCTCACCGTCTTATTGTCCCTGAGTCGTTGAAGCCGATCGAGGGAACGCCTTTTTTCTTCGACTGACCTTTCGAGTCCACTAAGCTTGGTTGCGAGGGGTATTTTCTCATTTTGAATCTCGGCTCTTACCTCTGAAAGTTTGGCAACAGCATCAGAATTCTTTTTAGAGAGATCCTGTTCAGCATTCTTGTAGTCGTCGGCAGAAAGAGAAAGGAAGATGGAAAAGCCGAGAATTACTAGAACAAATGTTTTCATCGTAATAAGAATTTGAATGATCAATTGGTTTTAAAAGGAAGATCTACAAAGGTTGCTTGTTTCTGAGCAGTGCGGTTATAAAAAGAAATCGCTTCAAGTATAGCAGGACCTGCTGTTGGTTGGTCAAATTCTTCCCACCCGTAATCTGATGGAAGTAGATACCCAGCTTTTGTGCCTGTCTCATCCGAAAAGTACGCGATACCCAGACCAAAATACAGAACACTTACTTTGATTTCTCCACTTTCCACTTTTAAGAGTTTTTCATCGAGTGCAATTGAACTGTTAAATTTGTCGATTTTTGCGAGTGCCCCTACCACCGCTTGCAGTCGTTGACTAACGGAAGCAGAAGATGTCTGTTTTTGATCCTTTTTCGGGATCCGATTAAGGAAGCTTCGCAAGTCGTCTTGAAGAGGAGATGGAAAGCGAGGTGCAAGGCTTAGAATTTTGGCCTCCAATTTTTCCAAAGTTTCGGAAACTGGCAGGATGGCAGATTTTAAATCTTCATTTTGGTCTGCAAGTTTGATTCTTTCCTCTTCCCCTGCGGAGTTTTCTTTTTCTACTGAGTTAAGCTTTTCATCAATAGTTTGTTTTTCTTCTTCTAGAAGTTCAATGAGATCCTTTAGGGCACTTTTTTCAATTTCCCAATTCGAAGATTCTTTGGAAATAAGTCTTTCGGTGGTGATCCATTCTTTAAAAATTGAGGGAGCTTTCGGGGTTTCGCCAGGAAGGATAACCGCAAAAAAGAAGGAATTAAAAAAATATGCTATGGTAAGAATTTGTAGAGACTTCATAAGAGGAATTTATTTTAAACATTATTTTTCATCTCAATCATTTTGAAACAAGGGGATTGTGGTTTTGAGACATGTAACGTTGCCTTTCTGTTACAATTTCGGCGCATAACTATTTTGCCATTGATTTATGGATCGGAAATTTTGATTAGTAATTTAATCAAGTTGTCAAAATCGATTACATAATGATAAGAAGAAGCGGATGATTATCGTTCTTGGATCGGCCGGTTATGTCGGGTCTAAATTTGTTAATTATTTCCATACCCTCGGGCAGGAAGTTTTTGGCGTCGGCAGGAGTGAAGTGGATTACACAAATATCCCTTCATTAAGAAACTGGTTGAAGTCAAAGAATCCTCGCTTTGTTGTAAATGCGGCTGGCTATACTGGAAAGCCCAATGTTGATGCCTGTGAGCTTGCCAAGGCAGAATGTCTATCGGGAAACGCGGTATTGCCGGGGATTATTCGAGAGGTTTGTGAAGATTTGAAAATACCATGGGGTCATATTTCAAGTGGTTGTATCTACTCTGGACGAAGAACTGATGGGGTAGGTTGGAAGGAAGAAGATGAACCTAATTTTTCATTTCGGAGCCCTCCATGCAGTTTTTACAGTGGTAGCAAAGCCTTGGGAGAAGAAGTACTCGAGGGTGCAGAAAATTGTTACATTTGGAGATTACGCATTCCATTTAATGAGGATAAGAATCCCAGGAATTACCTGCAAAAATTGCTGAATTACGATTCCTTGCTAGAGGCTGAAAATTCAGTTTCTCATTTGGAAGAATTTGTTCAAAAGTGTGTGGAGTGCTTAGAGAAAGAAGTCGAACCCGGCATTTACAATATGACAAACCCGGGGTCCGTGTTCACTCGTCAAGTAACCCAATGGTTTAGAGAAGAGGGAGTGACAGATAAGCAATTTCAATTTTTTGAGGATGAGGAGCAATTTATGACAAAGGCAGCTAAAACGCCTCGTTCCAATTGTGTGCTTGATACAACGAAAGCGAAAAAGGCAGGGATTGGTATGAGACCCGTAGAGGAGGCAATGCGTGAATCCATGCAAAAAATGGTTAAGGGAGCCGCAGTATGAAAAATATCTTGGTAACGGGAGGTCTTGGGTTTATAGGATCTAATTTCATTCGTATGCTTTTGAAAAGCGGGGAGTTTGATCAGGTCATTAACTTTGACAAGCAGACTTATGCGGGAAACCCCGAAAACCTACAAGATTTAGAAAAAGAGAATTCATACCATTTTATCCAAGCAGATATCTGCGACAGAGATGCGGTGCTTAAAACATTGGAAGAGTACGAAGTCCAAGGAGTGGTAAATTTTGCCGCTGAAAGCCATGTTGATCGCTCGATTGATGGTCCTGAACCCTTCGTGCATACTAATGTGGTGGGCACACTACGACTCTTGGAATCGACGAAAGCATATCTTTCTAACAGTGCCACTGAGAAAAAAGATGAATTTCGCTTTCTTCATGTTTCCACGGATGAGGTGTTTGGTTCTTTAAGACCAGAAGAGCCCGCTTTCTGTGAAACCACTCCCTATGCCCCCAATAGTCCTTATTCGGCATCCAAGGCATCGGCCGATCATTTAGTTCGTGCTTATTATCATACTTTTGGACTGCCTGTGCTCACGACCAATTGCTCGAATAATTATGGACCGTATCAGTTTCCGGAAAAGTTGATTCCTTTGATGATTTTAAATGCCTGCGAGGGAAAAAGCCTTCCTATATACGGTGACGGATCAAACATTAGGGATTGGTTACATGTCGAAGATCATTGCTCCGGGATTTTATCAGTCTTAAGAAAAGGAAGGTTGGGGGAGACTTACTGTATTGGCGGAGCTTCGGAGAAGACAAATATGGAAGTTATCGATACGCTCTGCCATATTCTTGATAAGCATTATCCTGTTGGAGCACCTCACAATCAATTAAAGACTTTTGTTACGGACCGCCCGGGACATGATCAACGTTATGCGATCGATTTCTCCAAGATTCAAAACGAGTTGGGTTGGCAGCCTTCTTATTCATTTGAACAAGGAATGGAGCAAACCGTGGAGTGGTATATCAACCATCAAGAATGGTGTGAGAATGTGACTTCAAGGAAATATCAGAGAGAAAGGTTGGGAATCTAATGAGCAACCGAAAAGGAATTGTACTGGCAGGCGGATCGGGGACTCGTCTTTATCCATTGACGATGGCGGTAAGCAAGCAACTGATGCCGGTTTATGACAAGCCAATGATTTACTATCCGATCTCAATTCTAATGCTTTCGGGGATTCGCGAGATCTTGATCATTTCCACTCCTAGAGATTTACCAATGTTCAAGGAATTATTAGGGGATGGGTCACGATTTGGTGTGTCTTTTTCCTACGAGGAACAACCCAGCCCGGATGGATTAGCACAGGCTTTTTTGATCGGTAAAAATTTTCTTGGAGATTCTTCTTCAACTTTAATTTTAGGAGATAATGTTTTTTACGGTCACGATCTGGAGAGAACCCTTAGTGATGCAAATTCACAGGAAGCAGGGGCTACCATTTTTGGATATCATGTTTCAGATCCTGAAAATTACGGGGTTGTTGAATTTGATAATTTGGCAAAGGCTATTTCTTTAGAAGAAAAACCCATAAACCCGAAATCAAATTATGCTGTACCGGGATTATACTTTTATGACTCGCAAGTTTGTTCGTACGCAGAAAGTCTTCAACCATCTGCCAGGGGAGAACTTGAAATTACTGATCTAAACCGTATTTATTTGGATTCAGCACAACTATCTGTTGAAATAATGGGAAGAGGTACGGCATGGTTGGATACCGGAAGTCATGAAAATTTGGCATCTGCTACAGATTTTGTTAAAGTCATTGAGCGAAGGCAGGGTTTAAAGATTGCCTGCTTGGAGGAAATCGCACTTTACAAAAAATGGATGTCCGCTGAAGAATTGGAAAAAGCGGTTTTTTCTCATGGTTCATCATCGTATGGAAAATATTTGGAGTCTATCCTTAAAAAAAGATATAACCATTGATTTCATATCATCGCATCATGATGCGTTGATGAATAAACTTGATTACAGGTTGGTATTTTGATGAAATATAAAAATGCCAAGTTCATTTATATTTTCTTCTGAATCTGTTGGGGAAGGTCATCCTGATAAAGTTTCGGATTCGATTTCTGATAATATTTTAGATGCCTGCTTAGAGCAGGATAAAGAAAGCCGTGTTGCCTGTGAAACATTGGTTAAAAGTAACTGCGTAACTATCGCGGGAGAAATTACCACTTCTTCCAACTTTGATTATGAAGCTGTTGTTCGGGAGGCAATTAGAGAAATTGGTTACATCAATGATGATGATGTTTTTCATGCCGATAAGGTCTTTATAACGAATCAGTTAACTGCTCAGTCCCGTGATATTGGTCAGGGAGTTGATGCCAATGCTGCAGAAGGAAAAGGAACTGCTGAGCAAGGTGCTGGCGACCAAGGTATAATGTTTGGTTATGCTTGTAATGAAACAGATGAACTTATGCCAGCTCCTGTCATGTTTGCCCATCGCATTTTGCGTAAAATGGCTGAAATCCGAAAAAATACATCCGAAGCAACTTGGTTACGTCCTGACTGTAAATCTCAGGTGGCTCTTAAATATGATCAGGGAAAAATGGTGGGCATCGAAAATGTGGTTGTTTCTACTCAACATGCTGAATCTATCGATAACGAAACTATACGATCCTTTATTATTGAGGAAATTATAAAACCTTCACTTCCGTCCGAACTACTTTCGGACAAAACCGAATATTTAATTAATCCCACTGGTCGTTTTGTAGTAGGTGGTCCAGAAGGTGATTCTGGTTTGACTGGCCGAAAAATAATTGTCGATACCTATGGAGGTTGGGGGCGTCATGGTGGCGGAGCTTTTTCTGGTAAAGATCCAAGTAAAGTTGACCGCTCTGCTGCTTACATGTGCAGATGGGTGGCTAAAAATGTGGTCGCGGCAGGACTCGCAGAACGAGCTGAAATCCAAGTTGCCTATGCCATTGGTCATCCCCATCCAACAAGTATTACTATCGATTGCTTCGATACAGAAAAAGTTGAAGAGACAAAGATACAGCAAGCCATACACAATGTTTTCAATTTTAAACCTGCGGAGATTGTATCTCAGCTTGATTTACTTAGACCGATTTACCGAGGAACTACTCATTACGGGCACTTTGGTAAATCGGACCTTCCATGGGAGCAAATTAATCGAGTGGAAGACTTAAAATCAGCGGTTTCTTAGCCTTTATTGATCTAATTACTTCTTAACATCGTTATCTAAATATGACCATTATGACAGAGACATTGACCCCCACCCTTGATTATAAAGTTGCCGACATAACTCTCGCAGAATTCGGCAGAAAAGAAATCTCCATCGCTGAGCATGAAATGCCCGGACTCATGGCAACACGCCAAAAATATGGTCCCACCAAACCACTAGCTGGAGTCAAGATTATGGGATCTTTGCACATGACCATTCAAACTGCTGTGCTTATCGAAACTCTTGTCGATTTGGGAGCTGATGTCCGTTGGTGTTCATGCAACATTTTCTCAACTCAAGACCATGCGGCAGCGGCCATCGCTGCGGCAGGTATTCCTGTATTTGCGTGGAAAGGCGAGACACTTGAAGATTACTGGGATTGCACATGGAATGCCCTTACATGGCCAGATGGGTCCGGTCCTGATCAGATCGTGGATGATGGTGGTGATTCCACTCTCCTTATCCACAAAGGTTTCGAACTCGAAAATGGCAGTGACTGGGTTAATTTACCATCTGAAAGCGAAGAAGAGCAGGTTATCAAAGAACTTTTGAAGAAAACTCTTTCTGAAAAACCTGGACATTGGGCAAAAGTTGCGGATGGGGTTGTTGGAGTTTCTGAGGAAACAACCACAGGAGTGCACCGTCTCATTCAAATGGAAGAAGAAGGAAAGCTTCTTTTTCAGGCTATCAATGTTAACGACTCAGTCACCAAATCCAAGTTCGACAACAATTACGGGTGCCGTCACTCACTTGTAGACGGAATAAAACGCGCATTGGATGTTTTGATTTCAGGTAAAATTGCCATGGTCTGTGGCTATGGTGATGTAGGTAAGGGTTCAGCCGATTCTCTGGCAAATGAAAAAGCCCGAGTGATGGTTTCTGAGATTGATCCTATCTGTGCGTTGCAGGCTTGTATGTCAGGCTATCAAGTCACCACCATCGAAGATGCTCTTGAAACGGCTGACATTTTTGTCACTACCACCGGAAACAAGGATATCATAACCGCAGAGCATATAAGCAAGATGAAAGATCAAGCAATTGTTTGTAATATTGGACATTTTGACAATGAAATCCAAGTAGCAGAACTCGAAAATATGCCGGGTGTTTCAAAAGAAATTATTAAAGATGACAGTGTGCCGGGTGGTCCCGTAAGCCGTTTTACTTTCCCTGATGGTAAAAGTATCTACCTTCTTGCAGAAGGCCGTTTGATTAATCTGGGTTGTGCCACCGGACATCCTAGTTTTGTTATGTCAAACAGTTTTACCAATCAAACCATTGCTCAAATTGATATCTGCAATAACCAAGACAGGGAAATTGGAGTTACCCGTTTGAGTAAGGAATTGGATGAAGAAGTCGCTCGTTTGCACCTTGATAAACTTGGTGCAAAACTCACCGAACTTAGCAACGAACAAGCCGATTACATTGGAGTACCTGTTGGTGGTCCATATAAACCAGAGCATTACCGTTACTAATCAATCTTTTTACCTACTTATAAAGGCAGTCTCGTTATGGGGCTGCCTTTTTTTTGATTCGTTGACCTAGATTGACTGCTGCGATAAGATCATTGAACAAATGTTCTATGATGAAACCAAAGTTTTGTTGAAGGCAGGAAACGGTGGTGACGGCTGCATGTCCTTCCTGCGTCAGAAGTATATGCCCAATGGCGGACCCAATGGCGGAAATGGCGGACGGGGAGGGGACCTCATGCTTAAAGCTGATGAGAATGTTTCCGATTTAAGGAATTATCATTTCAAAAAGCATTGGAAAGCAAAGAATGGGGAACCGGGTCGAGGAAGCGATCAAAATGGGAGAGGTGGAGAATCCTGCGTACTGAAGGTTCCCATGGGTACGGAAGTTAGATTGCTGGAATCTGGCGAGTTGGTTTGTGAGTTACTTGAACACAAACAGGAAATTCTTTTGCTAGAAGGAGGAAAGGGGGGCCGTGGCAACGCAACTTTTAAAAGCTCGATCAATCAGACTCCCCGCCAATTTACCGAAGGTAAGATCGGTATGGAAGGGGAATATCTGTTCACCCTTAAGACCATTGCCGACATCGGCCTGGTGGGGTTTCCAAACGCGGGAAAATCTACTCTTTTGAATGTGATGTCAAATGCTGCTCCTAAGATTGACTCATATCCGTTTACCACTTTGGTTCCGACGGTGGGAGTCATTGACTATCCAGATGATTTCAAAACTTTGACTATGGCCGATGTCCCCGGGCTGATTGAGGGAGCGGCTGAAAATCGTGGACTCGGACACAGGTTTCTTCGACATGTGGAAAGGTGCAAACTACTTTTATTCCTTCTTGATCTTGCTGCGACGGACGGTCGTAATCCAAGTGATGACTTTGAGCATCTTAGAAAAGAACTTATCGAATACGATCCTTCACTTGGTAAAAAGCCATTTTTAGTGGTTGGGAATAAAATGGACGAAGGCACTGCAAGTGATTTTGTTAAGGAATTCAAAGATCGTTTTCCTGAAATCGAACTTCTTTCGATCTCGGCACTTTTGGAGGAAGGGTTACCGGAATTGAAGAGACAGCTTTTACAAGCCTTAAGCTGAATATCTGAAAATGAACGAATAAAAAATCATATTTTTGAGTTGATTTACACAAACGCTTGTGCAATTAGAAAATTATGGGAAATGAAAATGGGGTGGTTCACAAAAGGGTTAACGCGATGGAAGATAAGATGAAAAATTCTTCTCTTTCTATTTTACAAAGTAGGATGAAAAATCGTTCTTCGATTAATTCAGAAAAGCAGGTTAGAATTGATCGAATACTTAAGGATTTAAGGACTTCATCTGACCGAATGGATCACTTGCTAAAAGTTTTTAATCGAATCAAACGGGATCAATGACTGAAAAAATTATACATTCCTTAGCAAAAGTTGCTTCCTTAATGGGAAGTAAAGGTGGGAAATCAGGAAAGGGGAAATCGAAAATTCGAGGCAATTCCAGTTATTACAGGGATATGCAGAGAAAATCAGTACGCTCTAGAAATGCGAGTAAAGATACCGGGAAGAAAATTCCAGATAATTAATTTCAGGATTTAGGCAGCGGAACGAATGTTTTCGGATCGTGTGAAAACTGGTTTTGAGTCAGTCGAATCTGCGTTTGAATACTTGTATCCAAACGCATCGAATTTAAGGAGGTCTTCATAGTTTTTTATTTGATTTTTGATCAAATAATTCGCCATGTATCCACGGGCTTTTTTGGCATAGAAGCTAATGATTTTGTACTTTCCGTTTTTCTCATCCAGGAAAGCGGGTGAAATAATTTCCGCTTTAATATTTTTTTCCTTGGCTGCCTTAAAATATTCTTGCGAAGCTAAATTGATTAAGAGTTGGCTCTTTATATTTTTTAAATCTTCATTGATGGCCATCGACAGGGCATCTCCCCAAAAATGATATAAATCCCTGCCCTTTGGGTTGGCGTATACGGTGCCCATTTCCAGACGATAAGGCTGGATCAGATCCAAAGGGCGCAAAAGACCATAAAGTCCGGAAAGAACCCGCAGATGTTTCTGTGCAAAAGTAAAATCCTTTTGGTTAAACTCCCAAGCTTGTAATCCTTCATATACATCTCCTTTGAATGCTAGGATTGCCTGCTTCGAATTTTCTTGGTCATGTTTAATTTTCCATTGATTGAATCTGTCTTGATTCAATTCAGCTAATTTTGGACTTAGGCTCATTAATTCCGATAAATCATTGCTTGAAAGATTTGATAAACCAGAAATCAAATCTTTTGAAAGATTAAGAAACTCGGGTTGAGTGCAAACAGAGTGAAGGTTTGAGGGATTAAAATCGAGTGTTTTGGCAGGTGAAAGCAAAGCGATCATGTCTATTACAATATTAGACCCGGAACTATAATCAAGGAGACTTTTTGATGACATATTTGCAATAAAACAATAGATATGTAAGTATACTAAATATGAGAGCTATTTTTATATTAATAATCAATTCAATTTGTTGCCTAACTTTCTTTGGACAAAGAGAAGATCCCTCAGGTCTGGATGAGTTGGATATAGCACGGTTTGTTTCTTTCGATATGCAATCATCTAAGGAAAACTCGATGAAGATTCTTCACAATTTTCAAACTTCACTCTACAAAAAAGAATTACTCAATGAAGCAAATCAAAAGCTTCAATGGGAAAAAAACAAAGCCAAGAAAGAAGAAGAGATCAGGAACGATTATTTAATAAAGAAAAATATGTTGCTTATGCCTGGGCGAACAGTGAAACAGGTATGAAAAGTGGAATCACTTGGTGGGATATGACAGAATCGGAAAGAGCACATTACAGGGAAAAATATTACGAATTTGTTTTTTCGAGAAAAAAATCAAGAAATGTAATTTCACCCGAATCGATTATTTCCAGAGCTTGGGCTAAAAGCCGAACAGGTCGCAATTTGGGAAAGTCTTGGGCGGAATTAAGTGATGTCGATAAAGTTTATTATCGGAGTAATTTTCAGCGGAATAAAAATGAAAATATTTATTTAGTATCCCGTTAGTGAAAAGTGAATATCAAATTTAGGAAATGAAAATTTGACGAGAGGGAGGGATAATAAATCTAATATGGATTTACNNAGAAAAGGTAAGGTATTAAAANAATTNNTTTNGAGAATGGATTTTTTTAAATAAGATTAAATCNATTTCTCTTTTCACANAAGTNTTTTTTTTCCGTTCGGGGTTGCCCCATTCGAAAAATCTCTTTTGCTCATGATTNATAANTTTTTAACTTTTCGTGTATCCAATCATCATTTTCTTTTTGCTTTTGCTTAACTGGGTAATCCTGTCTGGCAAGTTTGATGCGTTTCATTTGGGTCTGGGCTTGATTTCTTGTTTTGTTGTAACATGGATTTCACAAGACTTGCTTTTTAAGGATCGCAGGAAAGGATTCACCGAAAGAATCAGGGAGACATGTGCCTTTATTAAATACATACCTTGGATAAGTTGGGAAGTTGTGAAGGCCAATCTGCATGTTTTTAAATTGGCTATGACTAATACAGGGTATGAGGAAATGGCACCACGCGTGGTTACTTTTGAAACTTATTTGAAAACGGACTTTGCAAAGTTCGTTTTGGCCAACTCGATTACCTTGACTCCGGGGACAATTACTATGCTGATNCGTGGTGATGTTTTTCATATTCACACCATGAGCCAATTTTTGGAAGATGATTTGCTCACAGGTGGAATTGAGAAAAGAGTGGCGGAAGTCTTTGAACCTGAAGTTTTAAAAAGTCGATGACTGAGTGGTTTGCCATTACTATGGGGGCGAGCCTTTTGGTCTTTATGATTCCTATAATTTATAGAATATTTAAGGGTCCAACAGGTTTCGACCGAATCCTCGGTGTCAATGTTATAGGCACAAAGACAGCCGTCCTTTTGGTCATAATTGGAACTCTATATGAAAGAGTGGAAATGTTTGTGGATTTTGCTCTTACCTACGCATTGCTAAACTTTGTTGCTGCAATTGTGGTATCAAGATACTTAAACAGAACGGTTTCCCTAAAGGAAATGGAAGCTCGTGAAAAAAGAGACAGGGCAGTTAAGGCAAGATGATGGATCTACTTTTTACACTCACTCTTGCATCTGCNGCTGATCAAGGCGGTGGAGGCTTTTTACCCCTTCAGATAATTGGGATAGCTTCGGGAATCCTCGGTTTGATCTTCTTTCTTGGGACAGCTGTTGGTATGGTTAGGTTCCCTGATTTCTACACCCGCATGCATGCTGCGGGCAAAGGAGATACTCTATCTACAATGCTAATGCTTGGTGGTTTTGGATTGGTTACAATGGAAGACTTTTCTGTCACAAGCTGGCTATTGTTAATCAAAATTCTTGCAGTCATTTTATTCATTTATTTGACCACTCCAACAAGCTCTCATGCATTGATGCGAGCTGCATTTGAGGATGATGAGATGCCGATGACAGAAGATGATTTGAAGAAATCAAAAGGGAGAGTGAAAAAGAAAAAGTAATGGGATTGGAATTATTTAATACTTTCATACTTTTGCTTCTGGTTGTAGCGGCAGTGGCTTCACTTTGGGTCCGTGATCTTTTGGTCTCCGCGGTTGTTTTTGGTGTTTACAGTTTTTTGATGTGCTTACTCTGGGCGGAAATGGGAGCAGTTGATGTTGCCTTTACCGAAGCAACAGTTGGTGCGGGGATTAGCACAGTGGTGCTGGTGGCCACAATTTTTAATTTGCGAAGAAAATCGAACGATTGATGAAATTCCTTTCCCTTATACCAGTTTTTGCAATTGGAGCTTTGCTTTTGTTGGCTGCTAAGGATTTTCCCGAATGGGGCGATGTGCAGTCGCCCGCTTCACAGTCTGCGGTATCCAAACATTTTATTGGTAATACAGGGGTGGATACGGAAGTCCCTAATATGGTGACTGCGGTATTGGCTGATTATCGAGGATTTGATACCATGTTTGAAACAGTTGTTGTCTTCATTGCGGGCATGGCGGTTCTTGCTATCCTCAAGGGATCGGTTAAGGGCAACGCNGTTAGAAAAGACCACGAAGTGCATTCAGAACCNGATCTGANTGTNACAAATACTGTTCGGTTGATTGTTCCAGTCATTCAAATCTTTGCTTTTTATGTATTGGCACATGGGCATGTTAGTCCAGGCGGAGGNTTTCAGGGTGGGGTGGTTATGGGTGCTAGCTTCATTCTGATTGCCCTTTCATGGGATTTGGAGACAGCCCTCGCTCGTTTTCCAATGGAGNGCTGTATTGCGGTNGCCGCATTGGGTATTGTTATTTATGGCGGGATTGGTCTTCTCTCGATGTTTTTGGGAGGAGAGTTTTTGGATTACGCGGAGCTGGCTGAAGTTTTGCCGGTTTCCCGTGAAATGGCTCGTTATCATGCGATGCTTGGAGTTGAAATTGGAGTTGGATTTACAGTAACGGCGATAATGTTTGCCCTTTATGCAAACCTAGCCTCTGAGGGGAGACTTAAAGAAGCACTTTGATCGATATGGGAGATGGAAGTATAGATATTTATGATCTTTTTGTGGAACGGTTGAACTACTGCATTTATGTTCTTCTTCTTTTGATCGGATTATGGGCGATGCTCGCGAAACGTAACCTGATAAAAAAATTGATTGGAATGTCGATATTTCAGACGGCAATTATTCTATTTTATGTTTCTATTGCGGTAAAGGAGGATGCAACCATCCCAATCTACTTACCCGAGCATGACCCACACGGCAGTCATCAGCAGACTGAGACTGATGAAAATCAAACAAATGCTGCTAGCGGATCGAGCAATTTGGCGGCATTGGATGAGGAAACAATAAAAAGGTACGCAAATCCATTGCCTCATGTCCTAATGCTCACCGCAATTGTCGTAGGTGTGGCAACGCTTGGGCTGGCATTAGCTTTGTGTCAAAGAATTTATCAAGGGTACGGAACTATCGAAGAGGATGAACTCTTAGCGAAATTGGATCGAGCCGATGACAGAGCTAGTATTTCACCACTCGAAAAGAAGAAAAGAAACCAAAGAAGACGAACTACAAAGCAAAGAGCAAAACCTAAAACTGCGGCCAGTAAGATTCCTTCCTCTTCAGCGGGTGAAAATAAAAAGCGTGTCAAAAGAAATTCTCAAACTCCCCGGAAAAATACTGGTTCCCGTTCTTCTAATAATGCCGCCAAATCCAAACCCAAGGTCAAGCAAAGCCGGCCAAAGAAATAATGGATAACTCAATTGCATGGATTTTCATTTTTCCGCTTTTTGGATCGGTGGTATGTGCATTGGCTGGTTTTATAAACAGGAAAATAGCTTATCCTATATCCGTTCTTTCAATGGTTGGAGCATGCTGGGCTGGTATTNAAACTTTACTTCAAGCCATTAAGTCTCCCAAGCATGAGGTGTCTTATTTACTCGGAGGATGGACTCTTGATCTGTTTCCCAGAGGCGTTGGCATAGAATTCAGGGCAGATCTGCTGGCAGCCTTAATTGCCTTGGTTGTTTTAGGAGTGGGCTTGATTGTTACGNTTTACTCCAAAATCCCTGTTGAGAAAGAAACACCGAATAAAGAAACGATCTATTATTCTCTTATGCTTTTGCAGATAACAGGATTAGCGGGTATCTGCCTCACCGGGGACGCTTTCAATTTATATGTTCTAATTGAAGTAGCAGCACTTACGGGCTATGGATTAATTGCTATAGGATCAAACCGNGCGGCTGCCGCGACTTTCAATTATCTAATATTGGGCACAATTGGAGCTTCTCTGTATTTGCTGGGAGTAGGATACCTATACATTAAGACTGGAACATTAAACATGGTCGGTATCAATGAAGTCATTGTAGCTGAGAAATTGGCAGATTCGGCAACCATGCAGGTCGCATTTGTCCTAATTGGAGTGGGGATTCTTATTAAAATGGCGTTCTTCCCATTTCACGCATGGCTGCCTAATGCTTATTGTAATGCTCCAACCGCCACTTCGTGCCTGCTGGCTCCCTTGGTAACCAAGGTTATGATCTATGTGATGATTCGGATGGTTTTGTCGGTCTTTGGGGTTGAATTTTCGTTTGAGTCAACCATTTGGGTAAAATGGATGCCTTGGTTGGTCGTGGTCGCAATTATTTGTGCGGCTTTTTTGGCACTCGCTCAAAGAGAGATCAAGCGCATGCTTGCTTACCTCATTGTTGCGGAGGTTGGGTACATGGTAGGGGGAGTTTGGATCTACAATTATTATGGTTTAATAGGTTCAATCTTCCATATCATAAGTGATGCTTGTATGACATTGTGTCTATTTTTGGGTGCCGGAATTATTTTGCATAAGTGTAAGACTACTCATTTTGATGGACTTCGAGGTTTGTTTGCCAAAATGCCGCTTACCATGTTTGGATTTTTTGTAGNTGGTTTTTCAATCATTGGATTACCACCAACCTGTGGTTTTTTCAGTAAATGGTACTTAATTACCGGGGGGATGGTTTCAGAACGCTGGGAATACATGGTTGTTTTAATGTTTTCAACCATGGTCATGGTTATCCTTTTTTTCCGCCTGATAGAAAGAATTCATTTGGCGGTCAGTGAAAGTGGTGAGAATTTGGGTAAGGGACACGGAGACCTTGGACTTTCCAAAGAACAGACTCGCTTTGATGAAGCCCCGCTTTCCATGCTTATTCCACTCTTGGGTGCCGCCTCGATCGTTCTTTTGATAGGTGTTTACAATCAGGATGTGGTTAATCAAATNGAAACCTTCCTNANATTATATAAACTCCCNACCGGAGTGAAATTTCAATGAGTGCTCACATTGAAGACATCCGACCTCTTTTGGCATTGATTATGCCATGGTTTGGACTGATCGGAATTGTTATTGCTGGAGAGAAGCGAGCAAACCTTCGAGAACTTATAACTTTTATAACGGCTTCAATACAAGCTGCGATCGTTCTTTCAATGGTTCCTGTACTTCTAAGCGGGACCATATTGGAGTTTCACATTTGGCAAATCTTTTCCTATGTTCCTATGTCATTGCGCGTGGATGGTCCGGGATTGCTTTTTGCATGCGTCGCATCCTTCCTCTGGATAGCCACGACGCTCTATTCAGTTGGATACATGCGTGGCTTACATGAACATGCCCAGACTCGATTCTACTCCTTTTTCGCTCTATCTTTATCTGCGACCATGGGGGTAGCATTTTCAGCAAACCTGCTGACCATTTATTTCTTTTATGAAATGCTTTCAGTATCCACTTTTCCTCTTGTCACTCATATGCAGGACAAGGAAGCTAGAACTGGCGGACGAACTTACCTGGGCTATTTGTTATTCACTTCACTTTGTCTGCTTCTCCCTGCATTGAGTTGGTGTTATGTTGGTTTGGATAGTGGCCAGATTACCATGGACTTCTCGACTGACACAGGGAAAATTGGCCAATTCAGCGAGACGACACAAATCGTACTTTTATTTTTATTTACCTACGGCTTTGCTAAGGCTGGTTTGATGCCGCTTCATTCTTGGTTGCCGGGTGCGATGGTTGCACCCACCCCNGTTTCTGCATTACTACATGCCGTAGCGGTTGTGAAGGTTGGGGTTTTCTGTGTCTATCGAGTTTATGCCGATGTCTTTGGAGTGGATGTTCTTTCGAAGATGAGTGGTGAAGAGTGGGCGATGGTTGTCGCTTCCGCAACCATACTGATTTCTTCGCTAATCGCCCTTTCACAGGACAATTTGAAACGCAGACTGGCATTCTCAACCATTGGTCAACTCGGATATGTTGTACTAGGTGCCGCGATTGCCACTGACCGTGGACAGGGTGGAGCGGTTTTGCACATTGCCATGCATGCTTGCGGTAAAATCACCCTATTCTTTTGTGCAGGAGCTATTTTTGTGGCATCCGGAAAAAAATATGTTAGCCAACTGCGCGGACTGGGCAGACGTATGCCAATCACAATGGGTGCTTTCATGATTGGTTCATTGAGCGTGATCGGTCTTCCGCCGTTGGGTGGATTTGTCAGCAAGTGGTACTTAGCCCTGGGTGCCCTCGATCGTGATGCAATTTGGGTCGTCGTTGTTTTGCTGATCAGTTCCCTGCTGAATGTATTTTATTTATTACCGGTCGCAGTAACCGCCTTTTTCAGATCTGAAGATTCTGCAGAGGACGAAGGCATTAAAGAAGCTCCATGGGCATGCGTTATCCCGCTGGCACTGACCGCCCTTGGATGCTTTGCACTTTTCTTTTGGTCTGACGCACTCCTTAAGCTTGCTGGGGTGAATCCATAAATTTTTACATCATGAACTCAGATTTGAAAACAAAAGAGAAAAAAAGTGAAAAGGATTGGTTGGATGAACCTGCCAATGTCAAGCGCTTGATCAGATGGTTCTATTGGTTGTGTGGTATCGTTGTTCTAGCTGACCTTGTTTTCAGTCTTGGCTGGCATAAGCACGCCGCACTGGGGGAAGATGCAAGTTTACACACCATCGAGACACTTCCTGCGTTCTATGGGATCTACGGATTTGTGGCTTGTGTCGGCCTGGTGTTTGTTTCGAAGATAATGAGAAGCTGGAACGGAAAAAAAATTCTCATGCGTGAAGAAAATTATTGGGACAAGAATTGAGCATGAACGAATTGGTATCAACTTACGAACTTGGGGCTCATCCAGCAACTGCACTATTGCTTGGTGGCTTGGCAGCTGCAGTTCTCCGTGGCCGGTTCGCATCAGTTGCTTTAGTACTTTCGCCGATCTTTGGATTATTTCACATATATGGATTAGAACTGGGAGGTATTTCCACGCTCCATGTCTTTGGCTATGAAATATTGGGAGTTTCTGTTGATCAGCAGGCAAAGATTTTTGGATACCTTTTTCACATTGCTGCCCTAGTAGCAGGCATTTATTCCTTCCACTTGCGTGATCCGTGGCAAGTTTCTATGGCATTGTTTTATGCTGCAACTGCGGTTGGAGTGGCATTTGCAGGTGATATGTTGGCTCTGTTTTTATGGTGGGAAGGATTGGCGATCACATCCGTATTTCAGATTTGGGGTAATAAGACCAAAACTGCTGAGGATGCAGGATTCCGGTATTTATTTTTTCATGTTTCTTCCGGGCTACTTCTTTTGGCTGGAGTATTAATTCGGTATCACGGAGAAGGAGCTAGTGCTTTGACGCTGGATTCCCTGACCGTTGCGTTAGAGTCAGGAGATAGCGGGGCAATGCTAATTCTTCTGGCAATTGGAATTAAAGCCGCATTTCCCGGGCTACATGTTTGGTTGAAGGATGGTTATGCGGAGGCTACTCCCACAGGTCCAGTTTGGTTGTGTGCATTCACTACTAAGTGTGCGGTTTGTATGCTTGCCAGATTGTTTCCAGGGGCGGAGATTCTGATAACTGTTGGGGGAGTAATGGCGATGTTTCCAATCTTTTACGCTGTGATAGAAAATGATTTAAGAAGAGTACTCTGTTACAGTAAAATCAACCAGATCGGATTCATGGTGGTAGGCATAGGAATTGGAACTGAGTTGGCGATTGACGGTGCCATTGCACATGCCTTCACACACGTTCTTTACAAGGGGTTACTATTTATGAGTATGGGAGCGGTCCTTTTCCGTACCGGAGAAATTCGGGGTTCTCACCTAGGAGGCTTATACAAGTCTATGCCATGGACAACTGGATTTTGTATAGTTGGAGCGGCTTCAATTTCGGCATTTCCACTCTTTAGTGGATTTGTAAGTAAGTCGATCATTATAACTGAAACAGCCCGTAATGGACATTCATTAGTTTGGTTATGCCTGTTGTTTGCATCCGCTGGTGTCTTTCATCACGCTGGGATCAAGATTCCATTTTTTGCCTTTTTTGCACATGACTCTGGAAAGCGGCCCAAAGAAGCACCGTTGAATATGCTNATCGCGATGGGGATTGCCTCTTTCCTCTGCATATTCCTTGGGTGCAATCCACAATGGCTCTATGACCTGCTCCCGAATGGTGCTATGGGNTATCANCCTTATGATGCCACCCATGTGATTACTCAGTTGGAAATCCTTTTGTTTTCAGCACTAGCCTTTACCTTATTGAACTTATGGGGCAAATACCCCCCTGAACTGCCTTCCGTAAACCTCGATATTGATTGGATTTACAGAAAAGTTGGCAGGGGATTTTTGGGCTTTGGTGCCTATTTCTGGAATGGTCTCAATGACTTGTCCCATGCAATCTTAGTTGATGGAATAACCCATCGGGTNTGCACATTTGCCAAGTCGGGACAAGTGCACACAGTTGGTTTGATTTCGAGTGTGTTCGATAGTTTTGGATTTTCAAATGCTACTGGCAGCAAGAGTCGACAAATTTTAAAGCGGCGGGCACGACTAGGATTGTACCCGATTGGATTTACCGCCTTACTGGCACTACTCCTTCTCCTCGCGTTTTTGTTCGCTTCAGCCAAAGGATAGAAGGCTCAAATTTACCACCTCGCGGGGAATCTTTCACCCAATGCTTCTTGCTTCGGTTGAAGATTGTTGCATAAAATAAAATTGTGATGGTTGGTTTAAATGATTTTCGCGGAAGATTATATTCGCGAATTATGAGCACAATATTGCTTCTTTCAGCTGGGTGTAATCTGATTGACCGTGATGCGCGATACATCTCCAAAGATGAAGTTTGGGAGAAAATAAGAATAGAGGCACCAAAGCATAACCTTGAACCAACTTTTGTTTATGCAATTTGTCATGCTGAAAGCAGCCTTAATGCAAATGCTGAAAGTTCAGTAGCAAAAGGGATGATGCAGCTTACCGAAGCGGCTTGGTCGGATGCAACTCAGCTTCATTATCGTCAGGCATTTGAATGGGAAACAAACGTTGAAGTCGGAATGCTCTANTTGCATAGGTTAAAAAAGATGCTCGAGAGTCAGGAACTTTTTTCTTATCCAAGATTGGCAGCTAGTTACAGATACGGATATGGGGCGTTAAGGAGGGAAAAATTTATGGTCAGCCGAATGAAGACTCCCATCAATAGAATTTACAGAAAACTTTTTGCCGGTGAAATCAAACCGGTCAAGCCGCCGGGGGCTTAAAATACGGATGGAGGAAGGGAAAGAGAACTCAAGCTCCGAGGAAGGGGGCAGAATCCAACCTCCGCCTCAGTTTGAGCCTTGGATTAATGGGTTTCTGGCATGGTTACAATTGGAAAAGGGGTTGTCAGAAAATACCATCCAAGCTTACGAAACTGACTTAATTCAGTGTGCTCATTTTTTACAAGGGCTTGAGGTTTTACACTGGAGAAATGCTGAGCTTGAACACTATTCATCTTGGGTGGCTTCTCTAACGGATCATGATTATGCTGTTTCCAGTTTATCAAGAAAATTGTCCGCATTGCGAATGATGATACAATATTGGATTGGGGAAGGAGAGATAGGTGAAAATCACACGGAGTTATTGGGCAACCCGAAGCGCGGACGTTCTTTACCCCATACCTTGAGTATCGGGGAAATGGAAAGGATTTTGAATTCGCCTGATTTAAATACACCATTGGGAAAGCGTGACCGGGCTTTACTGGAAATGATGTATGGAAGCGGGCTCCGAGTATCTGAGATTTGTTCTCTGCCCATGAACTCTATCGATATAGAAGAAGGCTTTGCCAGAGTTTTTGGAAAAGGGTCCAAAGAAAGAGTAGTTCCAGTTGGCAGGCATGCGATCCTGTCAGTGAGGAATTATCTTCATGGAGGACGGCCATTTTTGACAAAGGAAGGAACAGGAAGCGAATTGTTCTTAAGTATGCGCGGAAAGGCAATTTCAAGAAAAACGGTCTGGGTATTGGTCAAGCAGTATNCAAAAAAGGCAGGCATTGAAAAAAAGGTCAGCCCTCATGGATTGCGTCATTCTTTTGCAACCCACTTGCTGATGGGAGGGGCGGATGTTCGTTCGGTTCAGGAAATGCTTGGTCATGCAGATATTGGAACGACGCAAATTTACACCCAGGTAGGCTCTGATAGATTGCTTGATGAACATGCAAACTTTCATCCAATTGCCCAAGAATCAGGGTAATTCGCAAAGTTTTTTCCAACGTGCGCAAAATAAGGTTGAAACTTTTGTCTTTGAATCATTTCAAAGGATGCTGTGAAGGTAACTGTTTTTGTATCTCCCAAGAGTACGGTCTTGGATCCTCAAGGAGCGGCGGTCGAGCAAGCAATGAAAAGTCTTGGCCACGAATCGGTGGGGGGTGTCCGCGTGGGCAAGACGGTTACTTTCGAAATGGAGGGCTCAGATTCCCCTGAATCAAGGGACAAGTTGGACAAACTGTGTGATGGGTTGTTAAGCAATCCAGTCATAGAAGACTTTCGATACGAGATTACTGACGGGTGAAGATTTTCCGCTACCTAGACCAGTCCGGAAAGATGGGATTCGGTCGTTTTGATGAACAGGGTAAAACCTATCTTATTTTGCAGAAAGGGGATGGGGATTTTGAGGCAACTGACCAGGCCATCACCCCCTTTCAATTTCTTACACCAATTGACTTCCGTTGCATCTATGCCATTGGATTGAACTACCGGACACACGCGGAAGAGACAGGGTTGGATATACCCAAGCATCCAATGGTTTTCATGAAGGCACCGACTGCGGCACAAAATACTGGTGACCCCATTGTTTTGCCCAGGTTCCTTCGTAGTAACAAAGTGGATTATGAGGCTGAATTGGGGGTTGTAATTGGCCGGCCTTGTAAGAATGTCCGTCCGGAGGAAGCTCTATCCTATGTTTTGGGATATGTTTGTGCCAATGATGTCAGTGCAAGGGATTGGCAAAAGGAGAAAGGCGGTGGTCAATTCTGCAGAGGAAAAACTTTTGATACATTTTGTCCCGTTGGTCCCTGTCTGGCGACGGCGGATGAGATTCCTGACCCTTCGAAACTTACCATCCGATCGTTNCTCAATGATGAGAAAATGCAGGAATCCGGAACCGATGATATGATTTTCGATGTGCCCACCCTGATATCCTTTCTCAGTGGAAGCACTACATTACTGCCCGGAACNCTAATCCTGACGGGGACTCCATCCGGAGTTGGTGAGGCGAGAGATCCAAAGAGATATTTAGTTCCAGGGGATGAGNTAACAGTTGAAATTGATGGAATTGGAATTCTTACGAATCCAGTAGTGGAGGAAATTTTCGAACAAGAGGAAAATAAGGAGGAGGGCACAGATTGAGAGTTGCAGTGATTCAGTTTCCCGGTTCCAATTGTGATTGGGATTCCTTGCACGCGGTTAAGGATGTGATAGGAATTTCCGCCGACAGAGTTTGGCATAAGGATTCACTGCCCAGCGAGACGGAGGCAGTAATTGTTCCAGGTGGCTTTTCTTTTGGTGATTACTTGCGGTGTGGAGCTATTGCAAGATTTTCACCAATCATGAGTGACATTCAGGAATTTGCCAATCAAGGAGGNCAAGTTCTTGGCATCTGCAATGGTTTTCAAATTCTATGTGAGTCTGGTTTATTGCCGGGTGCTCTTATACGCAATGACTGCCTGGATTTCAGGTGTTTGAATCAGCCATTGAAGGTCGAGGATAGTAACCAGTGTTTCAATAGCTCCTCCTTGGGTCACACAATTACACTACCCATCGCTCATGGTGAGGGTAATTATCGAGCGGATAAAGAAATACTTTTATCACTGGAAGAAAACGGACAGGTTCTTTTCCGGTANTCAGGTAANCCAAATGGTTCCATGCATGATATAGCGGGTATTCGGAATATGTCCGGCAATGTTTATGGAATGATGCCGCATCCTGAAAGGGCGGTTTCTTCGCATCATCCGTGCCTGGATGGTCTACCAGTGTTGGAGTCATTTCTAAAGCCATTGATCACTTCCCGTCCTGCTGAGGTTTCCGCCTTATGAGTGACTCCGCCAAATCCGCATTACCCCCCAACCCGGACCCTGTGCTGAATGTTCAGATTACAGATGAACTTATTTCACAGCATGGCATTTTACCTGATGAGTATGAACAAATTCTCAAGATTCTTGGTCGAGTGCCGAATCTGACAGAGCTGGGGATTTTTTCCGTAATGTGGTCCGAGCACTGTGCGTATAAGAACACACGNAAGCTCTTACGTCTTTTCCCTACGGAAAAGGAAGACAAGCAAGCCATTGGGCAGGTTTTGGTTAAAGCAGGTGATGAAAATGCCGGAGTTATTGATGTTGGCGAAGGATGGGGAGTTGCCTTCAAGATTGAATCTCACAATCATCCAAGCGCAATCGAACCTTTTGAAGGAGCAGCGACAGGGGTTGGCGGGATTGTCCGAGATATTTTTACAATGGGTGCGAGGCCTATTTTGCTTACCAATTCATTGAGATTTGGAAGGCTAGGCAGCAAACACGCAAAGAGGCTATTTAGAGGTGTCGTAAGTGGAATTTCTCACTATGGAAACTGTTTAGGTATACCCAACATGGGTGGAGATGTATACTTTGATGATTGTTATGAGGGAAATCCATTAGTCAATGCACTGTGTGCCGGAGTGCTTCGGCATGAGGAAATTCAAAAGGGAGCGGCAACCGGAGTTGGCAATCCAGTTTACTATGTTGGGCCAGGAACGGGGAGGGACGGATTAGGGGGAGCGAGCTTTGCTTCACGGGAATTAACGGAAGAAAGTGCGGAAGACCGACCGGCTGTTCAAAAGGGAGATCCTTTCATGGAGAAGCTTCTACTGGAAGCATGTCTCGAAATGATGGCGATTCCTGGATTGGTTGTGGGAATTCAGGATATGGGGGCAGCGGGTCTAACCTGTTCGACCTGTGAAACTGCTTCCCGAGGAAACTCCGGGATTGAAATAGATCTTGATTTGGTTCCTCAAAGAGAAACTGGGATGAACTCTTATGAGATCATGCTTTCCGAGAGCCAGGAAAGAATGTTGGTCATCGTTCAGAAAGGGAGGGAACTTGAATTAGAAGAAGTTTTTGCAAAATGGGATTTACATGCCGCTCACATCGGAGAGGTTAAGGAGGGGGATCGTATGAGAGTTCGCCACAAAGGCGTACTGGTAGCTGACCTGCCTGCTAAGTCTCTTACGGATGAAGCACCAGTTTATGATCAACCGGCCAGTGAACCTCTTCATGTTAAGCAATCTCGAGAGTGGTCGGTTGAGGCTATTCCTGATATAAGTTTGGACTCAGTTGAANATGCACTTAAAAATTTGCTGGGCCATCCAACCATTGCTTCCAAAGAATGGGTATGGCAACAATATGACCACATGGTCATGTCGGGTTGCAAGATTGAGCCCGGAAGCGATGCGGGTGTGGTAAGATTGAGCATAGCCGGAATCGACAAGTACTTGGCAATCGCCAATGACTGCAATAATCGGTTCTGTTATCTCGATCCATACAAAGGTGCTCAAATCGCCTTTGTAGAATGTATGCGAAATCTGGCTTGTTCGGGAGCGAAAGCCTTGGCGGTAACCGATAATCTCAATTTCGGGAACCCGAACAAGCCGGAAGCATATTTCATGCTTAAGGAATGCGTGAAAGGATTGGCGGATGCATGTGCCTTTTTTGATGTCCCCGTAGTCGGTGGTAATGTTAGCCTTTACAATGAGCACGGAGACGGGGCAATTGACCCGACACCCGTTGTTTCTATGGTCGGATTAATTGATGAGCAAAGCCATGTCACCCGCAGTCAGATTAGCAAAGATGGATTGGAANTCGTTTTGTTAGGTGACTTACCGAATGAATTGGGAGGCAGTTATTACCTTCAAACTCAGTACGACAAGAAAGAGGGAACTGTGCCTGCGGTGCATTTGGAGAATGAAAAGAAAATGCAGGAACTGCTAATTAGTCAGATAAAACTTGGTCGAATACAAACTGCACATGATATTTCAGAAGGTGGTTTATTGGTTTGCCTGTTTGAAATGTTGTTTGGCAAGGATGGCTTGGGGGCAAAAGTTTCCATTCCATCCAGAGGATCATCCGGGCGATTGGATGCCCTGCTATTTGGTGAAAGTCAGGGGAGGGTTGTAATTGCCGTCAAATCCGAGGATCTTGGATTGTTGGAAAAGGAAGCGGAATCGATCAGGGTACCATTTACTCATCTTGGAATCTGCGACCAGACAGGAGTTTTCGACCTGGAAATTGAAAATCAAAAGATTTTCTCCGCAGAAGTCAGTTCAATGAAATCGGTTTGGAAAGATGTTATTCCAAATCACATGGGTTCCTTTAAAAATTAATCTATGAGTGAGGAAATCGGACATTTTTGCGGAATTGCTCTTATTCGATTAAAAAAACCTCTAAACTATTTTGCTGAAAAATACGGCACCCCCCTGTGGGGATTCAATCAATTATTTTTGCTGATGGAAAAACAGCACAATCGTGGACAGGATGGTGCGGGTATTGGATCCATGAAATTGAATGTCGATGCCGGGCAAGCATTTATGTTTCGCGAAAGGAGTACGAGTAGTAAAGCATTGGCTAAAATTTTTGATCAACAAAACAGAGCCATCAACAAACTGATCAAGAAAGGAATCGCGTTTCCTGAATTCCCCGAGACCATAAAGCAGCATTTCGAATATGGCGGTGAATTACTGCTTGGCCATTTACGATACGGCACATCCGGTGACTATGGTTCAACAACTTGTCACCCTTATTTTAGAAAGAGCAACTGGCCTGGAAAAAATCTAATGGTTGCCGGCAACTTTAATCTAACAAATGTTGATGAGCTAAATTCCAAGTTAGTCGACCGTGGACAGCATCCAGTCTTTGACACCGATACTCAAGCTATTCTTGAGGAGACTGGATATCATTTGGATGCAATGAACGACCGACTTACAAAAGAGGCGGATGCAGAGGAAGTCTCTGGAGGGGAACATGCCAAATGGATTGGGGAACGTGTTAATTTGCCGGAGGTTTTTCGCAAGGCATCCGTCAATTGGGATGGGGGATATGCCCTTGCTGGGATCGTCGGTAATGGAGATGCTTTTGCCATGCGTGATCCACTCGGGATTCGTCCGGGCTTTTATTTTGAGGACGATGAAGTGGTGGCAGTGGCATCGGAAAGAGCACCCTTGATGACCGTATTTGAAAAGAAGATGGAAGAGGTTTCGGAAATAGACCCAGGAACGATTTTAGTGATTCGGGCTAATGGAGAACTCATAAAAGAAAGGTTTGCCGAAGATCCAGCCCGTCGGACGGCCTGTTCTTTTGAAAGAATTTATTTTTCGAGAGGTAATGATCCAGACATCTATGCGGAAAGGAAGACCCTTGGTGCACTCCTCGTACCACAAGTCCTCGAGTCCGTGGGTAAAGACTTCTCCAAAAGCGTATTCAGCTATGTGCCAAATACCGCGGAAAGTGCATACTATGGGTTCATGGAGCAGTTGAGACTGGTACGCAGGGCAGAAGTAAAACAAAAATTACTTGATGCAAAAAAGGCTGGAGAATTAACGGATGATCTCATTGACGATTTGGTAATGGATAATTGGCCAAAGGGAGAAAAGATCGCTAATAAAGATATCAAACTGAGAACATTTATTAGTCAAGAATCCGGTCGTGCTCAACTGGTTTCCCATGTCTACGACATTACTTACGGTGTAATTAGGGAAAGAGAGGATGCCCTGGTTTGTATTGATGATTCAATTGTAAGGGGAACCACTCTCAAGCGAAGTATTCTTCAGATTTTGGGCCGTTCCAAACCCACGAAGCTATTAATTGCATCTACTGCTCCACAAATTAGATATCCAGATTGTTACGGAATTGATATGTCTGAATTGGGTAAGTTTATTGCCTTTCAGGCCGCGGTCGCCTTGATTAAAGAAAGAGGGTATGAAGGTCTTCTTTCTGAAGTTGCAATAAAAT
>NHDJ01000032.1 GCA_002167265.1 Verrucomicrobia bacterium TMED56 | reverse complement strand
TCATTTCCCTTGCCCTCTTCTGTCCCGATTGTTAACAGACCGATCTTTGGGCGCACCAAGCCGAGTGCGACTCGGGCATAATTTGATCCAAGAATCGCATTTTGAGCGATGTGATAGGGCTTCGCATGAGGATTAGCTCCCGCATCCAAGAGGGTAAAGTATCTCTCCCTGCCTGGCCAAATAGTGCATAGGGCTGGACGCTCAACCCCTTCAAGAGTTCTAAGACGAATTGTACTGCCCGCCATCAGACAACCTGTGTTACCACAGCTCAATAAAGCTTGAGCTTCTTGGTCCTTAACACTTTTTAAAGCCAGTGCCATTGAAGAATTTTTTTTACCTTTAATTCCCGCAATAGGCTTCTCGTCCATTTCAACTACTTCTGGTGCATGCCTGACTTCAACCTGTCCGTTTTGAAGGTTTTCAAACTTCGAGATGTGATTCTGCAAAATTTCGTCCTTTCCAAAAAGTAAGAATTTTGTTCCGCGAGGGGATACATCCAAAGCAATTGAAACACCTGCTACAACTTCTGCTGCACCCCGATCGCTCCCCATTGCATCAACAGCAAGGGTAACTTTAGCCTCGGAAGAGTTCATGCCGAAGCTGTGCTCTTGAATTATATCTCTACGTCTAGAACTTGCTTGCCTCGATACTGACCGGTTTCAGGATTGACGCGGTGAGAACGGGAAAAAGTTCCATCTGCTTCTTTTACAAGTAAAGGTGCTTCGAAACGATTAGCTCCTCTACGCTTACGACTTCTTTGCTTGGATTGTTTTCTTTTAGGCTGTCCCATAATCACTAAGATAATAATTCGTTCATATTCGTCAAGGTCAGACCACAATGAATCAATCAACAAAATAAAGGGTGAAAATAACTATGGAGAGTATAATTCGATAGAATACAAAAACTCCTAATCCTCTCCTCGTCAGGTAACCAACAAGCCAAAAGACAGAAAGACCTGCAGAAATCCCTGCAACAAAACATCCAACTAAAACAGGCCCAATCGTGAGATATTCACTCATGGAAGCCCACTTAGTAAATCCCTTGTAGCCAGCAGCGGCTGTTAATGTAACTAGCCCAAGCAGAAAACTGAATTCCGCAGCATGGGTTCTTTTCAATCCTACGATGTATCCTCCAACGATTGTCATCATAGAACGACTGGTACCAGGCCACATTGCAAAACACTGAAGAAACCCGATGAAAACAGATGACTTGATCGTCAAGCTTTCGATGGATTTTTCTTCTGTATTTGAAGGGGATTCATCTCGAGCTTTTTTGTTTCGCTCCGCCCACCACATAAAAATTGCTCCTGCCAATAAAGCTACAGCTATTGGCAAGAGTCCGAAAAGATAGCTCTCAATCAAATCGTCCAAAAGAACGCCCAGAAAAGCAGCGGGTAAAAATGCCATCACAAGGTTAATGAAAAGTTTTCTGCCCTTATCGTCGCGACCAAATATCCCTGCAAACATCGACCAAACTCGTGATCTGTAAATTAATGCAACTGCTAAAATAGCTCCTGATTGTATAACGATTAAATATGCATGTAAAGCTTGCTGCTGGATGGAATTCGATTTTCCAGAGCCTAATAATTCACTTGTTATAACAAGGTGACCAGTCGATGAAATTGGGAGGAATTCAGTTACACCTTCAACGAGACCATAAATTACTGCATCTTGATAGCTCATTGTAGTTGGACTGATGTCCTCTTTCGAATCATTCACCAAAGCAATATCTTTTGCTGAAGACTTAAAAGTAAAGGCAAGTAAACTTAATACGATAAGGTGCAAAAAGGGTTGTCGAAAAGGCATAATTGGGTTCTACAAGAAAATATGTTGCACAAGCTTACAATTATCCACAAACCAGTAAATCGTCAATGAATGATACCTCTCAATTATCTGCTTCTTCCAAAAAATTGAAAAGCAATCAGAATCTGTCTCAGGGAGAACTAACTGATTGTATTCAAGAAATCACCAAAGAATCAGTTTCTCTGATCGACAAAAAAGATTTCCTGAAATCACTTGCTAAAAAAGGAGAGACAGAGGAAGAATTTGAGGTATTTGTTAGGGAATTTAGGAAATTGTCAATTGACCCAGAATTAGGGGATATTACCAACAGAGCGATTGATCTTTGCGGTACGGGGGGTGATCGGGCTCATAGTTTCAACATTTCTACATTTGTCTCTTTTCTCGTAGCAAGTGCAGGCGTGCCTGTGATCAAGCACGGTAATCGCTCTGTAAGTTCCAAATGTGGAAGTGCAGATCTTATCGAGGCAATTGGGATTCCAATAAATCCGACTAAAGAAAAAATTAGAGAAGGGCTGAAAGAACTCGGCTATTGCTTTCTTTTTGCACCTCATTTTCATCCATCTTTCAAGCACATCGGACCTGTTCGAAAAGAGTTGGCAAAAGAGAGCATTATAACAATTTTCAATCTCTTAGGCCCGACTATCAACCCTGCTAAACCTGCGTATCAACTTCTCGGAGTCTTTGATGAGTTTCATATGCAAAAAATAGGCAACTCGCTGAGTGCAAATGGTGTACGATCTGGTCTGGTCGTGCATGGATTAGTTTCCAATGAAGAAGTCAGAGGCGTTGATGAATTAACCAATTGCGGCGACAACAGGATTTTTGGAATTGGTGAAAAAAGTACCTCGATGAAAGAAACATGGACTCCATCAAAATGGAGTCAGAACTATGGCTCATTCTCCGACCTTACTGGCGGAAGTCTTAATGAAAATTTGGAGATCATGAAAAAGTTACTATCCGGGAATGCCCCCGATGCATTACTTGCAACTGTTCTAATTAATGCATCGACTGCCTTTTGGATTTATGGTCGTTGTCAATCTCTTGAGGAAGGTATCGAGTTGTCGCAATCTCTACTCACAAATGGCACCCTTCAAAGATGGATCAATAAAGTGAGTGATTTTTATAAATGAACCAACTCCTGAAATATTTTGGGACCGACGGTATTCGTGGATCATATGGCGGAAAAATAATTAATGAAGATTTTGCATTTTCATTAGGGAAAGCCATTTCTGTCCATTTCCGAAAAAGACATCACCAAACATCTTTTTTGTTAGCACGTGATACTCGAACTTCTGGAGAGTCCCTATTGAATGCATTACGTTGTGGACTGAGGGAAATGAACTCAGAGTCCGAAGATCTTGGTGTATTGCCGACCCCTGCCCTGGCTTTTTCGGTCACAGCTTCTGATCAATGTATTGGCATAATGATTACCGCTTCTCATAACCATCATTCTGATAATGGATTTAAGATAATTTCCTCGCAGGGTGGGAAATTGAGTCAGAATGAAGAAACCCAAATTGAATCAGTTCTGGAGCCCAATAAATTTCCTTCCCCTATCTCAAACTTACTTCCTAATGATCAAGTCAAATATGTAGAGCAATATTCTCAAAACCTTTTATCTAAATTCGAGAGTACATTCCTAAAAGGATTAAAAATAGTAGTTGACCTTTCTAACGGGGCAACGCGACAAGTTACTCCAAGAATACTTCAAGAATTCGGAGCTGAAGTTATCCCAATTAACCAAAGGAATGGGCTGATCAACAACGAAGTTGGTTCAGAGTTTGTTTCCGGATTAGGCCAAAAAGTACTTGAGACAAATGCTGATTTGGGATTTGCCCATGATGGAGATGGTGATCGCGTCATATTTGTCAGTGAAAAGGGTAATGAAATACCTGGTGATCAAATCCTCGGAATGCTTGCATTGCACAACAAGAAGAAACAAACTTTAAAAGGAAATGGATTCGTGGCTACGATTCACAGTAACTCTGGGCTTGAAGATGCTATGAACAAAAATGGCCTACAATTGCATCGTGCCGATGTGGGAGACCGTAATGTTTTCGCACTTATGAAGTCATTAAAATGCAATTGGGGTGGTGAATCCTCCGGTCACATCATTTGTACTGATTATCTTAATACTGGGGACGGACTCTTTTCTGCTCTTTCAGTTTTGCAATGTATACAATCATCAAAGAAAAAAATTACTGAACTTTGTAAACCAATAAAACTTTGGCCATCATATTCCGGTGCAGTTGTAGTTAAGGAAAAGAAACCGCTTGAAGACCTTAAGGAACTGCAAGATTGCCTTAAGGAAGTGAAAGCTGGCTTCAACGGGAAAGGTCGAGTTTTAGTAAGGTATTCAGGTACTGAATCAAAAGTCAGAATTCTTGTGGAATCCAAGTCTTCTGAGTCAGCACAGGAAAGTTATTTGAGAATTTCACAAACGTTTACAGATTTTTATTAGATTTTGTTCGCTTTTACTGTTTTTCGTCTTATCTCAAGTTAATTGCCCCAATGATTCAGGAAAAGACTATTTCAGAACTTGAAGATCGTCAGATCAAACAAATTGCCGCTGCAGACAAAGCTATCAGCTCAAATCCTAATTATTCTTTGGAAATTTATTCGGCCATACTCAAATTAGAACCTGGATGCTTGGATTTACGCAAGAAGCTCAGAACCCTTCAATTAAGAATGGCTCAGAATTCGAGCAAAGGATTGTCTGGTCTTTTCGGAAAAGTTACTGCAGCCCCTTTTATGTTTAGAGGAAAAACAGATAAGAATCCTGCTCAAACTTTAGCTAAAGCAGAAGATTTGATTGAAAAATCTGTAGTTAACGACATGGCCCACCTTATGCTGGTTGAAGCCGCTCGTAATTTGGATATGAAACAAACTGTCGTTTTTGGGCTGGAAACTATCAGGCAAATAAATCCCAAAAACATCAAAAATCTCAAGGATCTTGGTAATGCATACTTAGAAGTTGGAGATACCGAGAAAACCATAGCCATCGGCAATGAAATTCAAAAGATAAATCCAAGTGACGGAGATGCTGAGGATTTAATGAAAAGAGCTTCAGTCGCTGTCGCTATGGACAAGGGAAAGTGGGAAGAATCTGAAGATTTTCGCAATCAACTTAAAGATGAAGCCGAAGCACAATCTTTAGAACAAGCGTCAAAAGCGGTCAACGATGCCAAAGGTCTTGAAGAGTTGATTCGTCAAGCATATGCCCAATGGGAACAAGAACCAAATAACCTCAATCACTACAGGCAGTTGAGTGATCTATATCACAGGTATGGTGATCTGGAAAACGCTATTGCATGGATTCAGGAGGCAAGAAAACAAGAAGCTGGAAAGGCAGATGTATCCCTGGAAGAGAAAGAACGCATTCTAACGCTAGAATATTTCGACGATCAAATAGATCAATGGGAGAAAAAATCTCACGAGAGCCCCAATGATCAGGCAACTAAGACCTCTTGGGAAGAAGCCATTTCCAATCGCAAGCTTTATCAGAAAAGCCAGCTTGAATCTCTTGTTCAAAGATATCCAAACGATTTTGGATACCGGTATGAACTAGGGGTAATATTGTTTGAGGAAGAAGACTATGAAAGCTGCCTAGCCCATTTCCAATTAGCCCAGAAAAACGCTAAGGTTCGATTAGACGCCATACTTTTCCTGGGAAGAGCATATAGTAGAAAGAACTTTTTTGATTTAGCCATAGAACAATTCAACCTTTTGAAATCGGAGATTCAAATAATGGATGATCGCAAAAAAGAAACCATTTATGAGCTCGGGTGTTGTTATGAAGCCATGGGTAAGGGAAATGAAGCCATGGAGGAATTTAAATTGGTTTACTCTTCTGATATTTCGTTCCGCGATGTCGCCGAAAAAATCAACGCATTCTACAACCAAGCTAAAACTTAAATGGCGGAGAGGGAGGGATTCGAACCCCCGGTACCTCGCGGCACACCCGATTTCGAGTCGGGCACATTCGACCACTCTGCCACCTCTCCTCAGTATCTCGATCATAAACTCTTTTTAGATTTTAATCAAAGGCAATCATCCTGCTTAAAATTAAATATTTAAAAAATCTAAAATTTACACGCTTGCCCGAAACGGATTTCTCATTTTCATTAAATACATGTACAAACTTTTGCCTAAAATTACATCACTTTTGTGCGTGCTCATATTATTCTCGTGTAATTCTTCAAACAAGNTTTCTACCATTGATTTTCATGACGGGACATATTCGGGCGAGCTTGACGATAAGGGGCGTAAGCACGGTATAGGTACTTACAAATGGCTTGATGGCTCATTCTACGAGGGCGATTTCGAAAAAGATCTCCGTAATGGGTCTGGACATTTCAAGTGGGCAAACGGAGAAACCTACAAGGGTGATTATCTATTAGATCAAAGAACTGGCCAAGGGATTTACACTTGGCCCGATGGCTCAGTTTACGAGGGTTATTTTTTAAACGGTAAAAGACATGGCAGAGGATTTTTTTCATCNGTAAGTGGAGCAAAGTACGATGGAGAATGGTTTGATGACCGCATGCATGGTACTGGTAAATTAACTACTGCCGAAGGCAAAGAAATCCATGGGATTTGGACAAACGGAGTACTTTCTAATAAGCCAATGAATTTACCAACTCCCGCAGCAAAACCAGAAATCACTGCTTTTCCTAAAAAGGATTTTAATGAATCCAAGTTCGAAGCAATTGAAGTAGAACCTCCCCATGAAGTTAACTCATCAGTTACCTCGGAAATCTCACCGACCGAACTTTTGGCAAATGAATTTGCGGATGAAAATACAGATGTTTCTTCAGTCCCTATGGAACCGGCAACTCCTTATGACCCTGACCCTCTAGCTGAAAAAAAAGAAATCGAGGAACCGATTATTGCAAAACCCATTGCTAAAGAAAAAATTGATATCCCCACAAATACAATCAATCCGATTACACAAATAACTGATATTACTTCCGAGAATGAGGACGATGTCTGGACTGGGACTACTCAAGATGTTGAAACTATTTTTGAAACCAAGTTGATTGAAGGAATCGACACCGTTTTATACCGCAAATCCAATCGAAGATTTTCAGGTAAAATGAAGATTGTAGATTCTACCGGGAACCGTAAAGGAGAGCTAGAACTTGTAAACGGTCGTATGAACGGNGAAGAACTCTATTTCGAAAATGAAAAATTGGTGGAAAAGAACTTATGGAATAACGGTAAATTCATTAAATCAATTCCAATTAATTGACATAATCAATTTTCTATAGAGTACATTAAAATTGAGTTCTTAAATCCAGAGGAATTCATGTCCTGTTAGGTTGTGAATAATACTTTGTTTCTTTTACTACAAAATCGAATAGATTGTTTGTTATGGGAAATATAAATTTGAGAAATAAAGTAAAAAATACTGGTACGGTTACACAAACCAACCTTCCATATGATCCTTCTGAATTTCCGCGCGAAATTACAAGACATTACATAAGTGCCTCCGAGGAAGACCTCAATGAAATGCTTTCGCAAATAGGGATAAAAAGCTTAAGTCAGTTATTTTCCCATATCAACCCCGAGAATTTTTTCCCTCAACCCATTCATTTGCCTGAAGAGCAGCATTACGGAGAGGCATGCGATACTCTCGTTAAAATTTCCAAACGCTCAAATCTGAGAACTTCATTTATTGGTGACCAATTGCCAGTTTGGAAAACTCCAGATATAGTTGATTTCATTTCTAACCTTAGACCTTTGTCGACCTCCTACACCCCTTACCAACCCGAAAGAAGTCAAGGCACCCTTATTTCGCATTGGATTTATCAATGTGCCATTTCCATTCTTACTGGATTTGAAGCGATCAATACCTCACTTTACGATCGGTCTTTTGCTATTTACGAAGCGATTGCCTGTGCAATCCGGACCAGTAGGCGAGGTTCAAGAGTTTTGCTTGCATCCACACTTTTCAAAGAAGACATGGAGGTCCTACAAACCCTAGCGAAAGAGACATCCATAGTATTTGATTTTTTGGATGTAGATGAAAGTACTGGGACATGTAATCTTGCAGCATTAAACAAAATCAGCGTTGACCGAAAGCTATCCTACTCAGCTTTCGTTTTTCCACAGACTAATTCATTGGGTATGTTAGAAGATGTAGATGTACTGACTGATTTTTGTGATGAACATCAAATCCGATCAATCGCATGCATTGATCCTTTCTTACTCGGGGAGGGAGGATTAAAACCTCCAACTGAATTTGGAAAGCATGGGGTAGATTTTATTGCTGGAGATGCACAGCACTTAGCAATCCCACCAAATTTTGGAGGTCCAGGTTTGGGGATTTTTGGATGCAGACATAACGAATCCAAAAAATCTGATTTGAGAAGTACACCAGGCAGATATGTGGGAAAAGCAAAAGACATCAACGGGAGGGATTGCCATGTTATGGTTTTGTCAACTAGAGAGCAGCATATCCGCAAGGAAAAAGCGACATCAAATGTTTGCTCCAACCAAGCTTTCCTATCCACACTAGCCGGTGCAAGTCTTTTATCTAGAGGATCACGAGGGCTAGGCAAATCCATTGAACTTGCTCATCGTGCTCAGCAAAGGATTCTTGAACATATCCATTCACTAGATGGAATTGAGGTAGCATTTGCGGGTGTTCAATCACCAACTGAGGTTGTCGTTCGTACACAAAAATCTCCTTCACTTCTTATTAATAACGCAAGAGCTTGTAACCTGCACCTTGGGGTGGATGTAAGTCATAGATGTAAAAGTAAGGATGACATGGGCTTAATTAAGTTGTCTTTCTCCGACACTCACACTGAAGAAGATATTGTCAGTCTTACCTCATTTTTAAACGAAGAGTTTTCAACCTGCCATACTCTTGAATCATGGAAACCAAATGGTATTCCAGATAGATTATTACGTAGGCATTCAGTTAAACTTACAAACTTTCCCGAAGAGGAACTGAGAAGCTACTACACTAAACTTTCTGAATTAAATGTCTCGCCTGATGACGGTTGTTACCCCCTAGGTTCGTGCACAATGAAATATAATCCGCTTCTTAATGACTGGGCGGCAAGTCTTATCGGTTTTTCTCAAATTCACCCCCAAGCTCCTCTCCCTGACTGTCAGGGGCCTCTTGAAATTCTTTACGAAATTCAAGAATGGTTTAAGAAAATAACTGGACTTTCAGCAGTTACAACTCAACCGGTAGCAGGTGCTCAAGGGGAACTTGTAGGTATCAAATTATTTCAAGCCTTCCATCGAAGCAATGGAGAAAGCAATCGGAATATTATTCTTATTCCTCGTTCTGCTCATGGAACTAACTTTGCAACTGCAGCGATGGCCGGTTATCCGAATGGAATTGTCTACCTTGAAGCAAACAAGAAAGGTACCATTGACATCGATGACTTTAAATCAAAATTGACATTACACGGGGATCAACTTTGCGGAGTTATGATAACCAACCCCAACACTTCAGGAATTTTTGAAACTGAATTCAAGCAAATTTCCGATTTGGTTCATAAATATGGTGGATTAGTTTACATGGATGGAGCAAATATGAATGCAATTGCAGGAGTCATAAATTTGAATGAACTCGGAGTAGATGCAGTCCACAACAACTTACACAAAACTTGGACCATTCCACACGGTGGTGGTGGTCCCGGAGACGCGATCGTAGCAGTCTCTGAAAAACTAAAGGACTTTCTGCCAGGCAAACAAGTCATCAAGCTTGAGGACCAAACTTACGATGTGTTTGAGCCCAAGAAAAGTATCGGTTCCTTTCACAGGAACTGGGGAAATTTTGGTCATAAAGTCAGAGCATATTCATACCTTCTGCGCTTGGGGAAAGCTGGTATTCCCAGAATGTCATCGGTTGCGGTTCTTGCAGCAAGATATCTTCTAGAGAGGATCAAGCACCGGTATCCAACCTTGCCATCATCTGAAAACGCCTCTCAAAGAATGCACGAATTCATTCTCACACTAAGCGAGGAAGACTTTTTGAAGTTAGAGAAAAATGACATCCCCAAGGGGCAGGCAATCCCTCAAATTGGTAAATTATTTTTAGACTTTGGCTTTCATGCTCCTACTGTTGCCTTCCCGGAAGCCTTTGGTCTTATGATAGAACCAACTGAAAGCTACACAAAATCTGAGCTCGACCGATTTGCTGATGCGGTAATTGCTATTAAAGATATAATTGATGATTATCCATTTGTTTTGAAGACAGCGCCTCATTTTACGCCAATAGACCGTGTCGACGAAGTATCTGCTAATCGCAATCTTGTCTTGTTTGAAAACCTAGACCATCTGCCTCCTTTACCTCACAATAGAATCACCCCATCCGAACTAATGAGTCTAGAAGTTAACGAAATCAAAAGAAGACTCATCAGTGCTGCAAAAGATGTGCAAGGATTGATTTGACCCAAATCCTATTTAGCAATAAATACTTCATTATGAATGATGAAAAAAAGCAGCCCCTATTTTCTTTTAAAGGTGTCATTATAGATGTTATTTTATCAATAATATTTTTCGTTTTCATGCGTGAAATTCTAGTCTCCCATGTTCCATCTCAGGACCCGATAACCATCATTATAGTCTCTTGCATGACTTCATTTTGTATGACTGGAGTTTTTTTCATTGCAATAAACATGTTGCGTGTGACTTGGGTTGATTACAATCAAAGACAGAAAAGTTAGTTTTCTTATTTATCCAAAGTAACTTTGACTTCGTAGTCTAACAATTCCAGTTTCAACTTTTTGCTTGGATAAGCACTTACCTTTACTCCAAAATCTTCGGCTACCTCTGTTGCCAAACGGCCTTCATTTCTTAGTTTAGCCACTAATTCATACCTATCGTGCGGTATTAGAAAAGATTGAATTTCCTCGGCTAAGCCTAGTTTTTTTTCAATCACTTTAAGCAAATTAATGACTCCCTCCCCCGTTGAACAACTCAAAAAAATCGCATCTTTGTCTAAATTCCTCATGCGTAATTTCAAATTTTGTAAGCTGTCACTAGCCAACAAATCCATTTTATTAAATACAGTCAGAATTTCTTTCTCTTCAGCTCCCAATTCTTCCAAAACTGCAAGAGTAGTTTGCATATGTTCTTCGCATTGAGGATTTGATAAATCAACTACATGGAGAAGTAAATTTGCCACTAGTGTTTCTTCTAAAGTTGCTCTAAATGCATCGACAAGTCTATGAGGAAGTTTTCGTATAAATCCTACGGTATCAGTAAGAATTATTTTTTTCCCGGTCGGTAGCCGTGCTTGTCTACTAGTGGGGTCCAAAGTAGCAAACAATTTGTCTGCAGATAATACATCTGAACCGCATACCCGGTTAAGTAATGTCGATTTCCCCGCATTGGTGTAACCAACCAACGCAACTGTTGGTAATGGAATCCTTAATCTTCTTTTCCGACTGGTCTTTCGTGTTTTAGCAACCTGTTTGATTTCTTTTTTTGTAGCCGTGATCTGATCTCTAACCATTCTTTGGTCAAGCTCAATTTGTGCCTCACCTTCACCTCTCTGGGTTACTCCTCCTCCCCTTTGTCTGCCCAAATGCGACCATGCACGGCGCAATCTGGGTAATGAATATTCCAATCGGGCAAGCTTGACCTGAAGTACAGCTTCTTTGGTTTGAGCTCGGGCGGCAAAGACATCCAAAATGATTTCTTGACGATCAATAACTAACACCTTTGATTCTGCCTCCCAATTTCTTTGTTGGCTGGGACTTAAATCATTATCAAAAACTATGACATCACAGGCAACTTCCTTAACCTTTTCTAGGATTTCATTAAATTTACCCTTTCCCAAAAGGTATCCAGGAAAAGTTTTACGTACACGAACTACTTTTTTTTGTGAAATTCCAATACCTAGATTAGAAACCAATTCTTCGAGCTCATCTAAAAGAGACTCCGCATTTTCTCTTTCATCTTCCCGCAAAACCACTGCTAAAAGAAAAGCCTTTTCAACAAGACGAGGCTTTTCTTTAACTTCAAACATTAAAAATTAACATGGGGTTCAGACAAACTCTTTGCCTGAACCCCATATAAAGAATGTTTGATATGCTCAACCAAGCAAGATCAGCTAACGGCAGCTTGGGCTGCGGCTAGACGAGCTGTAGGAACTCGAAATGGAGAACAACTTACATAATTCAATCCTATCTTATGACAGAATTCTACACTGCTTGGATCCCCGCCGTGCTCGCCGCAAATTCCGAGCTTTATTCCTCGACGTGATGACTTGCCTTTTTTAACAGCAATTTCCATTAATTGTCCCACGCCACTTTGGTCAACACTAGCAAATGGATTGGCATCCAAAATATCCAATTCAGTGTAGTTGGGAAGAAAACTTCCAGAGTCATCTCTACTCATACCCATTGTTGTTTGAGTCAGGTCATTCGTTCCAAAGCTAAAGAATTGAGCAGTTCTCGCAATTTCATCGGCAACAAGAGCAGCCCGTGGAATTTCGATCATTGTTCCAACAAGATATTTTACTTTTTCTCCCTTAGCTGCAAAAACTTTCTTCGCAGTCTCATGAATTACCCCCACTTGAAGTTCAAGTTCACGCGGAAACCCAACCAAGGGAACCATAAGCTCAGGATTTACCTCAATGCCTTTCTTCTTGGCCAAGATAGCNGCTTCAAAGATAGCTTGTGCCTGCATCTCAGTTACTTCCGGGTAAGAAATCCCCAGCCTACAACCGCGATGGCCTAACATTGGATTAAATTCATGAAGGTCCTCAACCCGCTTTTTAATCGAAGCTAAAGAAACCCCAAGCTTTTTGGCTAAGTCCCGCTGAGCAGCTAAATCATGGGGGAGGAATTCGTGCAGTGGAGGGTCAAGTAAGCGGATGGTTGCAGGTTTTCCCTCAAGTGCCTTGAAAATACCTTCAAAATCGCGTCTTTGGTAAGGAAGCAATTTTTTAAGTGCTTTCCGTCGTGCTTGCTCATCATCTGCCAAAATCATTTGACGCATAGCATCAATACGATTCCCCTCAAAAAACATGTGCTCAGTCCTACACAGTCCTATTCCTGTAGCACCAAAAGCAACTGCATTCGCAACTTGAGACGGAGAATCAGCGTTTGTACGGACAGTCATTTTAGTTGCCTGCTCGCACCATTTCATGAGTTGAGCAAAATTTTGATAAGCACGGCTCTTTTTAGGATCTAACTTCTTCTCTATTAAGACCTGAATGATTTCAGAAGGTGCCGTTTTTAATTCTCCAGCGAAAACCTCTCCGTTAGTTCCGTTGATCGACATATAGTCTCCCTCTTTAAAGGTTTTTCCATCAACTTTAACAGTTCGATTGTGGTAATCCACATCAAGGTCAGCAGCACCACAAACGCATACCTTACCCATTTGACGGGCTACCAGGGCAGCGTGGGATGAAACCCCTCCACGGGCNGTTAAAATCCCTTCAGCTGCAATCATTCCTCGCAAATCTTCGGGTGATGTCTCCTGACGAACGAGTAGGACATTTCCTTTCTTGGCTGCTTCCACTGCTCTTTCGGCATTTAAACAAATTTTCCCAGACGCAGCACCTGGACCAGCTGGTAATCCTTTGCACAAGGTTTTGGCTGCTTTTTGAGCTGCCTGATCAAAAACTGGAGCTAAAACTTGATCTAATTGATCGGCTGGTACTCTTTTAATAGCTGTCTTCCAATCGATCAGCCTTTCTTTTACCATTTCTGCCGCAATACGCACCGCCGCAAGTCCCGTTCGCTTGCCGTTTCTGGTTTGTAACATATACAATTTTTCATTTTCGATCGTAAACTCGAAATCCTGCATATCCTTAAAGTGCTTTTCCAACTTCTTCTGTACTAAAACGAGTTCCTTAAAAGGTTTCGGTAGAACCCGTTTGAGTTTAGCAACGGGTCGGGGAGTGCGGACTCCAGCTACCACATCTTCTCCCTGAGCATCCGTGAGAAATTCTCCATAAAGTACTTTTTCTCCAGTTGCCGGATCACGGGTAAAACCAACACCAGAACCAGATTTTTTNCCAGTGTTACCNAAAACCATTGCCTGCACGTTAACCGCCGTTCCCCACTCTGCNGGAATGCCGTATTTACGACGATATACAATAGCCCGATCATTCATCCAAGAACTGAAAACTGCACCAACGGATCCTTCCAATTGCTGCCACGGGCAAGTCGGAAAGTCTTCACCAGATCTTGTCTTAACTAAATTTTTGAACCGTCCAACTAGTTCTTTCATTTGGTCAACCGATATTCGTGAATCGTCCACTTCACCCTTTTCTTTAGGAAAGATCTCTTTTTTAAAATCCTCAATGATTGCTTCAAACGGATCATGATCTTCGCTTGGAAGCTTCTGCACCCCCATTACAACATCACCATACATCTGGATGAATCGACGATAGCAATCCCACGCAAAACGGCCATTACCGGAAGCTNTGGCTANAGCCTCTACAGTTTCATCGTTTAGACCAAGGTTTAGAATTGTATCCATCATTCCGGGCATAGAATCTCTGGCACCTGATCTGACTGAGAGAAGAAGTGGTTTCTTTAAATCTCCCAATTTCTTTCCCTGTTGTTTTTCCATCAAAGCAACAGAAGCCTTCATTTGATCTTCTAAAACTTTAGGATACTTCTTATTATTTTTATAAAAATATGTGCATACCTCAGTGGAAATGGTGAAGCCAGGAGGTACAGGCAATCCAATTTTTGCCATTTCTGCCAAATTGGCTCCTTTTCCTCCAAGAAGTTCGCGTTGAGTTGCATCTCCATCAGTTTTTTTTCCAAAGTCATAAACATATTTGACTTCTTTCCTAGGGGTGCTGGTGGAGACTGGCTTATTTGCAGCCTTGGCTTTTACCTTTTTGTTCGATGCTTTCGCCTTTTTTTTCTGTGCCATATGAGGGTTTAGGTTAGCTTTTAGTCATTAATCCGAGCAACAAATGGAAATCGTTACTCATTTTAAAATTTTGAAGGAACTTTTTCTTATTTTTACAACGATTTGTCAACGGGTGACTTTCAGACCTTACAATTCATAGGTTTAGGAATCAAGATTTCAGAATCGACCGTTGGTAATTAATACTTTATAATGACATACTCAAAAAGACCCAAGTAATTTCTAACTATCCATTCGATGTCATCGCCCCAAGACCATAGGCCTGCTAGCTTTGGTGACCGCTTTCGTGAAGAAGGTTTAACCGGTTTCCTCAAAAAGAAATCGAAGAACCCGAAGCACGACCCAAATGAAATGCACTTCTTAGAACATCTTGAAGAGTTGAGATGGGTAATTCTAAAGTCCGCAGTTGCATTTTTGGTCGGATGTATTGGTGTCGCAATTTTTATGCAGGACTCCGTTAAGCTTCTTCAAATCCCCTTGATCAAAGCAGTTGAGGATTTTGGCGAAATTAGCATAGATCTCCAATCAATAGGCCTTGAACAATACACCAAACCATTGGAAGACCAAAAAGTGGGTTTAGGTGAACTCAGAAACGCCAAGGAAACCACTCTCATTAGCTGGGGCATTACAGACCCACATCATCAAACTCGGATCATTACACATTTCGCAAATGGAAATAATCGGAATTTGCTCCAAGTTATCCGCTCTTACTCTCCAATTTTTATTGCCATGAAAATATGCTTTCTTGGCGGACTCGGCATTTCATTACCAATGATCCTATATTTTGTTGGAAGCTTCGTGGTGCCCGGACTTACCAAGAGGGAGAAGAAAGTATTCTTTCCTGGATGCATTGCAGCAACGCTCTTGTTTCTGACCGGAGCCTCAATGACCTATTTCTTTATTCTGCCATTGTCCCTTGCATTTACAATTGAGTTCTCATTCAATGTGTTAGGCTTGGATGTTTACCGTCCAGAGGCAGGAAACTATTACAGCACAGTTATTTGGATGACTTTTGCTGTCGGGATTGCCTTTCAATTTCCCTTAGTTCTAATTTTGCTGATCAGGATTGGCATTTTAACTGTCACTAAGTTACGCGACAGTCGAAGACTCGTTCTCGTTATTCTAATGGTCTCAGCCGCCTTAATTACCCCAGGCGGAGACCCGGTGAGTTTATGCATCCTTACCATACCCCTATATGTTCTTTACGAACTTGCCATATTAGTGGGCTCTTTTATTGAAAAAAACAAAGCCTACAGGGAATGGAATGAATGGGATGAAAGCATCCAAGGCGACCGTCCCCCAAAACCCAAGTCTGACAAAATTTCTACCATATTGCTAGTTATCGTTATCATAATTGTCTGCGGTTCTGCTTTTGTCATCTGGAAATACCAAAAACCAATCAAAGACTCGCTAAATTGGTTTGGTGAAAAGAAAGAGAATCATNATCTTCCAGCAGACTTAAACAGTACTCCAGTCAAGCAATCTAAACCTCCAATCGTTGATTTTAATAGTCAAGGGAATCAAACGATGATTTTAAAGCTAACTCCCTTGATTGATTCAAATCGAAGTTCGACCGAGGGTCAACTTTACAAAGCCATAATAGTCGAACCCTTAAATTGAGTTGATTTTCTTGCTTTTATTAACACAACCATAACATATGATTTTGTGAAGAAGATTAAAGCAAAGATTGGTAAGTTATTAAAAAATCACCGCAAAAAGGCAAAACTCACACAGCCCCAACTAGCTGAGACAAGCGGAGTGGCAACCTCCATAGTCAATGACTTGGAAAATGGGATACGCACGGCNGGTTGCAAAACCTTCGATAAGATTGCCCGTGGTCTTAATCTCTCAGATGAAGATAGGTTTGAGTTTGTAATGCTTGGCTTACAATTATCCAAAAGAGATTTTCTAATTCCAGATTTCTTTGAATATCCTCCTGAAATCTTAAATTACTTACCATTTATTTTCAAAACTTCTGGCATTGATCATTCATTAATCAAAAGCGTATCGCTTCCAAGCAAGGAACAAAGACATTTTAAGGTACATCTTAAGAATGGAAAATCCATTAATATGGAAATTCGACTGTCTAAGGCAGAGAACTCGTAAGGGTGGNAACTGAAAAAGTAAGGATCGACAAATGGCTTTGGTCGGTAAGAATATATAAGACTCGTTCTCTTGCAACAGATGCTTGCAAGAGAAACTGGATAAAAATTAATGGTTCAATCGTAAAGCCTTCAAGGGAAGTCAAACCTGATGACATCCTTGTTATCAGAAACGGTCCAGTTGAAAAGAAACTTAAAGTCCTTGGTATTTTAGACAAAAGAGGTTCCGCCAGAGAAGTAGCCAAGTTTTACGAGGATATCACCCCACAAGTTGACAAAGAAAATATAATCGTTGATAAAAAAATGATTTATTCTCCTCCCTTTGCAAACCGTGTGACAAAAGGTCGCCCGTCAAAAAAAGAGCGTCGAGACTTGGAAGAGTTTTTTTACGGCAATACTCCAAGTTGAATCTTCACCGATTTATGTCAGCGTTGAATATTATAATTAGTGTAAAGAAAACCTGATGAAAGAGGAGCNTTAAATTTTTAGTGCCATAAAAACCTCTTGCCAGAAATCACCGACAGAGGCATCATTTCAACTATGAAAAAGTTGCTAGCTCTTTTCTTATGCTTGTTTGTAGCATTTTCTTTCACTTCCTGTGTCCAGTCGCTTACCAGCAACACATTAGAGAATCGTGAAACCGTAATGCTCCATTGGTTGGAATTGCAAGAAGATGGCTTGGTTCACAAAAATACTGGCAATGGAGATGTATTAAGAAGTAATACTTTATTTTCAGGAAAGGCAATCGAAACCTTTGAGCAAAGCCCGACCAAATCAGTATCTACATGGATAAAAGGTAAAAGAAATGGAACGACTGTTGAATACTTTTACAACGGAAGAGAAAGAAGGATTACAAACTTCAAAAATGGACTAAAGGATGGACTTTTTCAGGAATATCGTATCACGGGAGAACTTCTTTCTGTTGAAAATTATTCTCAAGGAAAATTAAACGGAGTCAAATCAGAGTGGCATCCGAATGGAACCAAGATACTTGAAGTGCAAATGAAAAACGGCACTCCGCATGGGGATGCTCTTGAATGGTATGTAAATGGAACTAAAAAGTCTTCTGTCATATACAACAATGGACTTAGAGAAGGACCATCTGGCGAGTGGTATGCATCGGGGCAACAAAAACTTGGACTAACCTACCATCGCGACAAACAACATGGTCCCAGAACCATTTGGTATGAAAATGGTCAAAAAAGGCTCATCGCAGAGTTCGTCGATGGCAAAATGGAGGGTAACTCCAAAGGCTGGTTTCCCAATGGCCAACAACAATTTGATTATAATTTTAAGAACAACCTCGAACACGGAATTTGCTCTGAATGGGATAGCTCGGGCCAGATGGTTTCCAAGCTGAGGTTTTCTAAAGGGCAACCTCTTGAGGACTTACTTGTCGGCCGAAAAATACTTACGATCCAAGATATTGAAGATAGTCAGTTGCAAAATTCAACATTTGAGACTGTCCCTATTCCCACATCTAGTTTCACAGACGAAAATAACTTAAAAAAATCATCAGGTACTATCTTACTTGAAGGTAATTCAGATGAAAAAAATAATCCACGCATAGAAATAGTCGCTCCTTCTTTACCTCCAGTTTCAAACACGGAAATATTGAACATAGAACCTCCACAGTCTCAGGATCGTAAAGATGATTCAACCCCAATGCCAGTACCTTCTTCTGTCCCTACGGTACCAACCCTAACGGATGATGGTCCTACAATTACTGATGCAAATGAGGGATCCGTACAAATGCCTGTTCCCGCTCCTCCTGCACAACCGGCTCCAACCTTCGACCCATTTGCTTCAGAACCTCCATCGCTTCCCGAGGTAAAAGAACCTGCAACCCCAATGCCTGTCCCTGCTCCTCCTGCGCCTCCGGCTCCAACCTTTGATCCATTTGCTTCAGAACCTCCATCCCTTCCCGAGGTAAAAGAACCTGCAACCCCAATGCCTGATCCTGCTCCTCCTGCGCCTCCGACTCCAACCTTCGACCCATTTGCTTCAGAACCTCCATCCCTTCCCGAGGTAAAAGAACCTGCAACCCCAATGCCTGATCCTGCTCCTCCT
>NHDJ01000031.1 GCA_002167265.1 Verrucomicrobia bacterium TMED56 | reverse complement strand
AAAAGGGAAATTCATTAATCCTTAAAAAATATCTTATAATATCATTATGTTTATTTTTTACACAATTTTACTATGAAATACTTAGTTGTTGGCGGTGGGGGTTTCATAGGCAGTTATGTTGTTGATAAACTCATAAAAGAAGACGAAGTGTCTGAAGTAATCGTTTATGATAATTTTTGTTCAGGAAAAAAATGGCATCTTGATCAGCATAAAGTCAATAGTAAGCTTACTTTAATTGAAAAAGATATATACGATGATGACTTATTTGAGCATTCAAAAAATATTGATGTAACAATTATGCTTGCTGCAAATGCTGATATAGCTGCAGCAATTAGCAATCCTCAAATAGATTTTGATCAAGGTACCCATCTACTTCAGATCGTTCTTGAAGCAATGAGGAGAGGTGGTTGCAACAAGTTATTATATGCATCTGGCTCTGGAGTTTATGGTGAAACAGGCTACGAATTTGTTACAGAAGATTTTAGCCCAATGGAACCAATTTCTACATATGGAGCAAGTAAGCTTGGTTGTGAAGCATTAATATGCAGCTATTGCCACATGTTTGAAATTAAGGCATCTGCTTTTCGATTTGGCAATGTTGTCGGGGGAAGACAAACACATGGAGTAGCATATGACTTTATAAGAAGATTGAAAGAGAATGCATCATTTTTAGAGATTCTTGGAGATGGAATGCAAAGCAAGCCTTATATTCATGTAGAAGATGTTATTTCGGCAATGTTTATTGCATTAAAAAATCAAAAGAAAATTTATGATGTTTATAATGTCGCACCAAAAGATCCTGCTACTGTAAATCAAATTGCTGATATTGTTTTAGAGGAGTTGGGAATTGATAAATTAGTATGTAAGTATAAATACACTGGAGGAAATAGAGGGTGGAAAGGAGATGTTCCAATTGTAAGACTAGATACTAAGAAAATATCAGATTTAGGTTGGGAGTCATCAATGAATTCAGTTGGGGCTGTGAAAAAATCTGTGAAAGAAATGTTAAAAAATATAGTTAACATAACAAAAGATGATTGATTTATTAATAGTCACAGGTGGCTCTAAGGGAATTGGAAAAAATATAGTTATAAACTCTTCAGTTTCTGCAAAAAAAGTTCTAGCAATTGGATCCTCTCATTCTGTAAATGATGTTCAAGATAATGAAGGTAATATTTTTTCAATAAAAAAAGATATATCTAGAATTGAAAATAATTTTGAAGAACTCTCAAAATTTTTAAATGAACATAAACCTTCATCAATAGGTGTAGCACTATGCGCATCAAAATTAGGTAATTTTGGAGGAATATTAGAAGCAGATTTTGAGGATTGGGAAAATTTATACAAAACAAATGTTCTTGGAAATTTAGCTATTTTGAAAAATATCTTAAATTTTGCTAATAAAGATTCTCATATTCGTGTTGTTTTTTTTGGAGGTGGGGGGGCGGCCTATGGTTATCCAGAATTTTCTGGGTATGCATTATCAAAGGTTGCTGTTGTTAGAGCTGTTGAGAATATAGGCATTGAGTTTAAAAAAGATTATGAAAATGCTTCAATAGTAGCTCTTGCTCCTGGAGCGGTTAACACAGATATGCTTGCAATTGTTGAGTCGCATGGAGCTGAAATAAAAACAAGAACAAGTATTGATGAGCCAACAAATTTTGTTTTAAGCTTCATTACAGATAAAATCCCTTCAAAAAAATTAAACGGATGTTTTATCCATGTTCGCGACGAAGTAAATAAATACTTAAATGAAGAGCTGGATGAGAATCATTTTAAACTAAGGAGAATAGATTGAATATTTTAATAGTTGGAGGAGGTTTAATTGGAAAAGAAAGATTGTTGGCTCTTGAAAAGATTAGCAAAGATTATTCGCTAAAATTTCAAACATCAGTTGTTGATAATGACAAAAGTGCATTAGAAAAGGTTAAAGAAAGGTTTAATGTCAATGTAACTACAAGCCTTAACGACGAACTTAATAAGGAACCTGATTGGATATTTATTTGCACTCCTCATTCAGAAGCACCTAATTTAACAATTCAATCTTTTAAGCACACTAAAAATATAGTTGTTGAAAAGCCTCTTGGTAGAAATCTTAAAGAATGTGAAAAAATACTCAAAGCAAAACCTAAAGATGTTAATCTTCATGTAGGATTAAATTACAGGTTTTATTTGGGCATAAATGCACTTTTAAATCATGCACGTAAAGATCTGTTTGGCAAAATTATTTCTGTAAACATGATTATTGGCCATGGGAATTCACCTGGTATGGAAGACTCTTGGAAGCTTAAACCAGAAACGTCTGGAGGTGGGGCTTTAATTGACCCTGGAGTACACCTCTTAGATCTTGCAATATTAATTTCTAATTCAAAACTAAATGTAAAAGGAGGTCATTCATGGAAAGGTTTTTGGAATACCGGAATTGAAGAAGAAGCTCATTTAATTTTAGAAAGTGATAATAATATAATTTTTAATATTCAAAGTTCATTGAATAGGTGGAGAAGCAATTTTAAGCTTGAGATTAATGGAACAAAGGGATACGGTATCGTTAATGGAAGAGGAAGAAGTTACGGTGATCAAAGTTATAAAACTGGTAGAAGATGGGCATGGCAATCTGGAGAAATTCAATCAAAGACAGAAACATATCATATAGAAAATTATTCTGCTGATGATTCCTTTTATGAGGACATGGTGGCATTATTTAAATTGCCTTCATGGAAAATATCAGATAGTGAAATATACCCATGCGATCATAAATCTGGTGAAGAAGTTATGAAGCTACTAGAGGAATGCAGAAAGGAGTTAAATATAAATGATTCTTGTTAGAAGTCCCTTGAGAATATCTCTTGGTGGAGGAGGCACTGATTTACCTTCATATTATAAAGAAAATGAAGGCTTTTTAATTGCAGCCGCAATTAATAAATATGTCTTTGTATCTGTAATGAATCCTTTTACAGAGGGTTATATATTAAAGTATTCAGAATATGAAAATGTTAATAATATTGAAGATATCAGACATCCAATTATAAGAGAAACTCTTAAACTAGGATTTAAAAAAAATCTTGAAATAACGACTCTTGCTGATTTGCCATCTGGTACTGGCTTAGGATCTTCAGGAAGTTTCACTACAGCACTTTTAAAAGCTTTATATGCTAACTCTTCTAAAAATCTTAATTCAAATGAGCTTGCAGAATTAGCATGCGATATAGAAATCAATAAGCTAAAAGAACCAATTGGTAAACAAGATCAGTATATAGCATCATATGGTGGCATCTCTTCCTTTAACTTTAACAAGGATGACTCTGTAGATGTAAAACCTTTAAGCATTTCGGATGATACATTGTTTGATCTTGAGGATAATTTAATGTTATTTTTTACTGGATATTCTAGAAGTGCTAGTAAGATTCTTAAAGATCAAGAAACTAAATCGAAACAACATGATGAAGAAATGTTGAGGAACCTAAATAATGTAAAAAAACTTGGATTAGAGAGTAAAAATGCTTTGGAATCCGGTGATACAAAAATTTTTGGTGAATTGATGCACGAACATTGGGAGAATAAGAAAAAAAGATCTGGTGGAATGTCTAATGATAAAATTAATAGTTGGTATGATATTGCTATGCAAAACGGTGCGATCGGAGGGAAATTAGTAGGGGCTGGTGGCGGAGGATTTTTAATGTTTATGTCTAAAGATAGAAATAAACTGAGAAAGGCTTTAAGTGGTGCAGGCATGGAGGAAGTAAGATTTAATTTTGATTTTGAGGGAACAAAGACTTTAACTACTTAATTAGATGTACCCTTTTATAATTTTATGTGGCGGATTGGCTACACGATTAGGATCAATTGCTACTGAAACGCCTAAATGTCTTTTAGAGATCAATAAAAAGCCCTTTCTATATTATCAATTAGACTTTCTCGATAAGAATGGAGCAGAAGAGGTTTTCCTATCCGTCGGGCATCTCTCAGAAAAATTTTATGATTTTACTAAAAATTATAGTTTTAAGAACATCAATATAAATCTTATTGAAGATGGGTCTTTGCCCCTTGGGACTGGGGGTGCTGTCAAAAATATTATTAAAAAGCTAGATTCTCCATCCTTTGTTATGTATGGAGATTCATTTTTAAGAGTAAATTTTTATGATATTTATAGTTCATACGATACTAACCTTGGCCCATTAATAGTAGTCTATAAAAATGATGGAATGTATGACATAAGCAACGTATATTTTGATGGAGAGCATGTAGTTTATAATAAAAAGAACCCAAGTTATTTATCTAATTATATAGATTATGGGATAGGTATTTATAAAGAATCTGATTTTGAAAATACAACCAAATCCTTTGATTTAAGCCTTGTTCAAGAAAAATTTTCACATATAAAAAAACTTCAGCATTTTAAAGCAGAAAAAAGGTTTTATGAAATAGGCACCCCAGAAAGTTATAAAAAGGCTGAAAAATTCTTTATTAATTATGAAAATTAATAAATACAATAATATTTTTTTAGATCGGGATGGCATTATTAATGATGTTATTTTTAGAGACGGTGAAGTGTCATCACCTAGATCCATTGATGAATTTAAATTTAGAGATGACTTTTTACATTTTGCTGAAAAGATTAATAAAAAAAACAATGTGTTTTTGATAACAAATCAACCCGATATTAAAAGAAATTTACTTAAATTAGATGATCTAAAAGTAATGCATGAGAAATTAATGGATATATTGGATTTTAATGAAATGTTTGTTTGTATGCATGATGATGACGATAACTGCCAATGCAGAAAACCAAAACCTGGAATGATATTGGAAGCTATCTCTAAATATAATTTGAAACATAAAGAATGCATTATGATTGGAGATAGTTCAAAAGATATAAAGGCTGCTAATGCAGCAAGCATTGATGCTTTTTTACTTGATACAAATTATAATAAAGACGTTAATTTTTCGTATAAGATTAAAAGTTTAGTTAGTCTTATATAACAATTATTATTGGGGTCAAAAAATGTCATTTTCACAAAGTTACCTAGATCAAACTTCAGATATTGCTAAAAAATTAGATTCTGAAGTAATTGAAAATATTGCTAAAGAATTATCTTGTTTAAGAGAAAGAAATGGGCGACTTTTTTTTATTGGCTCTGGCGGAGGAGCAGGTCACTCAAGCCATGCTGTTTGTGATTTTAGAAAATTAGGAAATATAGAATGTTATACACCTAGTGATAATGTTTCAGAATTGACTGCAAGAGTAAATGATGATGGATGGGATACAGCATATTCAAACTGGTTAAAAGTGAGTAACTTTAGTTCAAATGATGCAATTTTTGTATTCTCAGTAGGCGGTGGAAGTAAAGATAAAAATATAAGTGTTAATCTTGTAAATTGTATTTCACTTGCAAATGAGCTTGGAGCCTCAGTAATGGGAGTTGTTGGAAGAGACGGAGGTTATACAAAAGAATCTAGTGAATTGACAATGGTCATACCAACTATTAGTGAAAATTTGGTAACACCGCATACAGAGGGATGGCAAGCAGTTTTATGGCATTTACTAATTTCTCACCCTCTAGTCGGGGTAAATGAAACAAAATGGGAGTCCACTAAATGAGCAATTTAAATATAAAGATCTTTTCTGATGGTGCCGATGTTAAGGAAATGATCCTAGCAGATAAGGAAAATTCAGTTGATGGGTTTACTACAAATCCAACTTTAATGGCAAGAGCTGGAATAACCGACTATTTAGGTTTTGCCAAAGAGGTATTATCTAATGTTAAAGAAAAATCAATTTCTTTTGAGGTTTTCTCGGACGATATCAGCGAAATGTATGATCAAGCCATGACACTTAATGATCTAGGTAGCAATGTTTATGTAAAAATTCCTGTAACAAATACCAAACAAGAATATACTTATGATCTCGTAAATAGATTATCAAATGAATCTGTTAAACTAAATGTCACTGCTTTATTTACAAAGACCCATATAGATGAAGTATTTAGCGCATTAAACAATAAAGTTCCTTCAATAATTTCTATTTTTGCTGGAAGAATTGCAAATGCGGGTTTAGATCCTGAGCCAACAATGATGTATGCATCAAACCTAGTTAAAGAATATCCAGTTATTGAAACACTATGGGCAAGCTCAAGAGAGGTATTTAACATTTTTCAAGCAGAAAGATGTGGAACTGACATTATTACTCTGCCACCCAATCTAATTTCTGCGATGAAGGATATCGGAACAGATTTAGACGACTTTTCCCTTGATACTGTTAAGATGTTTTATAAAGATTCTGTTGCAGCTGGCTTTAAAATATGAAGCTCATTTATAGAGATAATAATTGTTAAATTTTAAACATTTTATTAAAAAAACTATTAGGCCCAGAGGACAAAGATCTTTTATTTCTTCTATGTCAAAAGAAGATTGTAAGATTCTAGACATTGGGTGTGGAAAAAACTCTATTTTTTTAAAATCAGTAAAACCAAATTCATCTATATATGGTGTCGATGTTAGTTTTTTTGAACAGACTAATGAATCAAAAGCGCTCTATGAAAATTTAATAATATGTGATTCTAAAGATTTTGCTCAATCAATTCAAAATATAGATAAAGATTTTGATATTATAATTTCCAATCATAACATTGAGCATTGTGAAGATCCTCAAAGTACATTTAGTGCGATGGTAGATAAAGCCAAGGTAGGAGGTATTTTGTTTTTTGCCACCCCATCTCTTAAATCAGTTGATTTTCCAAGTAGAGGAGGAGGATTAAATTTTCATGATGATCCTACTCATGTTTCTCCAGTAGATTTAGTTAAGTTATATGAATCTGAATCACACAGACTTAAATGTACATTTTACGAAAAATCAGCTAAACCATTTATTTGGTGGTTTCTTGGTTGGGTACAAGAACACATTTCAAAAAGAAAAAATTTGATCAGGCTTGGAACATGGGATTACTATGGATTTGAACAGATAATGTGGATTGAAAAAGTTGATTTATAATTTTCGTAATTCCACACAAACTATTCATACAAACTTCTAGTGAGTTATTAATGAGTGTTACCATCGCAATCCCAACATATAATCGCAATGATATTTTTAGGACAAATTTAGAAAAGTTATTACCTCAAGTAACTGACGAATGTAAAATTATTATTTTTGATAATTGCTCAGATATCCCTGTTAAAGATACTATAAAAGATCTCCTAAAAGATTACTCAAATATTGATATAAACATAGTTACCAATCGTCACAATGTTGGAATGACAGCTAATATATTGAAATGCTTTGAGAATTGTTCCGATCCCTGGCTTTGGATTTTAGGTGATGATGATGAGGTTACTGATGATGCTGTTGAAAGAATTTTGAGTGATATAGATCGGCATAAAGAAATGCATTTCATCACTTATGCATGGGATGAAGATTCCTTTAATAATCGCAGTCAAGAGGTAACAACAACTGGAATCGATGAATTTATTGAAACATTTGAAACTTTCGGAGCAGTTTTATTTCTTTCAACTTCTGTTTACAACATGAAAAAAGTTATTGGTAGTATGTCATATGCACATTTTTTTCAGTCATCATACGCTCCTCACCTGGTAATGCTTTTTATGTCCTTAGGGGATAGGGGCAAGTGCATTTATTCTGATAATCAAATAGTTAAAAACAAAGCTGATGATACCCCTAATCATCTAAAATGGGATCAAATTTTTATCTATCAGCTTACTTTGCTTTTACGCCTTCCATTAAAACCAAAAACAGTTGATAAATTAAAAAAACGCTTTGAGCAACTTACTCGAGTATGGTCAATATATCACTTTATATATTCTCTTACATTCATGAATCATGAAGAAGGAGCTATTAATAAACCGACTATTCTTTATGACGAAATTGTTAGGGGCTTTTTTCATCTTGATCGCAGACTATCAACAAGAGCAACTATTTGGATTGGATACTTTATAGTTAAGTATCCTTTTTTATTTAAAAGGATACTTTCTTTCACATACAAGCTTATTAAAGGAAGAGATTATGAGTCAGAAACTAACTTAAGAATATGACTTTAAATATCGATATTACTATAGTGAGTATTTTATGAACATATGCTTAATTACTCCCGGTATAAACAAAAATTTTAACGATAATTATCATGCTTATAAGCATATTGCAAACATGAACAATAATGTTTTAGCAATTTCAAATAAGGAAAACATTAACAAAGGCGGTAGGCTTGAAGAAAGCCCTGAATTTGAAGCTGATGATAGCTTGGTTATCCACAGACCTTATAAGACAATTAAAGAACAGCAATCGTTTATAAAAAGATTGTCATACAAGAAAAAAATACAAGAAATAGTATCTGATTTCTCCCCTGATGTTATATTTTGTGAAGAAATCAGTAACTTAAACTTCGCAATAGAGTTAAAAAGAAAATATAAGGTACCTATTGTCTTAAGAACTGAGTTTGCATTCAACCGAAAGCATCCATATAGAAGTATGGGTAGATTATTGAAACTTTTTAAAAATTCAATCACTGGTGATAAAATACCAATTTTTATTGGAGGTCTTATTTGGAGTTGGGCATATGCTAATTCAGATGCAGTTATATCCTGCTACCATGATGACGCATCAATCCAACCTTTTATTGAAAATACACCATTTTATTATGTTCCATGGCCTTGTTATCATCCTAAAATTAAGATTTCTAATGAAAAATTAAAACATAGAGCAATATTTATTGGGGCATTTGATCCCCATAAAAATTTAAAAGAACTTTTAATTACAATACCAAAATTGCTGAATGATTCTCCTCTGCAAGAATTTATTATAGTAGGAAGTGGAGAGCATATTAAAATTATTGAAGAACTCAAAGAAAGATTCCCTGAATCTATCAAACATTATAAATCTTTGAGTCGTGAAGAGTGCCTAGAATTGATTCAAAGCAGTTACTTTGCATACTCTCCAGCAACCAGGGGAGGCTGGGGGTTTATTGGTGATTCTTGGGCAATGAGCACCCCAGTTGTTATTACCCATAATCATTACGGATTTACAGATGGAATTGACTCTATAGTTACTTCTACTGATGAAATAGTTAATAGAATTAAAGCTATCTATGAAGATCATGAAAAATATAACTCAATTAAAGATGGCGGTCACGAGCGTTATCTTAAAAATCATACATCAGATGCTGTTGGGGAATCTTTTTTTGAAATTTGTAATACTGTAATCAGTTCAGCGAAATAATTATGAGCTCTATTTCTATATATCTTGCAACTCTATATTTTTTTACTGTAGGAGCTGCATTCTTTTCAAGATTCACAAATGTGAATGTTGGTAATTTCCTATCAATATTAATTGCAATAATTGCATTTATTCTAGCTGGGTTGCGCCCGTGGTATTTTCCTGATGTTGACACATACGAACTGATCTATGACCACGGCGCTACTGGTGATTTTAGTAATCCACTATACTGGGCTGCTCACGGCGAGCCTGGATTTAAAATTTTTACATATGTTGCATCTATTTCTGGACTTAACTATGATAGTTTTTTGATATTAATGGCATCTATTTCTTGTATGTTATTAATTTATATATCTCGTATTTCTAAAATTCCCTTCTCCTATTTGTGGTTTACTTACTTTAGTTTTTATTTTATTACTCGAGATCTTGGTGTTATTCGTCTCTCAATAGCTTCTCATTTGATTGTTATAGCTTTTCTTCAAAGAAAAATGATTTGGCACATTTTTACTTTGGGAATAGCAACACTTACTTTTCAATATTTTGCTTTTGTAGCTATATTGGCAAGGTTTATGTCTCGGCTAAAAATAAATTGGCTTTC
>NHDJ01000030.1 GCA_002167265.1 Verrucomicrobia bacterium TMED56 | reverse complement strand
GACACCCCACTCCCCCAAATTTCCGACTCTGACCGCAAGCGTACCAACCGCAAAGTAAACAGGGCACAGGCCGGGGATTATTTCCGTACCGTTTACGACCTCATGGTTCTCGCCTTTCAAACCGATGTCACCCGGGTCGCCACTTTCAGCCTGGGAGGAGAAGGGGACGCCTTTGCCATCCCCGAAATCGGCATCACCGAATCCCGCCACCAACTCAGCCATCACGGGGGCGACGAGGGCTACATGGAAAAGCTGACCAACTATGATACCTTCGCCATCGAACAATACAGCTACTTCCTTTCCCGTCTGGAGGAAACCAAGGACCTGAACGGCAAACCGCTTCTCGGTTCCACGATGTCTCTTTTTGGCAGTGGCATGTCCTACGGCCATAGTCACGGAAATGCCAACCTACCACTGGTGCTTGCCGGTGGTTCGGACCTAGGGTTGAAGCACGGGAGTCATCTTGATTTTAACGAAGGACATTTTGACGGCTACACCCTCGACAAACCAGGTGATCATTACCGAATTTGCAGCCGCCCAGTCAATTCCGATGCCCACATGAGCAATTTGCTCCTCCTCATGGCCCAAAAGATGGGCGTGGAAACCGACCAATTTGGCGACAGTAACAAGGCAATCACATTGTAATTATAAAGCTTGGGAAGTTTGGTAATGATCACCTCCGCAGGTCACGAATGGGCAAAGGCATCTGGATTAGCTGAAGCATGCATATGACAGCACGGTTGAAAAACAAAGTTGCAATTGTGACCGGGGCGGCCTCGGGCATTGGATCGGCGACGATTGAAAAGTTCCTCGACGAAGGAGCCACGGTTTTGGCTACCGACATCAACGAAGCAGGACTTGACCAGTTGCTGGAAGCAGAAGAACCGCGGCTCACTACCTTTCCTGGCAACATCACCAAGTATGCCGAGGTCGAGGCCATCATCTCGGAGTGTGTTTCCGAGTTCGGACAGGTCAACATCCTCGTCAATTCCGCAGGGATCACTCCGCGCACTCTACCGCCGGAAGCTGATTTCGAAGAGCGCTGGGAAGCGGTCATGGAGGTAAACGCAAAAGGGACCTTTCTGATGTGCCACGCCGCGGTCGAAGAAATGCGTCAGGCAGGAAACGGTGGTTCCATCGTCAATCTGGGCTCCATCATGAGCCTCGTCGCCCACCCGCCATCGCTTCCCTTCTCGGACGGCTTCAATCCCTATCCGCAGAGCAAGGGTGCGGTGCTGCAACTGACTCGCGATATGGGAATTCGCCTCGCTCCTGACAATATTCGCGTCAACGCCGTTTGCCCCGGATTCGTCTACACTGCACTGACCGAGAATGTAACCGAGATGCCGGATGTACATGAAACGATGAAAGCTCTGCATCCGATGGGCCGACTTGCGGAGCCGTCCGAAATCGCCAATGTTATTGCGTTCCTCTCCTCCGACGAAGCCTCTTTCGTCACTGCCGCAGCCTGGACCGTGGATGGTGGATACACCGCTGTCTAGAACTTTCGCCATGCTCAATCTCTTCTGCATCATTTTAGTAATCTCAATCGCCTTCCTACCGTTGGCTAGGGCTGGCGAGACGCTGTGGAGTTTTGATTCACCGAACCACGATTTCGTTCCACACGGCAAGGTCACTATCAACGAACCTGGGCCGCGTCCGCCTGAGTTCCCGGATTTCGAAGAGAACAATACCGCGATTCGCTTGAACGGCCGGAATTCGCGAGTCATGATCGCGGATCCGGGCGAAAGTAGCCCTTTCGATTTCACAACCGACGATGCCATCACCATGGAAGCCTGGGTGAAGGTCGAAGCCATCAAAAGCGACCAGAATGTCTACATTATCGGCAAAGGACGGACCGGAAATCCCGGATTTGCGGCGGACAATCAAAATTGGTCGTTGCGCCTTGTAGGCGGCTCGGGTGGGTTTGCCAAGATCAGTTTTTTGTTCGCTTCAGGATCAGGAAGCTGGCATCGCTGGGTTTCTAGCGCGGGATTCCTGATCGAAAACGGCTGGCATCATGTCGCAATTTCTTACGAATTCGGTCAGGCCGACAGCTTACGGGCATGGATCGATGGTGTGGCCGTCGATGGGGACTGGGATCTCAACGGAGCGACGGATCGGGGGCCGATGGTAGACGATGACGCGGTGTGGATTGGTTCCGCGCTTCGTGGGAGCCCTAGCAACACCTTTCATGGTTGGATCGACGAAGTCGCGGTTCATCGCAAGGCACTTACCGATGCACAAATCGCGGAACGGTATCGCCGCGAAGGCGGGCCGCAGTTCATGGTGCCGGAAGTGCCGAAGATGCCGGAACTGGCCGAGGTCCCGCAAAATCGCGTGCTCGTACAATTCAGCGAAGGGCTTGCGGCTTACGATCGATGGCCAAACCAATCGGAGTTGCCGGAGGAAACCGCGCGCTGGGCTGCGGACGGTTTTCTCTTACCGCGTGTTCCTCTTCAGTTCGACGATTGGGGAATTCGTTCCGAGTGGGCGTCACCGCTCCTGATTCGTTTCGCCGCGGATGTCGAATTACCCCCGGGGCAACGCCGCGTCCTTCTCCGCACGCGCGGACTGGCGAGGTTGTGGATCGATGGCGAGCTGGTCGCCGAAACGAAACGGGCGCAGACTTCCGCGCGTGACGGCGAGGAACTTGTGACGCCGTTGGCCGAACCTCCGCATCCCGGCGTACGCGTGAAGAGTTACCGCCAACAAGAGGTGTTCGGTGAAATCAATCCGGAAAGCTATCGTACGGCACGAATCGTACTTGAACTGATCGTTGGCGGCAAAGGGCAGCGTACGGAAACGGGCGAAGTGGTCGTCGCTCTGGAAAACAATGCGCAGTACGGGTTCAATGTCCTCCAATCCGGAATCGCTCTATCTGATGCAGAATGCGAGCCCGTACTCACGGCGATGGAAGCCGAACTAGCGGATTTCGATAAAGCAAATCGCAGGCGTGCCGCAGCTTCGAGGGATAAATTCTGGGCATACCGCCGCACCATCGCCAAAGAATGGGCGGAGCAAAATCCAGCACCCGAAATTCCAGGCGTGGGTCATCCGGTCGACGCATTTCTGAAAGCCAAAATCGGGACGGCGATTGCCGGGTCTTCGAATTCGGAGGACGAAAGTTCATTTCATAATGAGGTCCTGCCTATCCTCCGCGAAGAATGTTTCCGGTGTCACGGCGAGAAGAAAAAGGGCGGGTTAAAACTGAATTCTCGCGAGTTTGCACTCGCAGGTGGCGATTCGGAATTTCCGACTATCGTCCCGGGTAAGTCAAACGAGAGCGAACTGATGGAACGAATTCGGACGGACGACATTGACCTCGTCATGCCGCCAACCGGCGATGGTTTGAGCGAAAAACAAATCGCGGTGCTGGAAAGCTGGATTCGCGACGGTGCGCTCTGGCCAGCTCCGCCCGTGGATCCTGAAAAACTCACCCTCGCTCCTCGAATCAACGATGCGGCCTTCATTCGCCGCATTCATCTCGACCTCATCGGTCTCCCTCCGACCGAAGCTATCGTCCGCACTTTCCTCGCCGACAAAGATCCTGGGAAACGCGGTAAACTGATCGATCGGCTCCTCGCGGACGAACGCCGGGCGGATCACGAAATCAGCGAATGGCTCGATCTTCTCGCCGAAAATCCGATGCTGATCAATCAGTCGCTCAACAGCACCGGGCCGTTTCGCTTCTTCCTCCACGATGCGCTGCTCGATCGCAAACCGCTCGATCGACTCATCACTGAACTCATCCTCATGCGCGGCGATGTCGGGCGCGGCGGCAGTGCCGGGTTCGCCCTCGCAGCGGAAAATGACGCTCCGTTCGCGGAAAAGGGCCACATCGTCGCCTCCGCGTTCCTTGGCATTGAACTGCAATGCGCACGCTGCCACGATTCGCCCTATCACAGCACCACGCAACAGGATCTCTACTCGCTCGCAGCCATGTTAGCACGCAAGCCCGTCACGGTTCCGTCCACCAGCATGGTGCCCGCAGGATTCTTCGAGGAGAAAGTGCGCGAGTCCCTGATTCAGGTTACCCTCAAGCCAAACACTTCCATCAAACCGCAGTGGCCATTCAGCAATGTGACCGGGATTAGCCATGGCAAGGATCTTGAGCGGCTCATGGAAAATCCGAGCGACTCCCGCGAGCGCCTCGGGGCTTTGATCACTTCGCCGGAAAATCGACGTTTTCCCCGCGTCATTGTCAATCGCCTCTGGAAACGGATGATGGGAGCGGGTTTCGTCGAACCGGCACACGATTGGGAAGGGCACGAGTCCAGTCATCCTGAGCTGCTCGATTGGCTGGTGCATGAGCTGCTTTCCAACGGCTTTGATCTCACTCATGTGCTGCGTTTGATCGTGACCTCGGACGCGTATCAGCGCAAAGCGACCGGCCAGAACCTCGCCGCAGGCCATGAGGACCGATTTTTCAATGCACCCGATCCCCGCCGCCTAACCGCAGAACAGATCGTCGATTCTCTGCACGCCTCTGCCGGAGTCGCGATCGATTCCGAAGAACTTACCTTCGTTTACGATGGCCGCCGCCCCTTGGAAAAACGACAAACCGTTGGCGTCCCTAAGCGTGCATGGAACTTTGTCAACCTCAACAACGAACGCGACCGTCCAAGCCTCGCCCTGCCACGGGCTCAGGCTGTCGCAGATGTACTGCAAGCGTTTGGTTGGACTGGCTCCCGTCAGAAGCCGATTCCGCATCGCAATCAGGATCCGCATGTGCTTCAACCCGGCATCCTCGCCAACGGCACACTGACCCAGAACCTCAGCCGTGCCGCCGCTGGCAGCCAAATCGCCCAACAAGCGGTAAATGCGGAATCCGCCCACCAATTGCTCGATTCGATCTTCCTGCGATTCCTTGGCCGTATGCCAACTGAAGGCGAATTGGCCGAATTCCTCCCAGCTCTCGAAACCGGCTTCGAAACCCGCCTCGTCCAGGGAGAAATACATTGGCCACAACCCGATGATCCCCTTCCGCAAGTCACCTGGTTCAACCACGGCGTGTCGGAATCAAACACAATTCAACTGGAACACGAGAAACGTGTTAGGCGCGGCCCGCCGGTCGATCCGCGGCTTGAACCCAGCTGGCGAGTCGTCTATGAAGACCTCGTCTGGAGCCTCATCAATCACCGCGAATTCGTATGGATCCCATGAAACGACGTCATTTCCTTCAAACCTCTGGCAGCGCCCTGTTGCTACCCACAACGCTCGCCGCAGCTAACCAAGACCCGCTCATCACTGGGAAAGCCGAACATGTCATCTCCATTTGGCTTGGCGGTGGCATGGGGCAGATCGACACCTTCGATCCCAAACGAAAAGGCGATCCTGCGAAGAAAACTCCCGGTTCCTACTACGACGCGATCGATACGGCGGTGCCCGGAGTCCAGGTTTGTGAGCACCTCCGCAAGCTCGCGCCCCTCATGGATCGGGCAACCGCGGTGCGCTCCGTGCATCACGAAGTCATCGACGAACACGCCGCCGCCAGCAACCGCATGCACACCGGCCGTCCCATTAGCGGCACCGTGACCTATCCTTCGATTGGTTCCCTCATCGCCCACGAACGCGGAGCGGCTAACGAAGGTGCACCGCCCTATGTGGTGATCGGATATCCTAACATTACGCGAGGACCAGGTTTCCTCGGTGCCCAACACGGCTACCTTTACCTGACTGATACCAGCCGCGGGCCCGCCGGATTATCACGCCCCGATGGAATTACCAATGAACGTCAGGCACGCCGCGAAGCCTTCCTGCAATCGCTACGCAAGAACGCGAACCCGATTGAGGATTCGCGTTTGGCCAGCTACGAAGCGGCGATCGATCAGAGTCTGAAACTTAGCGGCCCGGAGTTCAATCGCGTCTTCAATCTCGACGAAGAACCGGCCGATTTACGCAATCGCTACGGCGGTGAATTCGGTCAACGCTGTCTCCTCAGCCGTCGTCTCGTCGAGCGTGGTACTAGATTCATCGAAGTCTCACACAATCTCAATTTCATCAATGGCATCGGCTGGGACGTGCATAACGAAGGAATACTGAAGCAGCACGAACTCATTCAGGAGCTGGATACTGCGATGTCTGCCCTAATCACAGACCTGGAATCGTGTCAGCTCCTGGACAAAACGCTGATCGTTATCACAACGGAATTCGGTCGCCCCCCGGAATTTGACGGCGGCGGCGGAAGAGGCCACCAGGGACTCGGTTTCAGCTGTGTTCTCGCGGGCGGCGGCTTGAATCATTGCGGAGCGTGGGGCCAAACGGATGAACTTTCGAAAAGCATCGTCCGTGACCCAGTCAGCGTTCCGGATTTCTTCGCCACGATCTGTGCGGCCCTCGGCGTCGACTATCGCAAATACCTTTATGATGGAGATCGGCCGGTACCGATTACCGATCAAGGGGATCCGATTTCGGCTTTATTCGTCTGATTTGAGAGTCTAGATTGCCCAAACCAAATAGAAAATTCCCAAAAAACGCTTCCCGACCCCTGACATTTTCCCGAAATACTGATGGCTTCACATTATTTGTTCCAGCCCCTGATCTCCATGAAACAATGCTTGTTCTTCGTTCCCTGTTATTCCTACATGGCAAGGCTTTTGCCGGTGTTTTTCTGCACTCTAATCGTTCATGCAACCGCCATTGGCGAAGAATTCGAAACGGAAATCTTCCGCCCAGAGGCAGGCAAATTTCCACCCTTTGAAAAAGCCCACGCCTACCGGGGTGAACTTATCTTTGTTGACCATGCCAACCGGCGTGGAAGTATCCGCGTGGAGGGAACGGGAAAATTTTACCGGAATAACCCCCACCCTTTCGCCCTGCTCCCCTACGGCATGGTCCGTTACCACAATGCTCCGGCGGATCTTCGNGANGTCCCNCTTGGTACGGTGATGCATGCCNACGGGTTTTTGCCNCCCGACCCCAAGACCTCTTCCGTNCCCGTNCTCCCTCNCAACAANAAGGANAAAGATGCCGGGCANTACCGGGGAATCGGTATNTTNCCNGCNGAAAATCATATTCTNCTTCTTGAGGATGAGCCCAGCCATTGCAAACGAAACGGTTTGGTTTGGAAACTCAAGGAAGTGAACCTAAACAACCTCNTTGGTACGATCGTGGCCAGTCGACAAACTAAAGACAATGGGGAAACGGAAGCCGAACCCCAAACCATGACCTTCGATTCCGCCACCCGTATTTGGCGGGGGCGCGAATCCATCCGCATCTCGGATCTGATCGAGGAGAAAGTATGGCCTGCAAATNGGAAGAAAGACCTAAGCGACCAACCCGTCCTTCTGGGCATCACCTGGAAACCTGCGCCCGGGGACGGACTCAGCGGAGCCTTTACCAGCTTCCACATCTCGGATATCTGGCTGGACGATCAATCCATCGAGCATGCCGCCTACTTTCAGACTCAGAAGCACAACAGTTTCATTCGCACCCGCTGGATGCCTGCCTATGTGAATGAAGTAAAGTACGGAAAATTTGGACAAGCCACTGCGTCTCTCTCTCTTTTTGGCGGAATGGATCAGGCACTGTACGACGATTTCCAAAAAGGTATCGGCGGACAGATCAATGGTGCGGAAAATACTTTAAAACACACTGCCAGCCACTACGGACCCGGTCATATGGCATCCAACGGAAAGATCGTTCAAATCACCAAGCAGGAAGGCAAAGTTCCATTGGGTAGCAGTGGCATTCAAATCGATTTCAAGACCGACCAGATTATCGAAGCCATTCGACCCGGAAGGGTCGTTCGCATCCGACCGGACAGCTGGCCCAAATCGCAAATCCCCCGGGAGGAATACCTTTTCAACAATAGCCCTGAAAACCGTTTCCCGACACCTGCTATTTTCCCGAAATACTGATTCGAAGGACTTCTTCTCTTATGAAACAATTCCCGATCAGATGGATTACCATACTGTATCTCGGACTTTTCTGCATCGCTTGCATTGTGCATGCGAAACAAGAACNNTTTCGTCCCAAGGTCGGCGAATTCCCACCTCTGGAAAAAGCTCATTCCTACAAAGGTGAGCTCACTTTCGTAGACCATGCCAACCGGCGTGGCAGTATGCGAATCGATGGAGATGGAAGGTTTCGGTTTGCCGCTCCGTCTCCCTTTGCCCTCCTCCCCTACAGTTTGGTGTGCTATCGAGGATCACCGGCCGATCTTCGTGATATTCCGCTGGGTACCGTGCTGTATGCAAAGGCTTTTCTTCCTCCCGATCCGAAAATTTCTTCCGTCCCGGTCTTGCCGTTGGACAACCGGGAAAAAAAGTACGGCAACGCAGGAACTGGGGTTGCACCGGCGGAGAACCACATTTTTTTATTTGAGGACGAACCAAGCTATTGCAAACGCCAGGGATTGGTCTGGAAACTTCAGGAAATCAATCTCAATGAAGACCAAGGTATTATAACTGCCCGAAGGGAGTCCAAATCCGGAAACGGAGATGTCCATGAGGAAACCTTTACTATCGATAAAACCACCCGATTTTGGCGGAGAAAAGAACATTTGCATTTGAACGATCTTATTGAAGAAAAAGTCTTACCCGAAAACGGCATTCAATCCCTAAACGAACAGGCGGTTCTTCTGGGAATATCCTGGAAGCCCACTCCGGGTGGTGTCTTCAAACGCTTTCATATTTCCGATGTCTGGCTCGATGAAATTGCTATGGAACGGGCCTCTCGAATCCAGAACGAAACCCACAAGACTTTCGTCAAGAGCCGTTGGATGCCGGGCTGGGTGGACCAGGTGGAATACGGTAAGTTCGGACGGGCCAAGGTTACCGTCACTTTATTTGGAGGGATTGACGACTCTCTTTATGCCGACTTCAAGAAAGGGCAAAAGGCCATGCTTGCCTCCTCGGAAAACACCCTGAAACATTGGGCCGGGGGGACTGCAGGCACCGCCCAGATGGCCAGCAAAGGGATATTACTGGAAGTTTCGAAAACTAAAAAGGGTGTTCCACTTGGCAGCAGTGGCATTCAGCTCAGTTTGGAAACGAATCTCGTTACGGAAGGCTTCAGACCCGGAAAAATAATAAGAATCCGTCCCGAAAGTTGGCCGATACTTGAAGTACCTAGGGAAGAATACATTCACCACACCCGGGACGGGATCGAAAAACGTTTCCCCACCCCGGATATCTTTCACATCTTTCCAAAAAACTAGAGCCATGGAATCCATCCTTCTGAAACTAAACTTAGCCCGCTGGGCTGCCGTGCTTCACCTTGTTCTATTCATACTTGTCTCCAATGCACGCTCCGATGAAGACCCCTTCCGGCCCGAGACGGGGAAATTCCCTCCTCTNGAAAAGGCTCATTCCTACCGGGGAGAACTCGTTTTCGTAGACCATGCCAACCGGCGAGGCAGCATCCGCATACAAGGGGAAGGCAAATACTTTCGAAACAAGCCGCATCCCTTCGCCATGTTACCCTACGGGATCATTCGCTACCACAATGCTCCTGCCCAACTCCGCGACATTCCCATCGGCACCGTGCTTCATGCCCGGGGCTTTCTTCCCCCGGATCCCAAGTTCTCCGCCGTACCCGTTTTGCCAATTAACAACCGAAACAAGACCGCAGGCTACAGTGGCAAAGGCACAGCCCCGGCCGAAAACCACCTGCTTCTCCTTGAAGACGAAGCAAGCCACTGCCTGCGTGAGGGTAAAGTCTGGAAGCTTCAGGAAATGGAACTCCAGAATCTCGCCGGCAAGATCGTTGCCCGCCGCGAATCCAAGACCGGCAGCGACAAGGGGAAGGAAGAAACGATGACCTTCGATGCCGCCACCCGCATATGGCGCGGTCGCGAGAAGCTTCTGGTTGCGGACCTCGTCCACGAAGGAACCTGGCCTGAGAGCGGAAAGAAATCACTCGATGATCAGGCGGTCCTGTTCGGCATTACCTGGAGACCCTCACCGGACGGTGTCTTTACCCGCTTTCACGTCTCCGACGTCTGGCTCGACGACCTTGCCATGCAACGGGCCGCCCACAACCAGACCGAGACCCACAAGGCATTCATTCGCAGCCGTTGGATGCCCGGTTGGATCGATGCTGTGGCGTATGGTAAATTTGGCACCGCCACGATTACCGCCACCCTCTTCGGCGGCATGGACGACTCCCTCTACGCGGATTTCAGGAAGGGCGTTTCCGCCATGATGAATCCGGTCGAGAACACCCTGAAGCACACTCACGGGGCTTACGGTCCGCGCCACATGGCCAGCCGAGGTAGCGTCCTTGAGGTCAAAAAGCTACCAGGCAAAGCCCCGCTGGGAAGCAGCGGCATACAGGTAAGGTTCAAGACAGACCTGATACTCGAAGGCATCCGTCCCGGACGGGTTATCCGTATCTGTCCGGGAAGCTGGCCCCAAGTCCAAGTACCACGCGAGGAATACCTCGGAGGGAAGCTCGAAGAGCGTTTCCCAACTCCGGATATCTTTCCAAAGTACTAGGGAAATCGATCTGATTCTTTTGCTCTTAATTCTCAAAAAACCACTGTATTCGAAGGTTTTCATTTGATTATATTTCTTCAAAAAATAATTCTTTTTTAATGATCCGAACTTTATCCATTCTATTCGTTTTCGCCCTTTCCCATGGTGCCATTCTTGGCAAGGCCTTTCATGTCTACTCCCCGAGTTCCAAGACAAACACGCTCTGGATCGTCAAGGCAACACCCAAGGGGGATAGCTTGATGCTCGAAGTTTCGGAGAAAGTGGAACTCGACTTCTCCGGCCGTGTAATCACCGCTCATCCCAGCAAGCCTCTTCTCTACATAACGGCCACAGGCGGAGATCCCGGGAAGGTACCGGGCGCGGTTGTGTTCTTGAAGAAGGACGGTTCCTACCAGAAACATCAGAATATTAACTTCAATGACGGTGCCTGCTACCTGAGCCTGGACAGGGGAAATAGGCACATTCTCGGAGTGAGCTATGGGAATGGACGGCTCAATGTCTATCCCCTTGACGAGCAGGGCATCCCCGGGAATGCCGTGACCACAATCGATGAAGGAAAGAAGGAAGCTCACTGCGTGCTGATCCCACCGGATGGAAAGAATGTCTACATACCCTATGTGAAAGGAAACCTGGCGATCCTGCAGTATGCTTACGATGGCAATACCGGAAAGGTCACCCCGCTCGAGCCAAAAGACGCCAAGCCTCCCCTCGGATCCGGTCCCCGTCACATGGCCTACCACCCCACCCTGCCAATGGTCTACTTCAGCAACGAGCAGGGCATTGGGCTCTCCACTTACCGTCGCGAAGCCAACGGGCAGCTCAAAGTGGAACAGGACATCAGCATTTTACCACCCGGCATGTCCAAGATTGGCTTGAGTGCATCCGATCTTCTTATCACTCCAGACGGCAAATTCCTCTACGCCGGTCTACGCGGACACCGACAGGATTTTAGCCGTATCTCCCGTTATCGGGTTCTGGAAGACGGCAAGGCCGAGTTTCTTGGCATCACCGAGGCAGACCAAGTCCCCTGGGGGCTGACTCTTTCCCCGGACAGCAAATTTCTTCTCGTATCCGCCACCACCGGAGCCAGTCTCGCCGCTTACCGAATTTCAAAAGACGGGAACCTTAAGAGAGTGGCTACGCTGGCATGGGATGCAAGGATGTCTGACTTGGTTGCACGCTAAAAAAACGAGCACTTCAGGATTGTGAAGTTTTGCCTACGCACATTGATTGTTTCTGCCCTTATGATGAGCATCCCATTGGATGCCTCAAAGGTAGAGCATAAAAAGATACCTGACAATTTAAGGCGGGAAAATCTCGTTCCATGGTGCATTGTTCCTTTCGACGCAAGCAAGCGCTCTCCCGAGGAGCGAGCCAAGATGCTGGTTCGGCTTGGACTGAAGAGGTCGGCCTACGATTGGCGGGCNCAGCANNTNCNNGAGTTTGAAGAGGAAATTCTTCAGTATAAAAAACACGGGATTGAATTCTTCGCCTTCTGGAACATTCACGACAAAGCTTTCGAACTCTTTCAAAAACACAAGATCCATCCCCAAATTTGGAAAACGCTGCACTCCCCCAAGTCAGGTACCCAGGAAGAAAAGATCAGATCCGCCAAAGAGGCCATGACTCCATTGGCCAAGCGNANCGCCAAAATCGGATGCAAGTTAGGTCTNTACAACCATGGCGGTTGGGGTGGTGAACCGGAAAACCTGGTGGCAGTATGCCAGGTGCTCAGGGCTGAAGGTCACGACCATGTGGGGATCGTATATAATTGGCATCACGGACATGGACGTATCGAAGAGTGGAAACAAGACCTCGATCTGATGTTGCCCTATCTACACTGCCTGAACCTCAATGGCATGAATACAGGAGCACAACCCAAGATTCTTGAACTAGGCAAGGGGGAGCATGAACGGACAATGCTCAAGGTCGTCCTGGAGAGTGGATATAACGGACCCGTCGGCATTCTTGATCATCAAAACGAAGTGGATGCTGAAGAGTCCCTGCAAGCCAATCTTACNGGGCTCGATACCCTGTTGGGAAAAATNAACTCCTTGGAAACAAAGAATGNNNCCCTNCCCTTCCCTNANAACCGTTTGCGTCATTTTTANCGNACACAGGCACAAAGTTTTATTGCAAAGGAAGACAGGAACTATTCACGAACCCTACAACCCTTTCCGGGATTAGACGGTGGAGGCTGGGGCCACTGGGGACAAAACCCTGAATCAAATAATACGGATACCAGACTCAATGAAATGGATTTTGGCGGTGTCCTGATGCAGGCGACCAATCATGCGGAGGGCTGGGCCAANAAGGGCGTATCCGTTCAAGCGGGTAACTATACCGCAGTCTTTGACCCGGAAAAACTTTGCTTTGTGGATGCCTGGGAAGGCGGGTTACCCGAGTGGGGAAGTCGCCGCTATGGCATCACATCAGGAGTAAAGGCTAAGGGAAAGAAAGTCGGAGGCTTTCCTGCGGGAAAGTGGACACTACCGGAAAAGATGGAAACCAAATATCGTGGATTTTACAGAGCCGAAGGCAGGACCGTCTTTGGGTATCGCATTGGAACGACAGAGATCTACGAGTGGATCGAGGGAAAGGAAGAACTTACCTATCATCGGTTTATCCAGGGAAAACTTCCTGAGGGAGTGGCCTTCACCGGAAATGATTTTATTCGCGAATCATCGATATCCGATTTGATAGAACTCCTCCAACCCGCTGAGGCTCAATGGTCTGAAAAAGCCGTCATCACTAAAGGCAAACTAGGGAAAGCCCTCCCCCGTTCACCTTATGTGATTGATACCCTGACCGTTCCCTACCGCGATCTAAATCCTTATAAAACACCCATGCGAATCGGAGGTGTGGGTATTTTCTCTGACGGTCAGATTGCCGTGTGCACGATCATGGGGGATGTATGGATTGTGGATGGAGTCGATGTCACCCTCGATAAGTTGGAGTGGAAAAGGTTCGCAAGTGGCTTAAATCAACCGCTCGGTTTGGTGGTTAGCGATGATCTAATCCATGTGATCGGAAGGGATCAACTAACCCGCCTGCACGATATGAATCAGGATGGAGAAGCGGATTTCTATGAATGCCTGACCAATGAATTTCCCACCGCCCGGGGAAACAGTTTTGCTCTCACCCTACATCAGGATGATCAGGATCGTTTTTACTTGTTTACCCGGTCTTCCCAGTTTGGGATGACCCGTTTCACCCCGGGTTCCAAACCTGAAGCGATTGCCACCGGACTGCGGGGCTGCAATGGCACCGGGGTCTCCCCGGATGGATCGATTGTTTTTGCGA
>NHDJ01000029.1 GCA_002167265.1 Verrucomicrobia bacterium TMED56 | reverse complement strand
TCTCTAGCTGCTTAAACTGATCTGTTGGTTTTGCTCCATTTGTATTGAATTGAGCTAGCTTTGTTACTTCCTCAATCGTTCTAAAATCAATGTTATATGTAACTTCCCCACCATCATAGATTAATCCATATTCCATCTCAGTAGCTTTGAGTTTTAGCTGCATTTCATTTTTTGTTTCCTCATTGGTAATCATCAAAACATTACCTGTTTCAAAAACATTTCTTCCTAAAAACTGAGTTCCTGTACAAACACAATAAGCCAGCAAAGATGCTGCTGTAGTTTTTCCTGATCCTGCAGCTGCAGCTATTGAAGTTACATTGCCCAATGCGCAAAAGCCATCAATCAAAAATTTTCTCTTTTGTGGCAGCTCATCTGAATTGTATCGCTGCACCTCTAAAGGTTCTAATTCTTTTGTGCCTAATGATTTAAGCACCTCTCTAATGTGATGCTTAGCTGCATCATCTATTGGTATGGGAAAATTCTTAGAAAATATATTTGAGTTACCATCTTTTTTATAGATCCCTGCAATAGATTTATTTGTTTCTTTTTTTCTGTCATGTCTGTTGTGAAGCTCTAAACAATCTTCAAAGATTCTTTGTGTAAACTCTTCTTCTAATCCCTGTTCTTTACACTCCCCACCATAAGACAAAATTAAATTGTTCCAGCCATCGCCTTTAGGCGCAATCAAATAGAGCTGGGCTAGAGCTGCAGCTTCATAAAATATTTTAATTAATTCACTATCCTCAATCTCAGTAGCCTGTGTTATCTGATTTGGTTTTGCTTTTTCTTTTAGATCCAGCTCCCCAGCAAAGATGCTGTAAGATCCTGTTGTTCTATATTCAAGCAAACACTTATCGCCTAGATAAATTCTTTTAGTGCTAAAGCTCGGATTTTTAATTTTATAAACTGAGTGACCTGCAGCTCCCCTGCCAAATTCTAAAGACATGGGAAATTTTGCTTTGATACACTCAGCAGCCAATCTTGGTAAATGTTTAAATATATCGTAATCAATTTCTTTGTATTCATCAGAAGCTCTAATAATTATTTGCCCATCTTCTTGACCTGCATAAGATGGTTTTGACTTCCAATTAGTTACAGTTTTAAAATCTTGTTTCTCTTCATTAAACTCAGGCTTTGAATTGTGTGCTAAATCAATTCCTTTGTTATCTGATAAAATTCTTGATATTATGTTTTTGTCTATTGAAACGGCTTCGGATTTATTTTCGGAGCCGTTTTGTTTTTCAAGCATCCTTACCTCAACTTCGCTTCCACAGTATTTTTATGGAGTGTTTGTACAACTAGATCTGCAGGATAATAAATCCGTCTTTTGTATCTAGTGTATGGGAATAATGATCTGCCTTTAGATCTTTGTTTTCTTAATGCAGCATCAGATTTTAATTGCAAGATTTCTGCCAATTGTTTGGAAGTAAACAATTTTAATTTACCACCCTCTTGCATTTTCTTTAGCTCATCATCAGTAACAAGATCGCCTGCTCTAACTTTAACTGTCATATATTCTCTCCTAGTTTTCATAAGAGAAAAATAATTGAATTGTACTTGTTTGTGATTTCTATCCTGAGAAGAGTAAGAGGAGCTGCAACAGTAAGCTACAGCTCCAATGTTGGAGCGAACCCAACGCAATCTTCCTAACAGAATAATATTAATTTGTGATAACTATTTTCTGAGTAGTTTTCTTAAAGCTCTCTTCTTGTAAATCTCTAATTGTTTTCTGCTATAGCTGCCATCTCTAGATCTTTTCTTGCCGACAGCTTCACGCAGGATTGTAAGATCTTTTTGAAATGATTTAATTTTCTTTGGTCTTTTATAGAGTGTGCATCTTTCAAATGCTGCAAGCTCCCCATCAGGATCTTGCCCTTTAAAAACAATCTCTACTGAATATTTTTTTATGGCTGCAAGCAACCGATCTATCTCTCTTCTGTTTGTTCTTATATCTTTAGACACATAATGTTTTAAAAAATTCATCCGACCATGCTTATCGTGAAATAAAAACTTATCTAAGATTTCATGCGCAGTAGCTGGATCCATCCTTATTTTTTTCAAAAAAGTTTCTAGATGTTTAAAAGTTTTTATTTTGTTGAAAGGTCTAATGCCCTCTTCAATAAAAGGCTGCAGCCCCATCCCTCTATCTCTATAGAAGTGCAACAGCATACCTTGATCAAATGCATTGCTTAACCAGCTTCCGTCACCTCTTCCTAAACGGGACGATGTTTGTTTTTTCTTTTTTGTTGGCATTGGTTTTTGTTCGCTCCTTTTTTAACTTTATCCTAATATCAATCCATTTAACAGATGGTTTAGCTCTAATCATCTTTACCACCTTTCACAGCTGCTAGTTTATGATGCTGCAGCTCCTGCTTAGGCGAAAATATATCTACCTTTTTTCTGTCAGATGTATCTTCCGTTATGTAATGATTTTGAGTTACTTCTAATGTTACATGCCTCATCCTCTTTTGAGTAGCAACATCGCCTTTATGTTTTGCATAAAGTGTAGCAAAAGTTTTTCTCAAATGTTTGAAAGTGTATTGGCATTTATATTTATACAGCTTTTGTTTTCCTCTAGATCTTACAAGCTCTCTAGTAGCCAAACCAAACTTATGAAAAAATCTATCTCGCTGCCATCTATAACTGTTTGAAGTTATGTGGTTCTCTATGTCAGTAGCGCAAGGAAATACCCACTTAGATTTGATGCACCAGCTAAGACTTTCATATCTCATCTCATTTAGTTTTTTTAAAATTCTAATTGAGTTATCTGACAGATCTTCCAAAGCATCTTTTCTGTTCTTACTATCAATTAAATAATAAGTTCCATTTTTAAGATCTAGCCATCCTGTGCAGCCTTTTGCTTTAGCAGCTTCAATGTTGTTTGGCTCTTGCCAATACAAGCCTTGAAAGTCCTCTTGCCTTTCCCCATTTTCAATTAACAAAATTAAGTAAGCTAAGAAGTGTGGTTGATATATTGAATTATTTTTATGGATATTATTTTCAATATAACTTCTGATTTGATTAGCTGTTTCTAGATCTAAATGTCTTTTGTCCTTTTGAACCTCATATTTAACAACTCTTAGACAAGGGTTACTAGTTCCCTTGAATAATCTTTTAGAGGCTAAAGTCATATCCCACTCAAAAGCAACTGAACATGCAGCCAAAGCATTATTGGCAGCTACAGGGAAATCTTGCATCACATGCATAAACTTATCAAAATCTTCTCTAGTGATTTTTGATAACGGAACATCTTTAATTGCTCCTGTTATGTAAGTGTCTTTATAAGAGATCTGTTGATTGAAGAGATCTTTATATTTTTGAGAGGATCTTTGCCCCTCTAATAATATGCAGCTTCTCAAACTAGCTTTATATCCGTCAGCAGTTTTCTGCTTATACTTCAATCTCTTTCCTCTAGTTCTAACTCTATTTCCATCCAAGCCATATTTGATAAATGACTTAACAAGATCGCCTAGAGTTATTTCAGCAGCTGAACCAACTCTTTTGCTGTTGGCTTTCCACTTATCAATATTCTCTCTCAGCTTCTGTTTGATTTCATCTAATGGTATTTCAAAACCACCTAGCTGCTTCTTATGACCTACACTTTTCAACCTGCCATCTTCGCCAACTATTGTAGTACTCCAATGCGCATAGTATGTTTTGGAAAATTTATTAATTCCTAAACACAAAGCCTCTTGGTTCTTCGCAAAGTAAAATCTTTGCTTACCATCCCATTTTAATTTGTTTAGTTTTTCTTTCGTAAAGACGATTAGTCTATTTCTATTTTTCATCATGTTCGCTCCATTGTTTTAGTTTTAGTGGAGTGACAAATGATTGTGATTTCTATTCTCAGGAGCGATGTCTATTCTATAGCCATGACTATAGATGGATCACAAAGATAACCTGAGCGAGTACAAATCCCTGCAAGCGAGCATTGCCAACAGGCAATGCGAGCTTACGCAATTCAGCTAAAAGTATTATTGGACTTGAATAATAATTAAANTTATCCTATTTAATCCCTCAAGCCCTCATAGCTCAATTGGNAGAGCAATTGATTTGTAATCAATAGGTTCGCGGTTCGAGTCCGTGTGAGGGCACCANAACTTANTTTNTCTTANAAAAATCTTTCTTAAATCTTTATGGAAATTTTTTTTTTCGTTTAAAATTATTTTTTTGTATTTTTTAAAATGTTTAAGCTCAATTTGATAATTCTTAAATATATTTAATATGGTTTTAGTAATCTTTTCTAAGTTTTTTTTTTTCTCTTCAAATTTATATTTTTCATTAATAGGTATATCTAATTTATTTTTCGCACTACCTTTTTTATTAGTAATAATACAATTATTAAATAGAGCGGCTTCTCTAGGCATTCTGTCTTTACCAGGATGATAACCAAAATCTAAATAAACTTTTGTCTTTTTGTAAATATCTATTATTTGCTTAGTATTAAATCCTGACAATTTAATCATTTCAAAATTATAATTACTTTTTAAACTTTCTATAAATTCACTGCTTTTGCTTGAATAGCATATTAAATTTTTTTTAGTCTTTTTTAGTTTTTTTGAACTTTTTAAAATTTCATCTCTTTGATAATCAGAGAGAAACTTTAAATTTTTAAAATGCAATTTTAGAAAATTGTAGGCGTATTTTGATTGAGCTAAATGTAAATCCATTTGTTTTAATTCTTTAAATTTTTGTAATTTACTAAAACTATATAAAAATTTTAAGTAATCGTGGTAAGTAAAAATTTCAAAGTAATAGTAAGTAACTTTATTGAAAATCCTAAAAATATTAAAAGGTATTTTAAGAATTGATCTTGAAAATTTATTATAATTGTATCTAAACTTGTAACCAAAATAGTTATCAAGACTTAACCACCATAAAATTTTTTTTATCTTTTTATATTTTAATGAATATTTAATAAAGTGGTAATGTTCAGGTATAATTAAGATGTTTTTTTCATTATCATCTATAAAATCGGAATAATCTAATTTATATTTTTTAAAATTACTATGAACAGGATTGCTTTCTAAGATAGGCAAATAAAACATTTTAACATTAACTTTAAAAGTCTTTTTTATATCTACCGCTACTTGATGAAGTAATTCTGGTCCTCCAGTAAACGTATTGGCTGGAGCCATTACAAAAACTTTAGTTTTTTTTTGAATAATTATTTTTTTATTTCCATCCATATTTCTTCAAAGAGTTAAGGCCGATAAAGAATATAGACTTTATATTAGTTAAAAAGTTTAAATTATTTTTTTCTTTATTTATTCGCCATAAACCAATTATATTTTTAATTTTGTTAGAAGACCTATTATTTTTATTTATTCTGTAAAAAACAAAAGTTTCTTCAATCTTGTGAGCGACCTCCCCCTTTTTTAGAAGATCACATTTAAACAAGTAGTCTTCGTGATTTACATTTTGAAAAAATATATTATTTAAAATTTCTCGTCGTATAATAATTGAGGAAGTGCTCATTGAAGAATGTTTTAAAAAGCTATCATAATTATATTTTGAGGGTAAATTTGTCATTTTTTTTTTATTAAGATCTTCGTTAAAAAAAAAACAAAAGTCGGTATAAGTAAAATTGCAATTTATATTCAACATATTTGTTAATTGTTTTTCAAGTTTATCTTTAGGCCAATAATCATCGGAGTCCATAAATGCTATAAGCTCAGAGTTTGATTTTTGTATGCCAAAATTTCTACAGTATGCGGGGCCTTTATTTTCCTTTAAATTAAATATTTTTATATTTTCAATATTTTGATATTTCGAAAGTATTTCTTTTGAATTATCATTTGAATTGTCATCTATCAAATAGACTTTCCAGTTTTTATAAGTTTGTTCAATAATAGAATTTAAACACTGGCTAAGATATTTAGCTTTATTAAAGTTTGGAATTATTATATCTATAGTTTGATTTACCATAAATATTTTAAAGTTTTAAAAAAAATAGTGTAAATAGAATGAAGTCTGAAAACAATTTAAAAGTTTTTTTTATTAAGTTAATTGCAATAACATTTTCTATCATATTAATTATTAATGTTTTTTATAACGTATTTCTATCAGACAAATTAGATATTTTGAATAAACTTTCAAGTCTAGATAAAGAGACAGNTGATTTGATAAAGGATAAAGTTAGATCTGAGCTCAAAAGTGGATTAGAAAAAAAGCAAATTTTGTCTGATGAAGATGCAATATTAATTAAACAATTTATTGAAAAAATTTCATCTGAAATAAAATAAAACTAACATTGAACAAACTTCTAACACTTATAGCTAAACATGAAGAAAAAATTAAAATTCTTTTAATATTTTATGCTTTATATTGCGCAGTCATAATTGGAGTATCTTGGGATGAAAAATATTATCACGTTCTTGGAAAAATTAATTTAAATTATTTATTATCATTTGGATTATTAGAGGAAAATTTTGATCAAAAATATCGATACTCAACTTTATACTGGTCATTCTCAAGTTTAATAAGTCAATTAGCACCTAGTAAATATACTATAGAGATACACCATATAATAAATACAGTTTTTGGTTTATTAATAATATTAGGCATATATCATGTTACAAAAAAGTTATTCAATAAGTCGATTGCAAAAATTTCTTCAGTTTTTCTTTTTCTAATACCTTTTTTTTTCGGTCATTTAGCTATTAATAGTAAAGATACGATCGTAGCTTTCGCACACGTATGGATATTTTACTATTTGATAAAATATTCTATTAATATAATTGATTTCAAGAAAAGATTATTAATAATACTTAAAATTTCAACTTTGTCTGCTTTAGGTACAGGCATTCAATTATTATTTTTAGGATCCTTACTCCCGATAGTAATTTTATTTCTCTCATATATTTTGTTTTTTAAAAACAGAAGTTTTAAAGAAATATTTTTTGATTTTGCTATTTATTTAGTCCTATTTTATTTTATTTTATTATTATTCTGGGTAGATACTCATAGCAATGTTTTAGCTTTACCTTTGCAATTTTTCATAAAAACTTTGTCTCTAGATATTGGTTGGCCATTTAATTTATTAAATGGTGATTATTCTTCTTCAAGAAATGTTAATAAAGGTTACTTGCTAATTAATTACTTTTATAAATTACCGGAATTTATAATATTTTTGTATGTTGTTTCTCTTCCAATTATAATTATAAATTTCCAAAAATTAAAAAAAAAAATTAATAATATTTTATTAAAATTTTTGTCAATTCTTTTAATATTGATATTTCCTAATTTTGTATTAATTTTTATATCATACCCAATTTATGATGGCTTAAGACTTTTTTTGTGGGTTGCTCCATATTTAGTATTAATTCCTGCTATAACTTTCTTTTTATTAATTAATTATAAAAATATTTTTTTTACATTTTTAAAGAGTATTGCAATCATATTAATCGTTTTTCATATAATCAATTTTTTAAATATTACTCCCTATCATTATACATACTTAAATTCTTTATCTGGTGAAAAAAAAGAAAGATACAAAAAATTTGAAAATGATTATTGGTCTGTAACATTAAAAGAATTAATTCTCTCATCAAATTTACCAGAAAAAAAAATAAATTATCATACTTGTGGTGTAAGCCCTGGTTTGACAAAATCTTATATGAAGCAAAGATATGGTAATGTTGAATATACAGATATAAAAAATGCGACTTATATAATCATGACAAATAGAACGGTAAGTTCTAGAAAAAGTGATAAGATAACTAATTGTTTTGATGAATATGCTTCTGAAAATGTACACCAAGTGGTTAGAAATGGTATAGTTTTATCTGCAATTAAGAAATATAATCATGAATAAGAAAAATACCCCAGATATTCTAATTATTGGCTCTGGTTTCTATGGAGCTGTATTAGCAGAGAGATTTGCTAAAGTTTTGAATAAAAAAGTTTTAATTATAGAAAGAAGAAATCATATTGGAGGGAATTGTTATAGTGATATTGATAAAAAAACAAATATTGAATATCACAAATATGGAACACACATATTTCATACGGCAAATTTAAAAGTTTGGAATTATATTAATAAATTCACTGAATTTAATAATTACAGACATCAAGTTTTAACGAATCATAAAAATAAAATTTTTCAAATGCCGATTAACCTAGAAACAATTAACTCATACTTTAAAAAAAATTTCAATCCAATTGATGCTGAAAAATTTATAAATAAAAAAACAAAAAAATTTAAAAACTATAAATTTAAAAATTTTGAGGATAAGGCAATCTCACAAATTGGTAGAGAACTTTATCAAGCTTTTATAAAAGGGTATACACAAAAACAATGGGGTAAAAGTCCCAAGTACTTACCTGAAAGTATTTTTAACAGATTGCCTATAAGGTATAGCTATAACGAAGATTATTATCCTCAAATTCAATTTCAAGGTATTCCAAAAGGAGGTTATACGGAAATTTTTAAAAATTTACTCAAAAATAAAAATATCAAAATTAAATTCAATGAAAGTTTTAAATTAAACTATAAAATTAAACCTAAATATTTAACAATTTATACTGGCCCTCTTGACTCACTTTTAAATTATAAATTTGGTAAATTAGAATGGAGATCATTAGTTTTTAAAAAACAAAGTAAAAATATAAGAGATTATCAGGGATCTGCGGTAATNAACTATCCAGATTTAAAAGATAAATATACTCGAATACATGAACCAAAGCACTTGCACCCAGAAAGAAAGAGTTTTGAGTCAAAATCAACTCTTATAATTAAAGAATATTCTGTAAAAAATGACAAAGAACCTTACTATCCTATTAATGATGAAAAAAATAGAATTAAACATAGAAAATATAAAGTTGAAGTTAGTAAAATTAAAAAATTTGATTTTGGAGGAAGATTAGCTGATTATGCTTACTACGATATGGATATGACTATTTCTGCAGCTCTAAAAAAATTTGAGCAAATAAAGAAAAAAATTAGATGAAAGTTTTAATCACTGGTGGAGCTGGATATATAGGTAGCCACGTATGTAACTTGCTTCTAGATAAAGGTTTTGATGTAACCGTAATTGATAACCTCATTACAGGAAATAAAAAATTAGTACCAGAAAAAGCAAAATTAATTATTTCTGACATTGCCGATGAGAAAAAAATTAAAAATTTATTAAGTAGTGAAAAGTTTGATTTATTAATGCATTTTGCTGGACTGATAAGAGTAGATGAATCAGTTAAAAATCCGAAAAAATATAATGAGTTCAATTTTGAAAAAGCAAAGACATTTCTTAATATTTGTTTTCAAAATAAACTTACTAAGGTAATTTTTTCATCAACTGCATCCGTATACGGAAATCCAAATAAACAAAAGGTTTTAGAAAGTGATAAGTTGAATCCACTAAATCCTTATGCAGCCTCAAAGCTGAATTTAGAAGAATTTATAAAAGCAAAATCTGATGAAATTAATATTAAATATATTATTTTAAGATATTTCAATGTGGCTGGCGCTGATGAAAAATTACGTAGTGGCCTGATTTCCAAATTTTCATCTCATTTGATTAAAATAGCTTGCGAGGTTGCTGTTGGTAAGAGAGAAAAAATAATAATAAATGGTAACGATTACGATACTTTCGATGGAACTCCTGTCAGAGATTATATACATGTTACTGATTTATCGGATATTCATTTAATTTCTGCCAAATATTTAGTTGAAGGCGGTAAATCAAATATATTTAACTGCGGTTATGGTAAAGGATATTCTGTTAAAGAAGTGGTAGAGAATTTTAACCAAATTTTAGACAAAAAGATTAATTTTGAAATAGGTCCAAGAAGAGATGGCGACAGTAAAATGATTGTTGCCAATTCTGACAAGTTTAATGAGTTTTTTTCTTGGAGACCTAAATTCAACGATATTAAATATATACTTAAGACAGCCCTAGAATGGGAGAAAAAGATTAAACAATACTAAAAATATTTTCTATTTCTTTCAATTGATCTCTGCTAGCTAAAAGAACAACAAGATCATTTTTTTCAAAAACAAAATCGCCNCCAGGTATTATTACTTGTTTTCCTCTAACTATAGCTCCAATTCTAGTATTTTCCGGTAAATTACTATCTTTAATTTTTTTATTTAAAAGTTCAGACTTTTCTAAAACTTTTGCTTCTACAAATTCATACGCTCCGTCTAAAAGTGAATATACAGTTGCAATTGTTCCTCTATGAACATGTTCCATAATTCTAGAAACAGTGGTCATTCTTGGATCTACTAGATCATCTATATTTAAAGAATTTTGTAATAGGCTATAATTTGATTTATTTACAATCGCTATAGTTCTTTTTGTTTGACCAGTTTTTTCGGCAAGGACGCACGCCATAATATTATTTTCATCGTCATTTGTTAAAGCTAAGACTGTCTCTGAATCTTCTAAATTAGCTTCTTTTAGTATCTCCTCGTCTAATGCATCTCCATTTATTACAATAGATGAGGTAAGTTCAGCTGCAATTTCTTCTGCTCTAATTTTATTCTTTTCGATAATTTTTATTCTTGCACCTTCGAAATTCTCTTCAACCATTTTTGCTAAATGAAATCCTATATTTCCTCCTCCAATAATCAATATTTTTTTTGAGGTTTTTTCTTCATGACCAAAAGCTTTGAGAATTTCATTTAATTGGTCGCTGGCTACTACAACATAAACATTATCACCCTCTATTAATTTGTCGTCCTTTTTTAAAAATTGAAATTTTTCTTTTCTTTCAAGACCAACTATATTTGCTTTAAAGTTTGGATATTTTTCAGTTAACTTTTTTAAGGGNATGTTAATAATAGGACAAGATTTTTCAATAGCTATTTCAAGCATTTTAACTTTGTTTCCTGCAAAGGGTACGTTATCTAAGGCTCCAGGAGCTTCCAATCGTCTAAATAAAGATTTCGCTACTTCTTTTTCAGGAGAGATTATTACATCAATTGGAATGTTGGATTTGTTATAAAGTTTATTCCATTTCCCCTCTAAAAAATCTTTTGTTCTAATTCTTGCTATTTTTTTTGAAATATTAAACAATGAACTGGCTAATTGACAAACTACCATGTTTGTTTCATCGTTTCGAGTGACAGCAATAATCATATCAGTATTTTCTGCTCCAGCATTTTCTAAAACNGAAGGCAAAGAAGCTCTACCAACTATTCCCTTTGCATCTTGAGTATCATTAATTTTTTTTATATCTTCNGGTGATTGATCTATTACAGTAACAGAGTGACCTTGAGAGGATAACTGTTTACTTATTGAGAAGCCTACCTTTCCGGCACCACAAATAATTATATTCATTATTTAATTAATACCTTTTATTCTAAGTTGTTTTAATTTTCTATGAAGTGCTGATCTTTCCATTCCTATAAAATCAGCAGTTTTTGAAATATTTCCATGATTTTTTTTCAACTGTATGGTTAAATATTCTTTTTCAAATTGTTCTCTTGCTTCCTTAAGAGGTGAGCCAAAAGTATCATTAAGTAGTACATTTTTGTCAATTGGTCTTTTATCACTTANTATGTCACTTATAGAATTATTAATATTNTCTTTGCTTTCATTTGCAGAAACNATTGTGATTCTCTCTATTAAGTTTCTAAGTTCTCTTACATTTCCCGGCCAATTATAAGTATACAACTGATCATTTTTTGTATCGATTTCAATTTCTTGAACTCCATTTATTTCTGAAATTACCTTTTTAAAATATCTAATTAGCTCAGGTATGTCTTCTGTTCTAGATGTTAAAGGGCTTAGCTCGATTGGAACAACGTTTAACCTATGATATAAGTCTTCTCTAAATTTTCCTGAAGAAACTTCATCTGATAAATTTTTTGAACTCGATGAAATTATTCTTATATTTACGTTAACGTCTTTTTTGCCATTAATTCTTTTAAATTTTTGATCTATTAAGACTCTTAATATATTTGCCTGAGTTTCAACTGGAATTTCAGTTACTTCATCAATTAATAAAGTTCCTTTGTTAGCTCTATCTAGAGCCCCAAAAGAAATTATGCCATCTTCAAATTCTTGTCCAAATAATTCTTTTTCATAAGTTTTTTCCTTTAATGAGGCAGCATTTATTACAACAAAAGGTTTTTTGTCTCGAGATGAAAGTTTGTGAATTTTTCTTGCAACAAGTTCCTTGCCCGATCCTGTTGGGCCTGAAATTAAAACTCTACTTTCGGTATTAGATAATTTTTCAATAATCTTTTTTACTTTAACTATAGAAGGACTTTTACCAATAAGTTCAAAAGAATGAAATAGCTTATTTTCTATGATATCTTTTTCTTCTTTCAAATAAGCTGTTTCTAAGGCTCTATTTACATAATTTAATAGTTTATCTTTTGAAAAAGACGCACCCTTTTCAATAAATTCATATGCTCCTAGCCTTATTGAATTTAAAGCAATTTGTACAGTCGCATGACCCGAAATCATTATTACAGGTATTGCGCTATTTTTTTTCATCAGTAATTTCAATAAATCTATTCCGTCTTTATCAGTTCTATCTAGTTTGATNTCAATAATAGCCAAATCTGGTAATTTTTTATTTATTTCTAACACTGCTTGATCATAATTGGCTGCAGATCTAATGCTAAAATTTTTTTCCTTTAATATATTACATATCAAAAATCTTATATCTGGATTGTCGTCTATAACTAACACTTCTTTATTCATAAATTAAATACTTGGTAGCCAAATTTCAATTGTAGTACCTTTGTCTTTTTTTATAACAAATTCTCCAGAATGTTCATTTATAATTTTGTTTACTATTGGGAGTCCTAGGCCTGTTCCATTTTTCTTAGTTGTAAAATAAGGAGTCATTACTTTTTTTGTATCTAAAATTCCTTCACCATTATCCTTAATAGCTGTAACTATATAATCATTATTGTGAAAAATATCTATGTCAATTTTACCTTCATAATCAGGCTTTTTATTTAAAATTTCGATAATTGACTCATCTGCATTTTTAATAATATTGATAAAAACTCTATAAAGTTGATCTTCGTCACCTTTAATAAAATTATGTTTTTCGTTTTGATAAAAAGATAAATTACTTTTAATTGAAATCTTTAAAAAATTGATTGATCGAGTAATGACCTTGTTTAGATCAATCTTTTTAATAACCGGTCTTGGCATTCTTGCAAAATTAGAAAACTCGTTTACAAGTTTTTCAATATCTTTAATTTGTCGATTTATGGTTTGTAAATAATCATGAAACTGATTTTTATCTTCACCAATTTTTGAGGAGTATTTTTCTTTAAGCCTATCTATTGAAAGTTGTATAGGAGTTAATGGATTTTTAATTTCATGAGCGAGTTTTCTTGCAACTAATTCCCAAGCCTCGTATCTTTCAGTTACTAGCAGCTTGTCTTGTTGTCTTTTTAATCTAGTTATCATGTTGTTGAAATTTGCATTAAGTTTTTTGAACTCATCATCAGCTTCGATATTTGGAACTTTTGCATCAAGTTCTCCCTTGCTAATATTTTCAGATGCGCTTATCAAATTTACTATAGGTTTTGTCAATCTTCTTGCAAAAGTTATTGCTACTGCTGTTGATAGGAAAAGAAGTAAAGTAACAACTATTATGTAGATAATAGCAAAAGTAATTTTAATACCAGTTTGACTGGTTTCAACAGAATAATAAAAATCAACTGCTTTTTCAGTTTCTTGAAGATATCTGAGTATATCAGAGTCAATATTTCTTGAAATATATAGAAATGTATCAATAAAAGAGTTTAACTTAATCATTGCAGAGGTTTTATTTTCAAAATTGCCCGGAATAATAACTGGGATCCCTTTTAAAGCTTCATCGAAAGTTTCTTCACCAGGTAGCAGGAAATTATCCGAGGAAACACCAGTTTCAGATAATAAAATATTTCCAGCACTATCAATTAAGTAAATATCATCAATTTTTCTTAGTATTTTTTCAGCTCCTACTACTCTTAAGAATTGTTTTGGATTAGAATAATAAAAATTTGAGGCTCTGTTTAATCCAACACTCATTAAAAGTACATCAGATTTTACATTCTTTTTGCTTTCCTCTAAGTAGTTTCTAGCTACGTCATTAGAATTATTGACTGCTTGGGAAATTTGGTCATCAAAATATTTTTGAAGACCAAAATTAAAAATAACTAGAGAAAAAATAGCAACTATTAATGATGGTATTAATGTGAATATAGAGAATAATGAGACATATTTAAAATTTGTTTGGGATCCAGATTTATTTTTTTTTCCAGCAGAGTAAAATCTTAAAAAATTTCTGAATATTAAATAAAAAAATATTAGTAGTAAAAGTATATCTAAAAAAAGCAATACTAGTATGTTTTTCTCTGTTAAAGGTAAAAATCCTTCATTAATAAATGTTAGAAAAGTTAAGATTCCAAGAAATATACAGGTAAAAGAGGATAAAATAATCCAATTAAAATTTTTAATTATTTTAAACATATAGTTAATTATTTAT
>NHDJ01000028.1 GCA_002167265.1 Verrucomicrobia bacterium TMED56 | reverse complement strand
TAATTAATAAAATTATAAATAAGGTGTTTATAAAAATGAGTGAGAGTAAAATAATAGCTATTGATGTAAAAAATGTCACAAAAATTTATAAAAGTTCAAACAATGAAACAAGAGCGCTAAATGATGTTAGTTTGTCAATATATGATAATGAGTTTTTTACTCTATTAGGTCCATCTGGTTGCGGTAAAACTACATTACTAAGACTTATAGCAGGCTTTGAAGATATAACAGATGGTTCAATTAATCTATTTGATGAAGAAATTGTTAACTTGTCACCAAATAAAAGACCTATAAACACAGTTTTTCAACAGTATTCGCTTTTTCCTCATATTAACGTTTATGAAAATGTTGCTTTTGGTTTACGACGCTTAAAAAAAGATACTTCATTTATACAAAAAAGAACAAAAGAAGTTTTAGAATTAGTTCAAATGCAAGATTATTTATCAAGAAAACCAAATCAATTATCTGGAGGTCAACAACAAAGAGTTGCTCTTGCAAGAGCTTTAGCTCCTGAGCCAAAAGTTTTACTTTTAGATGAACCTCTTTCTGCGCTAGACTTAAAATTAAGACAGGCAATGCGTATTGAACTNAAAACATTACAACGAGAAACTGGAATTACTTTTGTTTTTGTCACTCATGATCAAGAAGAAGCATTAACCATGTCAGATCGTATTGCTGTTGTTAATGAAGGAAAGATTCAACAAATTGGTAAACCTGAGGAAATATATGAAAGACCAAAAAATAAATTTGTTGCAGATTTTATTGGAGAAGCAAATCTTCTAAAAGGTACATGTTTGACAGAAGGGGAAAAAGGTATTTGTAAACTGGATATGGGTCAAGAAATTTCTTTGCCACTAAGTCCAAAAATTAATGCGGGGGATAGAGTAACTATTTTTATAAGGCCTGAAAGAATTAAGATATCTAAATCAACATCGGAAAACAGTAAGATGATAATAAAAGAGTTTACTTATTTAGGAAATTCAGCTTCAATTTTAATAAATGCAAATGAACAAATAATTAATGCGAATGTTCCCGTTGAAGATGTTAAAACTTTTAAGGCTGGTGATTATATAAAAATAGAATTACCTAAAGAGAATTTACAAGTTATTGATGCATGAATATTCAGGGTGAAAATAAAGCTCAAAATAGAATACTCGGTCTACTTCCTTTATGGTTAATTATTGGTATTTTTATGATTGGACCCTTATTGGTTATGGCNGCAGTATCACTAATGGAGTCAAATGTTTATGGAGGTGTTCACTATAAATTTAGCCTTCTTGGATATAGACAAATCCTCTTTGATACTAATTTATTTGATGAAATTGAATTTAACCCAGCGTATCTAATAATCATANTTAGATCTTTCATGTTAGCAATTGCAGCAACCTTTATATCTTTTTTGATAGGTTTTCCCGCCGCTTATTTTATTTCTCGTCAAACTAATCGTGTAAAAAATATTTTAATTTTTCTTGTAACCATTCCATTTTGGACAAATTTATTAATACGTACTTTTGCGTGGATTATAATTTTAGGAAAAGGAGGTGTTATCGAGAACTCTTTTAATTTTTTAGGATTTATTGAGGATGATGAGAGCATTAACTTGATGTATACAAATTCAGCAATTCTGATAGGTTTAGTATACTCCTATCTGCCATTGATGGTATTGCCGATTTATGCTTCATTAGAAAAAATGGATTTAAGATTGCTAGAAGCTGCTACCGATCTTTATTCCTCTAGATTAGAATTAATTAGAAAATTGATATTGCCCCTTTCTTTGCCTGGAATTATAGGGGGAAGCATTCTGGTTTTTGTTCCTTGTCTCGGTGCTTTTATTGCTCCAGATTTGTTAGGTGGTGGAAAAAAATTACTTTTGGGATCATTAATTCAATTCCAATTTTCTTATGCAAGAAACTGGTCATTTGGAGCAGCAATGGCTATGTTTTTATTAGCACTTGTTATAATTATACTAATTTTTAACGCACGAGTAAATAAACGACACAATGAATATGAACAAGCTAAGCAATAAAAAAAAATTTAGACATGTGTGGAATTTTCCTGGATTTGGTGGTTGGACTGCTTTGTTTTTTGGTTTTTTATATATACCAATTTTAGTATTGGTTAGTTATAGTTTTAACTCAAGTAATTTTGCAATGATATGGACAGGTTTTTCTTTTAAGTGGTATACAAAATTATTTTCAAATGATGATATTCAAGCTGCTACAATAAATTCTTTTATTATAGCTTTTACTGCTGCACCCATAGCGACAATTGTGGCAACGATCACGGCACTAACTTTAATTAGAGGTGGTAATTTTAGATTTAAAGAATTCAGCAATGGATTAATTACACTTCCCCTAATGGTGCCTGAAATTGTTACTGCAGTAGCAACATTAATTTTTTTTGCATCTTTAGGAATAAATTTTGGACTGTTTAATGTCATTATTGCTCACACAGTTTTTTGTATTCCATTTGCCTATATGCCTATTAAAGCAGCATTAGAAGGAATGGATCCAAATCTAGAGTTAGCTGCTAGAGATCTCTATTCTGACAAAACTGCTACATTTAATTATATTACATTACCCTTGCTAACACCTGGAATTTTATCAGGATTTATGTTGGCTTTTGTAATATCAATTGATGACTTTATCATAACATTAATGGTTGCGGGGGGTGGATCTACAACGCTTCCAGTATATATTTATAGCATGGTTAAAATGGGGGTATCACCAGAGGTTAATGCAGTTTCCAGTTTAATGCTAATCTTTTCAATAATTATCGTCTCACTTTATTGGTTTTTCAGTAGAAAAATAAACAACANTCACTAATAAAAAAAAGNATATCTTTTTTTTTANAATTCTGATTTANTTAATCAGTAATTTATTAAGNAGGATNAATGAAANTTTTAATAAAAATTATAACCTTTTTATCAATTATATTTAGTACAGTGGGAGCGTTCGCTGCTGGTAAACTTAATTTATATAATTGGTCAGATTATACACCACCTGAACTTGTTGAAAAATTTGAAGCAGAAACTGGAATTGAAGTAACTATAGATAGCTATGACTCCAATGAAACACTGCTAGCTAAACTTCAAGCTGGTGGTGGATCTACAGGATATGACTTAGCAGTACCTTCTCAGCATTTTGTTGAAATAATGATTAAAGAAGGACTCATTGAAAAAGTTGATGGTATTAAAGATATGCCAAATTACAAATATGTTGCTAAGCAATTCCAAGGACCTTCATTTGATCCAATGCAGGAATATTCTACTCCATATCAAATGGGATCAGCAAGCTGGGCTTATAGAGCTAATTCTTACTCAGGAGATGGCTCATCAATGATGGAGTTTTTTAAACCATCAGATGAAGTATGCGGTAAAGTAGCTGTATTTAAATCACCTGAAGAAGTTGTAAACATGGCTCATCTAGCTCTTGGTTCAAATTTTTGTTCTGAAGACCCAAATGAAATGCAGGCTGTTTTAGATCTATTACTTGAACAAAAACAATGCGTTGCTGTTTATTCATCAGAAGGTATTAATGATAGACTTATGAGTGGTGAAGTTGTTATACACGCTCATTGGGATGGCTATAGTCAGAAAGGTAAGTGGGATGGAGTTGATGATTTAACTTATGCTTACCCTAAAGAAGGTGTAGTTGGTTGGTTTGATAGTCTTGTCGTACCAAAAGGAGCTAAAAATATTGAGGAAGCCAAAGCTTTCATGAACTTTTTGATGCACCCTGAAAATATGGCTATGCTTTCAAATTTTGCAGCTTACGCTAATGCAATTCCAGAGTCTCAAAAATATCTTTCAGATAAAATGAAAAACGCAACTAATATACAAGTTCCTGATGGAATTCCTGTAAAATTTGGTCAAGCGTGTAATGCAAACTCCCAGACTTTAATTGATAAAGTTTGGACAAGTTTAATGCAATAAAAATAATTAAATTTTAACCCAATGATATTTGCATTGGGTTAAAATAGAAATGTATTATGAGATTATCGGTAGATACAGGCGGTACTTTTACGGATTTATTGATTGAAAAAAATGACTCAACAATCTCTGTTTTTAAAGTGCCAACAACTCCTTCAAATCCTAGTATTGGAATATTAAAGGGTGTTAATAAAGTAGCGGAGTCCCTTAATCTTTCTACTGAAAATTTTTTATCAAACTTAACAAGTTTCACTCATGCAACTACTCATGCCATTAATGCAATTCTTACAAAGAAAATAGCTAAAACAGCTTTTATTTGTACAGAGGGGCATCGAGATACTCTTTTGTTTAGAGAAGGAGGAAGAATAGAAATATTTAATTTTACGGTTGAATATCCAGACCCTTACATCCCTAGACATTTAACTTTTGAGATACCTGAAAGAGTATATTACGATGGTTCCATTTCTAAAAAACTTCAAACTAAAAATCTTGAAGTTTTGATTAAGAAGTTAAAAAAACTTAAAATAGAATCAATAGCTGTTTGTTTATTATGGTCAACCGTAAATCCTAAACATGAGCTAAAATTAGAGCAATACTTTAAAAAAAAATTACCAAATGTACCAATATCTCTCTCTCACAAAGTTAATCCAATTTTAAGAGAATATAGAAGAGCATCTTCAACATCTATTGATGCTTCATTAAAACCCTTGATGTCAACATACTTAAACAACTTAAATAATTTACTTTTAAGAAAAGGATTTCAAGGAAAGTTTTTTATGGTAACATCTCAAGGGGGTGTATTAGATTTACAATCTTCGGCCAATACGCCTATTCATTTGATTAATTCTGGACCATCAATGGCGCCGGTTGGTGGAAATTTTTACCTAAATAATTTAAAAAATATCAATAATGCTATTATTACAGATTTAGGAGGAACAACTTTTGACATAAGTTTAATTAAAGATGGTAAAATACCTCGTACCCATGAAACCTGGATAGGTCAAAAATATAGAGGGCATATGACCGGATTCCCTTCAGTTGATGTAAGAAGTATAGGTGCTGGAGGCGGAAGTATAGCTTGGGTAGATGATGGAGGTTTACTGCATGTTGGTCCTCAAAGCGCTGGCTCTAAACCTGGTCCATCTTGTTATGACAATGGTGGAAAAAATCCAACAGTAACTGATGCAGCTCTAGTATGTGGCATTTTAAATCCAAAATATTTTTTAGGTGGTGAACTAATTTTAAATCTCTCTAAAGCAAGAAAATCAATTAATAAAATTGCAAAAAAATTAAATATGTCAAATTATGAAACAGCGATTTCTATCTTAGAAGTTGTAACTGAAAATATGGCGCAAGAAATTAAGAATCTAACTATCCATCAAGGTTTTAATCCTTCTCAATCTGCATTAATTGCTGGAGGAGGTGCTTCAGGAATTAATATTGTCAATCTAGCTAAAAAATTAGATTGCAAAGTAATTTTAATTCCAAATCTCGGACCTGTCTTGTCAGCTGCTGGTGCGATGATAGCTGATATTACCAATGAGTTTTCAATTACAATGCCAGTTACTACTAAAAATATTAATTTTTCAAAAATTAATACAACAGTCAGAAGCTTGAGGCAAAAATGTGAAAAATTTATAGAAAATACTAAATTAAAATTTTTATCAAAAAAAATTTTATATTTTATTGAGGCTAAATATACCGATCAAGTATGGGAAATTGAAGTACCAATAAATTTAAATAAAGAAAATAAAATATCTAATATTAAAGATATTGAAAGTGCATTTCATAAAAAGCACAAAGAACTTTTTGAGATTGAAGATCTTGACAGTAATATTGAAATTATTCAATGGAAGGCGAGAGTCATTTGTAAAATTAGCAAGACAAAATTAATCTCTAATAAAAATAGAGATAAAAAATTAAAAGATAAAATTGAAAAAAGAAATGTCTATTTCAAAAATAAAGGTTTAGTTAAAACAAATATTTTGAATTATAAAAATTTGAAATTGAATAGACAATATATTGGACCTGCAGTTATTGAAACAAAATTCACATCTGTGCTTATAGAGCCAAATGTTAGATTTAGACTTAATGACCAAAACTGTTTAGAGTTATTCATTCCTAAAAATAAGAAAGATAAAAAATTTGACGAAAGGTCGACATATTTATGGTAACGTTAAAAAATAAGACTCCAGCAATCAACGGTGCTGAATTAGCTGTTATTAGTAGTAAGTTTCAAGGAATATGTCAGCAAATGGCAAATACTCTAATGAGAACTGGACGATCAGGTGTTCTAAATACCGCTCATGATTTTTCATGCTGTATACTTAATTATGATAATTCATTCATTGCTGCAGATGAAAGTTTGCCTGTCCATGTACTATCTGGCCCTGATATTATGGCTAGAAATATAGACAAATATCATCCAAAAAAAAAGAAAGGTGATGCATACTTAATTAACTCTCCCTATCACGGAGGGTCACATGCAGCTGACCATACTATAATTGTTCCTGTAATAGATCATAAAGGAATTCATCGCTTCAGTGTTTGCGTTAAAGCCCATCAAGCAGATATAGGTAACTCAAAACCAACAACTTATATGGCAGACGTCGAAGATGTTTTTGAAGAAGGAGCTTTAATTTTCCCTGGAACAAAAATTCAAGAAAATTATGCAGATATTTCAGATATTATAAGAATGTGTGAAATTCGCTTTAGAGCGCCTGAGCAATGGAAAGGTGATTATCTTGCCATGATTGGAGCTGTTCGTATCGGCGAGAGAGAATTAATTAAAATTGGACAAGACATTGGATGGAATAAACTTAGAAGCTTTGTGGAAAGCTGGTTAAATTATAGTGAAAAAAGAATGCGAGAAGCGATAAAAAAAATTCCCAAAGGGAATATAACTATTAAAACTAAACACGATCCTTTTCCTAATTTACCAAAAAATGGTTTAGAGATTAAAATAAATCTCTCGATTGATAATAAAGCTGGAAAAATAAAAGTAGATTTAAGAGATAATCCAGATAATTTACCATGTGGATTAAATCTTACTGAAGCAACTTCTCGATCTGGTGTAATGACAGGAATATTTAATAGTATTGATCATACAATCCCCCCAAATTCTGGTAGTTTTAGATGTATAGATATTTTACTTAGAAAAGGAAAAGTTTATTAAAAATTTTAAATTATTTTAAATATATCTTATTTAAAAAAATTAAGTCATAACAAATTATATTAGAGAATAATGATACAGAATGTATTCTTTTTTTATATTTTAATATAAATTTTTCACCTAATATTTTTTGTATATTTTTTATTTTTTTACTATTTTTAATTTTTTTTTTAAAATCTATTAATTTTTCATAATTTTTGTCATAAATAAAAATCTTTTTAATTTTTTCAAAATTAACTAAAGATTCACAATGTCTAAGGCCAATATTACCAAAACCAACAATTAAAACATTAGCCATTAAAAATATTTAGGATTTTTTCTTAACCAATTTCTAAGACTTAAACTTGAAATCCAATTACTATTTATGTTCGACTTATAAGAAAAATTGCTTTTTACTTTTTTTCCATTTTTTTTCATAACTGATAATATTTTGCTATCTAAAATAGAAGGTAAAATTTTATAATAGTCTTTAAATTCATATGTAAAAAAAGAGTCCTCTACACTTATCATTT
>NHDJ01000027.1 GCA_002167265.1 Verrucomicrobia bacterium TMED56 | reverse complement strand
GTAGATTTAACTTCACAGGAAGACAGGGCGGTGAAAGGGTGTTCAGGAGTGTGAAACGTGGCAACAGGAGTATTAACGTGAGGATGGCCATAAGCATAAAAGAGGCCATGATCAACAGCGAGAAGACTATTAACTACAGACTCCCATCCGGAAGGGAAGAATTTGCAACAGTCAAGATCCCAGCAGGTGTGCAACATGGAGTCACATTCAAGTACGCAGGCATGGGTGACGATTCGATCAAGAACGTACCACGTGGTGATCTAATGGTACAGATGAGTGTGTTGGACTCCGACGGCTACACACGTAAGGGAAACGACCTATACACCGATAAGACCGTCGATTGTTTCCAAGCAGTAAGAGGACACAAGATACAATTAAAGACATTGGAGGACAGTGTGATATCTGTCAACGTACCGGCTGGCACACAACCCAACACATTACTAATGGTGAAGGGAAGAGGAATGCCAGTACATAGGACTTTAAACATCAAGGGCAATCTGTATGTCAAGATACACGTGCTTATACCACAACTATCGGCTAGTGACCTAAAGAAGATAAAGGATCTATAGTGAGAACAAGAAAGAAATACATACACGTCAATCAACACGTGATCAGAGCGAACAAGAAGAACAATGCCAACGATCCCGTGATAACAATAAAACAAGGATCAAAAAACACATACTGCCATGAAGTCGAGATCAAAGGACCAAGCAAAATTACCTATGGTGGAAACGACAAGCCTTTGTTGGCTTGCGGTGCCAGGGTGGTGATAGAGACGGAAGCAGACGTGGAGATAGTGAAATGATACAACTGTTCCAGTACCCGCACCTGACACTTATGCAAACCAGCACACCTTGGACACAAGATGATTCTATAAACGGATATGACGACATCGAAAAATTTGAAAATGATTTTATAGATTTAATGATTGCAGAAAAGGGCATGGGACTAGCGGCCAACCAAATAGGCATTACCAAAAGATTCTTCGCCATAGGTCACAGTTCATTTGACACATTTAAAAACCATGCTATAATTTGGAATCCACAAGTGATAAATTTCAGTGAGGATAAAGTGATCGACGTGGAGGGGTGTCTGAGTTTTAAAGGAATATGGTTAAAAGTAGAAAGGCCAAGTATAGTAGAAGTAAAATATGAAACCACACAAGGAGAAACAAAATTCGCAAAACTCACCGGAATGGAATCCAAGTGCTTCCAGCATGAATGCGACCACCTTGAAGGTATTACATTTAATAAAAGGGTTAGTAAATTACGATGGGAAATGGCAAACAAAAAATCAAAATAGGAAAGAGGACTAAAGTATGGAAGATATTAAACGGAACTTACAAAAAGCAAACACCAGAGCAAAAAGCAGTGGAAAGATTAATAGCGGCAATACAGCAGGATTTAGAATGGGACGACAAGGATTTAGCGACTTTTACAAAAATACAACAAGGAATAATAGATTGGAGTGGAGATGTTAGAAGCAAACGAAGGACTGGAAAAAATATTCGAAGACGCAGTTAAAGAAGCAGAACAGAGGAAACACGAGTATGTTACCATAGAACATGTTCTACTTTCACTGATCAAAGACACAGTCATAGGAACGACATTAACAGAATTCAAGATCGACACTAAGGTATTAATTAAAGAGGTCGAAGAATATCTTGATAAAAAATGTAATGACATAGTGTCCAAGGGCGAAAACCCAGTAGTTCCTAGAAAAACAGCATCACTAGAAAGACTTATGAACAGGGCATTCACACAGGCACTGTTCCAAGGGAGACAAGATGTAACTTCCATTGACATACTGATTAGTATATTTGCAGAGAAGAAAAGCTATGGTGCGTTTTTCCTAAAGAAACACAAAGTGGATAAACAAGATCTAATGGATCTCGTGTCAACAGAGACCATACTTGATGAAGGAATGGCATCGATGGGTGGACCACAGCAACCCGGGGGTGAACAAAGATTGAGACCCAACCAAGCCGATAGAATATTGAAAAGCTACTGTGAGAACTTGAACCAAAAGTACTTTGACAAGAAGATTGATCCAGTGATAGGCAGAGATGAAGAAACCAACAATCTTAAACAAATACTTGCTAGAAGAAATAAAAATAATGTTTTAATAGTAGGAGACCCGGGCGTAGGAAAAACAGCGGTGGTAGAAGGACTAGCTAGAAGAATTGCAAAGAACAAGGACGATATNCCAGAATANNTNAANGATCATATNGTNTNNAGTTTNGATGTNAACTNGNTTGATAGCNGGCNNNAANTTNAGAGGTGACTTCGAAGAGAGATTGAAGATGATTGTTAACGCATTAGATCAAAAAGGTAAAACAATATTATTCATAGACGAAGCACACATGATAGTGGGTGCAGGTGCAACAGGCCAAGGTAACAGTATGGATATGGCAAACATGCTTAAACCTGCGTTGCTGAAAGGTTCGATAAAGGTTGTTGCTTCTACAACTTGGGAAGAATACAGAAAGTATTTTGAAAAAGATAGAGCACTTATGAGGAGATTCCAAAGACTACAAGTAGGTGAGCCTTCGAAAGAAACGGCTGTAAAGATCTTGAAAGGTGTTAAACAATACTATGAAGCATTTCATAAATGCACTATCACAGACGAAGCATGTGAAGATGCTGTTGATTATTCTAGCAAATTTATTGCTGATAAAAAACTCCCAGACAAAGCCATTGATATACTTGATGTTGCATGTGCAAGACTTAGATTGAATGGTGTAAAAGATGGCAAGATCGATCATGAAGAGATTATACACGAGATATCAGTAATGACAGGGATAAGCATAGAACAATTATCTCAGAAACAAGCAAGTAATCTGAAAACACTGGAAGAGAAAATGAAACTGCAAGTGTTTGGTCAGGACAAGGCAATCAACACAATCACAGACAAGATACTGATTGCAAGGGCAGGACTTAAAAATCTTAACAAACCAGTTGGATCATTCCTATTCCTAGGACCAACAGGTTGTGGTAAGACTGAAACTGCTAGAACACTGGCTAAAACACTAGGTGTTGAACTAATAAGATATGACATGTCGGAGTACCAGGAGAAACATTCAATATCAAAACTGATAGGATCGCCTCCGGGCTACGTAGGCTATGAAGATTCTAACATGGGTGGCGGTATGTTCATCAATGAGGTCGAGAAAAACCCACATTCAGTCGTGCTGTTTGATGAGATAGAGAAAGCACACAGAGATGTGTCTAACATGTTGCTACAGGTAATGGACTATGGAACAGTGACAGGATCCAATGGCAAGAAAGCCGACTGCAGAAACATCACACTTATAATGACTTCAAACCTAGGTGCAGAGGACATGGAGAGAAACAACATAGGATTTGGTAAGAGTGAGAGAACAGGTGAAGACGACAAGGCACTCAAGAAGTTCTTCCCACCAGAGTTCAGGAACAGACTAGACGCAGTAATCAAGTTTGATAAGTTAGGTGAAAAAACAATGAAGTCTGTAGTCAAAAAGTTCTTGCAAGAGCTAAACACAATGACCATAGAGAAGGATGTTGAAGTAAATGCAACAGATCCGGCACTTGACTACTTGGTCAAGAAAGGATTCAATGCCAAGCTGGGTGCAAGACCGTTGCAGAGAATCATAGACGAAGAGATCAAGAATCCGTTATCTAAGATGATTCTTTTTGGCGAACTGAATGAAGGTGGAATGGTGGAAGTAGGATTGTCAGATGATGTTGCTCCTAAATTAACAGTGAACTTCAAGGCAAAGAAAGAACCTAAAGTATTAGAAACAGTGAAACCAAAAGTATCTGATGAGAAAACATCATAATAAGTTATACTACGGCAAGTATCGTTANAAGACGATATTTAAGATGCCAGGAAGTTTGATGTTCTACCCCACAACCGACAAACAATTGNCGTGGATCAAAAAGGAATATCCCGATGCACCTGATATGAANAACTTGGCAGACTTCATAATTCAACACAGGGACAGCATAAGATTCCGTATGCAGGACAAGAAAGCGATATTCTATACAAACAAAAGCATGTCAGAAGATCTAATAGGATCATTCACAAATTACCATGTCAAAACCGAAGTTGTAGATCCAAAGTTTGGTCTACTAGACAAGAACACAGTAGGATGTGACAGACTACCGCATGGCAAGTACCAGTACCAAGTACATCTTAAGAAGGACGTACATAAACACATCAATGAAACAGAAAGACATGCACTATGTGAATTCATCGAAAGAAATATTGATAACTGCCTGATCACTAACAAGTTCGTACTAGACTTCCTAGAAGACAGGTCTCCACACTGTTATCATGGATACTTCTACGTAAAAGATGAAAAGTTTTTAACAACAATATACATGATAGCACAGAAAGGAATAGACAAAGTAATTAAATTTGTCAAGGTAAAAAATGGAAGCAATAAAGAAACTACGAGATAAAGGTATATTCAACAGCCAATCGATCGTTGAAAGCATGATACAAAAGAATTGGTTTGGTGAGCCTGTTATAAAAAGAAGCCTATTGAGAGTAAAACAAGTGAATGATGACAACTGCATCTGTGAGGAACTAGGTGAAGCAGATGGCAAAGCACACAAGATTAGATACATCAATATTCTTACTGTAGATGGGCAGGAACCAAACGAACTGGCCGCTGTGTACGGGCTAGGGCCAAAGACAGCAAGATTCAAAAGAAAATATACTGAATAAATAACAACGATGGCACAGACAAGCACAACACTACTAGCGTCTAAATCGCACCTAGCAAACGTTACTGGTACAGATATCAGTTTCACTGCGACAGGATCGGAGTACAAGATCACATCTACAAGCACAAGTTTAGCTGGATTCAACGTAAGAGATCTAATAACTGTTACAGGCACTACAAACAACAATAGCACTTTTACTGTAAAGACAGAAACTTCTGCTAATGAACTTATTGTAGAAGAGATTGTCACAACAGAAACATCCGATGGTTCAACGACAACTACACTGGACCACACAGGGTTTGTTAGCGATAAATCAAAAGGTGACGGCTACTACTCACAACCAGATGGTGTACACACAGTTGCATATCAAGTTAATTCTACAATGACTGGTTCTATAAAAATGCAGGGATCATTAGCAACAACACCAACCGAAGATGATTACTTCGATATCACAGGTACTACTTTCACAGCAGACCAAAGCACACTAATTTCAACTGCCAATTTCACAGGCAACTTTGTATGGGTCAGAGCCAAAGCAACATCCGTAACTGCTGGTACTATAAGTTCAGTACTAATTAATTCATAAATCTCGCACTATCAGTAGGTCTTTTAAAGACCAACTAGGTTGACAAATACCGATAGTATAGTACAATTAAAATATGACAGATAATGATATAGAAAACATACAGACAGTAGATATTAAAGTTACCGCTGAATCAATCGACGCACATGTAATTTGCCTCAAGGAGAACGGATACAAAGTCGAACGATCTTGGACATCCTGGACAAAATACATACTAGCATTTTTATTGGGTGGGTATTTGGCTGGCACGTTCCTTTAGAATCAATGCCAGATACAATAAATGAAAGATTAGATAAAAAATATGAGGCTGGTTTTACTACTAATGTAGAATCCGAAACGTTGCCTCCTGGTTTAAACGAAAACNTAATACGTAAGATAAGCNAAATTAAAAAAGAACCACAATGGTTACTTGACTTTAGATTAAAGGCTTATCAAAGATGGAAATTACTTAAGGACCCAGACTGGGCAAATCTTGAAATAGAGCCCATTGACTATCAAGCTATAAGTTATTATTCCGCTCCAAAAAAAGGACCAGCAAGTTACGACGAAGTAGACCCTGAAATAAAAAAGGATTTTGAAAAGTTAGGAATACCTCTGAATGAAAGGGCCGCACTTGCCGGCGTGGCTGTTGATGCCGTGTTTGACTCTGTTTCAGTTGCAACCACGTTTAAAAAAGATCTCGAAAAAATGGGAATTATTTTCTGTAGTTTTAGTGAAGCAGTTCATAATCATCCTGCTCTTGTCAAAAAATATCTCGGATCAGTAATACCTATCAGTGATCATACGTTCGCCGCTTTGAATTCAGCGGTGTTTACAGACGGGTCATTTGTTTACATACCACCTAATACAAGATGTCCAATGGAATTGTCGACATACTTTAGGATAAATGCGGCTAACACAGGACAATTTGAAAGAACTTTGATAATAGCGGACAAAGGCAGTTACGTAAGTTACCTTGAAGGATGTACTGCGCCAATGAGAGATGAAAATCAACTACACGCCGCCAATGTTGAACTAGTGGCTTTAGATGATGCTGAGATAAAATATTCTACAATACAAAACTGGTACCCGGGAAATCCTGAGACTGGTAAAGGTGGCATATACAATTTTGTCACAAAGAGGGGAAAGTGTAAAGGTAAGAACAGCAAGATCACTTGGACACAGTTTGAGACGGGCTCTAGACTGACATGGAAGTATCCAAGTTGTATTTTGCTTGGTGATAATAGCGTGGGAGAATTTTACAGTGTGGCGTTGACTAATGGAATGCAACAGGCNGACACTGGAACCAAAATGATACACATAGGAAAGAATACTAAAAGCACAATTATTTCAAAAGGTATAAGTGCAGGCAAAAGCCATAACACATATAGAGGTATGGTCAAAATAATGCCAAAGGCGGACAATGCAAAAAACTTCACACAGTGCGATTCGTTAATGATGGGTAGTAAGTGCAAGGCATCCACAGTTCCAGAGATCACTAACAGAAACAATACAAGCACAGTCAACCACGAAGCAACCACAAGCAAATTAGATGAGGATCAATTGTTCTATGCTATGCAAAGAGGTATCAATGAAGAGGATAGTGTAAACATGATTGTGTCGGGCTTCTGTAAAGACGTATTTCAAAAACTACCTTTGGAGTTTGCTGTAGAAGCCAATAAATTACTTGAAGTAAGCATGGAGGGATCGGTAGGATAATGGAAAAAATTATTTTGAAATGCACTNACAACGATAGGACTAAAGAGGCCGAGGTCTTACAACGTAATGACAAATACATGAAAGTACAAGTGCCTGGTACCCAGTTATTCATCGAGCTGTTCAGAGATGACGTAAATATTCCATACACAGGACATACAGCAGGATTGGAATTTGAATGGCAACCGAAAAATTAAAATTTAAACTAGAATTATATGCAACCATGTGGGATCAACCTCCGTATACGGAGATCCTGATCGACAAACATAGTTATTTCAAGGGAGAGATAACAGGCACCGAGGACAAACCTGATATCATAGAGTTCGAACACGAATTAGAGGATGGCAAGGAATATAACCTNATCATCTACAGATCAGGCAAGACTCGTAATCANACAGTGATCAATGAAAAAGGTGATATACTGAATGACCAACTGCTTAACATCAAGAATATAGGGATCGATGAGATAGACATAGGAACATTGGTGTACGAGGGTGTGTATACTCCCGACTATCCGGAACCATGGGCTACACAGCAACGTGAAGAGGGTACGGAACTACAAGCATCATTAAAGAATGTCACACAGATGGGACACAACGGAGAATGGAAATTCACATTCTCATCACCATTTTACATGTGGCTTCTGGAGAACCTTTACTAATAAATACGCTTGTATGAGAGCATCACAATTTATCAAAGAAAACATAGACTCAGACGCTGTAAACGAGCTAGATATATACATCATGAACAATGAGGATCTGTATCGTAGACGTTTCATGCCAATCATCTCAAACATCAAGAGAAAACTGGCCAAGAATGTGTATGACCATGAGAAGGCGCAAAAACTTTGGATGTACCTTGTGAATGATGCCGCAAAAGAATACGTTAAAGAATTTGGTTCAACACAGGACGATGTTAGCAACATGTTTCCTAAAGAGACAAGAGAGCAGGTTGCGAGAGTGATATCAGACAGAGAATTAGAAAACATAAAGCAAGGCGAATACGATGCACCTAAGGGAACTGTTTCTTAGGGAGGACGATCGTTCAACAGCGGTTTTTGCCTTTGGCCGATTCAATCCACCCACAATAGGACACCAGAAATTATTAGACAAAGTTATTTCAATGGCCAAACAGGTCAATGGAAAAGGTTACATATTCCTTTCACAAAAACAAAACAATAAAACAGATCCGTTAAGTTTCAAAGAGAAACAAGACTATCTAAAAATNTTCTACCCNCAACTAGCAATAGGCGATGCCGGGGTAAAAACAATCATACAAGCATTACAAAAAATACAAGCAGAAGGCAGAACAAGAATAGTCATGATCGCTGGTTCAGATAGAGTGATGGAGTTCCAAAAATTNTTNAATCAATACAACGGAAAGCCNGACAAACAAGGAAATGANCTNTATAAGTTTGATTCAATAGATGTTGTAAGTGCNGGNGANAGAGATCCAGANCAAGAAGGNGCNNCNGGTGCCTCNGCNTCNAAGGCCAGAGAACTNGCCAACAANGGNCAAGANCANGAATTNANNANAATAATAATGGGNGGNNACANTGGNAAAAANNTNTANGACATAATNCAAGACAGACTTGGTAANCAGATTGACGAAAACAACAANAAGTTGTATAATGAAGATATGGNAGATGNNAAACCAANTGTATATCTNGACATGGANGGNGTCCTNGCAGANTTCTTNGGTGGNGTNGAANNNNTNTATGGTGTNGAACANTGGAANNAANTGACNAANGANAAGACAAAAGATTTNAAGAANNAAGTNATTGACNGNATNACAGGNACNGANTTCTTTGCANNNCTACCNAAATTTNCCNCNGCAGATNNNNTNATAAGNCATNGTNAAANANTTNACTGGNGGNAAATTNAGTATTAACACNTCACCTTTNNGAGGNGACCATGANAACTCAGGCAAATACAAAAAGGTATGGATATCGAATAACATTGAACAGCCTGACGAAATAATAGTGACGGGCAGGAAAGAATCCTATGCCAAGGACAAAGGAACGGGAACACCAAATATCCTAATAGACGACAGACCGGTCAACATACAGAAATGGCAGTCAGCCGGAGGATACGGAATTCTTTACCAAGCAAACAGAGATCCATTAAGTAAAGTACAACAAGCACTTGAAAAATATGGAAAGCAAGATCAATAAAAATTTCTGCATACAACCTTTTGTAAATGTAACCACGAGGGTTGGAGGACAGAACAATATATGTTGTGCAATGGTGCAACGACACAGCAACATTCAAAATGAATCACCACATGAATTTTTTAACTCAAAACGTGTACAAAGCATACGGGAAAAATTCTTAAAAGGCGAAACTTTGGATGCTTGTAAATTGTGCCATTTCCAAGAAGCAAAAACAAATTCTAGTGCAAGGACAGTCTACAACAACTTCTATAAAATCGATAACAATCAACCTATAGAATATTATGAAAAGATTATTGATAGGCTTAGACTGAAAAACATAAAAAATCCTTTATATGCAGAAGTGCATATCAGCAACTTATGTAATTTAAAATGTTTAAGTTGCAACGAAGCCGATAGTAGTAAATTTCATGCTGAAAACAAAGCTCTTGGCATAAGTGAGAATCCTGAAGCAGATTATTCAACATTTGATAAAAACAAAATAGATGCATTGAACAGTATCATACATGATAATCTATTGTTCCTTGATATAAGGGGTGGCGAAACACTCATGGTCCCGGAAGTGAAAAAGATATTGAATGAAATAAGTCCAGACAAGGCAAAAAAAATTACATTAAGGATACAAACAAACGGAACTATCAAGCCGGACCAAGAATGGATTCAAATCTTCAAAAAATTTAAAAGAGAAAAATTAACAATTAGCATAGACGCATATGGTAATGATAACCATTATGTTAGATATCCAAGTAATTGGAAAAAAATAATGGATACACTAACGCACTTGGAAAAAAATGACGTGCATTTTTCCATCAACACTGTCGTCAGTAATCTTAATTTATTAGTGCTTGATAAACTATTTGCCTGGATCCAGGAGAAACAATATCACAACTATTTCTATGTGCTTGAATCACCTTCACACTACCGACCAGACAATCTACCACAATCTTTGCTTGACATTGCCAGTGAAAGACTGCAAAATGTTAAAAAGGATTTTGTTAACAAAGATTGTAACGAGAAGTTAGACGAGCTCATAGAAATGTGTAAGTCTAAAAGTAACACCTTGCGTTGGCAAACGTTCTGCAAAGAGATTGCCATGCGAGACAAATATAGAAAAAATAGCATAACTAGTGTTATGCCTCAAATAAAGGAGTACATGAATGCCAAAGTTTAGTGGAATAAACAGGCCATACGCCGCAGGGAGTATGGAGAAGACACCTCAAGAAAAACAGCGAGAATTAGATGAGAAAATGAAAGAGTTCTTGGCAAAAGGTGGCAAGGTAGAACAAGTGAAAGCTCACAAACCTACCAAACAGCAATTGAAAGACTGGACAATTTAGTGGACGAGTTAGAAAGAATAAAACAATTGGCAGGTGTGGCTAACACACAAGAGCCATCTATGGGTGAAAACCTATCGTACACTGGTACAGAAAAAGCACAATATCAGAGAAAGCACAACGTAAGACCGGGCACAGATGAGTGGTTCAAATTATGGTTCGCAAGACCAAAACTCACTGGTGAGA
>NHDJ01000026.1 GCA_002167265.1 Verrucomicrobia bacterium TMED56 | reverse complement strand
AAAAAAATATTATTTTTGCTTTCTCCTCATGAACGTAAAAAAGCGGGTATATTACTTGGAATGATTTTAATAATGGCGTTACTGGATACTATAGGTGTTGCATCTATTTTACCATTTATTGCAGTCCTTACAAATCCTACTGTAATAGAAACAAATATTTTACTAAACAATTTGTTTCATACTTCAATAAGTTTTGGTTTAAAAACTAAACAAGAATTTTTATTTTTTTTAGGATGTTTTGCATTTATACTTTTAATTGCCTCACTGATTTTTAAAACATTAACAATTTATATACAACTTCGTTTTATTCGAATGTGTGAATATACTATTGGAAAACGATTAGTTGAAGGTTATTTAAATCAACCCTACAGTTGGTTTTTATCTCGAAACAGCGCTGATCTTGGAAAAACTATTTTATCAGAGGTTGGTACAGTAACTGGAAATGGCATGTATCCTTTGATGGAGTTAATTGCCAAAGTTATTCTTATTATTACAATAATAACTTTATTAATTATTGTTGATCCAATACTTGCGTTGATTGTTGGTTTATCACTTGGTTTCACCTATTTAATTATTTTCTATTTTGTTCAAGGCTTTCTAAGTAGAATTGGCGAAGAAAGACTTAAAAATAATCAATTACGCTTCACATCAGTCAGTGAAGCTTTTGGTGCTATAAAAGAGATAAAAGTTGGAGGATTAGAAGAAAATTATATTAAGAGTTTTTCAAAACCTGCTAAAATTTTTGCTAAAACTTATGCTTCATCTCAAGTTGTGGCTCAATTACCTCGTTTCATTTTAGAAGGTATATCCTTTGGAGGTATTTTATTAATAATACTTTATGTAATGACAAAATCAGGAAATATTAACAATTCTCTACCGATTATTAGTTTATACGTTTTTGCTGGTTATCGTTTGTTGCCCGCATTACAGCAAGTTTATGCTTCTTTTACTCAGCTAACTTTTATAGGCCCCTCAATAATCAAGCTACATAGTGATCTTAAAAAATTAAATATAGATATTAACAGTCCAGTTAAAGAAACATTAACATTTAATAAAGTTATTAAACTAAACCACATTTATTATAATTATCCTAACACTTCAAGAGTAGCATTACATGATATTAATTTAACTATTCATGCAAAATCAACTGTTGGATTAATTGGCCCAACTGGATGTGGTAAAACATCTACAGTTGATATAATTTTAGGACTTCTTAAAGCTCAAAAAGGTTCTTTAGAAGTTGATGGAAAGTTAATAAACGACAAAAATTTAAGAGCTTGGCAAGGATTAATTGGTTATGTGCCTCAACAAATTTATCTCTCTGATGACAATATCATGGCCAATATTGCTTTTGGAGTTGAACCAAGAAATATAGATCAAAATATGGTTGAAAAAGTATCTAAAATCGCAAATTTACATAAATTTGTTATTAATGAATTGCCCGAAGAGTATCAAACAATAATTGGAGAGCGTGGTGTTAGATTATCAGGTGGACAACGTCAGCGAATAGGTATTGCAAGAGCTTTATATCATAACCCAAAAATTTTAATTCTTGACGAAGCAACAAGTTCATTAGATATTGAAACTGAAAAAGCAGTGATGGATGCTATAGATGAACTTAAAAAAGATATTACAATCATCTTAATTGCCCATCGATTGAATACGGTTAAAAATTGTGATATTATATACAAATTAGAAAAAGGTGAGCTAGTAGACAGCGGTAGTTTTGACGAAATAATTAGAAACAAATAGAATTTTAACAACTTAAAAAAATCATAATTTTAATATAATATAAAAAAATATTTAAACCTGATATAGCTTTATTTAAATTTGTTTCTGGTATAATTAATAATAAACCAATTGATATATAATAATGAAAAAACTTCGTGATTTTACCTGTGATGAAAACATATTTATTACCTGCAATATGCAATTAGTAATTTTCGCTGGAGGCTTTGGGACTAGAATTTCAGAAGAAACGGACTATGTTCCGAAACCTATGGTTAAAATAGGTAAAAAACCAATATTGTGGCATATTATTAAATATTATTCTGTATTTGGATTTTCTAAATTTATTATTTGCGGAGGTTACAAAATACATGTCATTAAAGATTATTTTAAAAAGTTAAATTATCATAAAACATGGAATATAAAAGTTATAGATACTGGAAAAAACAGTAATACTGGAGAAAGATTAAAGAGAGTAAAAAAATATATCAATAATACTTTTTGTTTAACCTATGGTGACGGGTTGAGCAATGTAGATATAAATAAATTAATCAATTTTCATAAAAAAAAAAAATCATTAGTTACATTAACAACTGTCAAGCCAACACCACATTTTGGAAAGATTATATTTAAAGGAAGTAAAGTAATAAAATTTTTAGAAAAAGATCAAAAGAAAGAAAATTGGATAAATGGAGGTTTTTTTGTATGTGAAAAAAAAATATTCAATTATTTAAATAAACAAAATACAATATTTGAAAGTGATACATTAAATTTTTTAGCAAAGAAAAAAAAATTATCAGCATATAAACATAATGATTTTTGGTACTGTATGGATACATTAAGAGACAAAAGGCATTTGAATACTTTATGGTCATCAAAAAAAGCTCCTTGGAAGATTTGGGATGAATAAATCATTTAAAGAATTAAAAAACTTTTGGAAAAATAAAAAAGTTTTCTTAACAGGCCACACTGGATTTAAAGGAACTTGGTTATCTATTTTTTTAAATATGTTAGGAGCGAATGTATATGGATATTCATTAAAACCTGAAAGATTATCATTGTTCAATCAAACAAAATGTTACAAGCTTATAAAAAAAAATTTTATATTAAATATAAATAATCTTAATCAATTAAAAAAAAAAATATCTGAAACAAAACCAGATATAATTTTTCATCTTGCGGCACAACCACTTGTGAGTGAGTCTTTAAAAAAACCAATTGATACATTTAACACAAATGTAATTGGAACATTAAATGTATTAGAGGCTGCAAGGATAGTTAAATCAGTGAAATCAATTGTGATTATAACAACAGATAAAGTTTATAAAATAAACTCTAAAGGCAAAAGTTATGTTGAAACTGACGAATTAGGAGGAAAAGATCCTTATAGTGCCTCAAAAGCTTGTGCGGAAATATTAATTAATTCATATATTTTATCGTTTTTAAAAAACTCAACAACAATTAGAGTTAGCTCGGCAAGATCGGGAAATGTAATTGGTGGAGGTGATTATTCTAAAGGGAGATTAGTTCCAGATATTTTAAAAGCTTTTAATAAGAACAAACCTATTATAATTCGCAATCCAGATCATATAAGGCCTTGGCAACATGTAATTGAGCCACTTTATGGATATTTAATTTTGGCAGAAAAAATATTTTTAAATAAATTATCAAAAAAAGATTACTCATGGAATTTTGGACCAAAAAAAAGTAGTTTTGTTANAGTAAAAAAAGTAATTAATAAATTTAAAAATCATAAAATGGTAAGAAAAATTTTGATAAAAAAAAATAAAAATATAGAAACAAAAATCCTTAAATTGAATAGTACTAAAGCAATTAAATACTTAAATTGGAGCCAAAAATGGAATATAGATCAAACACTAAAAAAAATAATTGAATGGAACATTTTAGTGAAAAGTAAAAAAAATTATAGAAAAGTTTGTGAAAATCAAATTATTAAATATTTAGAGAACTAAATTATGAAAATTTCTTATGGAAAAAATGTATATGGCAAAGAAGAGATTAAGTCTGTGACACAACAACTAATTAAATCAACTCAAATGGGCTCATCAGTCAAAANNTTTGAAGAAAANNTTTCAAGTTATTTTTCAAAAAAGTATGGCNTNATGGTAAATTCTGGATCTTCAGCAATTATGTTAGCAGTTAAAGTTCTAAATTTAAAAAAAGGAGATCAAGTTTTAACTCCGTGTTTAAACTTTGGGACAGCAATCTCATCTTTAATGCATTATGGTGTTACTCCAATATTTGTTGATATAAATATTGAAACATTACAAATTGATATAGATCAATTAGAAAAAAAAATTACAAAAAAAACCAAGGCTCTCTTAATACCTAACTTAATTGGAAATATTCCTGATTGGCGAAAGATTTATAAAATAGCGAAAAAACATAATTTAAAAATAATAGAAGACTCAGCAGATACCTTGGGTGCAAAAATAGCTGATAAATCAACTGGAATTTATAGCGATATTTCTATTACTAGTTTTTATGGTTCTCACGTAATAAGTTGTGCGGGTAATGGTGGAATGTTTTTAACAAATAATAAGATTTACTTTCAAAGAGCTAAAATTCTGAGAAGTTGGGGAAGAATGTCAACCTTAATTAAAGACTCAGAAAATATATCAAAAAGATTAAATATTAAATTAAATGGAGTTGAATATGATAAAAAATTTGTTTTTTCTGAGGCAGGTTACAATTTTGAACCTTCAGAATTAGGAGCAGCTTTTGGGTTAATACAATTGAAAAAATTTAAAAGATTTAGCAATTTAAGAAATAAAAATTTCTTTTTACATAAAAAATTTTTTCAAAAACTCAATGAGTATTTTATAACTCCAAAAATAATTGATGATGTTTATACAAATTTTTTAGCTTATCCAATAATCTTAAAAAAAGGATTAAATTTTAATAGAAAAAAATTACAGATTTTTTTGGAAAAAAATAATATTCAAACAAGACCAATTTTTAGCGGTAATATATTGCGACATCCAGCATTTAATTCACTTGTTTCAAAAGAAAATAGAATTAATGCTTTTAAAAATTCTGACTATATAATGAAAAACGGTTTATTAATAGGTTGCCATCAAGGACTAGAAAACAAAGAGATAAATTATATTCATAAAATTATTTTAAAATTTATTAATCGGTGACTAAAAAATTAATAAAATCTATAAAAAATATTAGAACAAATATTCTAAAAAAAACTTTTCAAGCACAATCATCTCATATTGGAAGTTGTTTTTCTATTGTTGAATTATTAGCAGTCCTATATTTTAAAAGATTAAGAAAAAATGATACATTCATTCTTAGCAAAGGACATGCAGCTTTAGCTTTATATTGCACACTATTTGAAAAAAAAATGCTTTCAAAGTTAGATTTAAATAGTTATGGAAAAAATAATTCCAATTTGATGTCTCATGTAAGTCATAATGTAAAGAATATTGAATTTTCATCAGGTTCTTTAGGGCATGGCTTACCTTATGCTGTTGGTAAAGCCTTGGGTGAAAAAATTGATAAAACTAACAATAGAGTATATGTGATAATAAGTGACGGCGAACTTAATGAAGGAACTACTTGGGAGTCCCTGTTGTTTGCATCTTTTCATAATCTAAATAACTTATTTATAATCATTGATTACAATAAAATTCAAAGTTTAGACTTTGTAAAAAATGTAATGAAATTAGAACCATTAAAAGAAAAAATGAAATCTTTTAATTGCAATGTCGAAAAAATTAATGGTCATAACCTTAGATCAATACAAAAATCTTTAATTAATAGAAGCAATAAACCAAAGGTGATAATTGCTGATACTATTAAAGGAAAAGGAGTTGATTTTATGGAAAATAAAATTTTGTGGCATTACAGGGCTCCTACAAAAGTACAATTATACACAGCTTTAAAAAAATTAAAATGAAAAATATTTTTATAGAACAGCTTGCCATTGCCACAAGAAAAAACAAAAATATTTGTTTGATAGTGAATGATTTGGGTTATGGAATGGTAGAAAATTATTCAACAGAATTTCCAAAAAATATTTTTAATGCCGGTGTATCAGAACAAAGTATGATGGGTTATGCAGCAGGACTAGCTGCTAGAGGTAAACATGTTTTTGTATATTCTATTGCAAATTTTAATACATTCAGATGTGCGGAACAAATTAGAAATGATTTAGATTATCATAATTTACCTGTTACCATTGTTTCAGCTGGAGGGGGGGTTGGCTATGGAAATTTAGGATACTCTCATCACGCAATACAAGATTATTCTTTGATTAGAAGTTTTCCAAATATGTTGATTGCATCTCCTGGTGATGTTATGGAATTAAAATCATGTATTGATTATATTATAAAAAATCCTCAACCCTCATATTTAAGATTAGATAAAAGCTCAAATTATCAAATACACAAAAAAATACCAAAAGTATCTCCTGGTAAATGGATACAAGTTTTAGATTATGAAAAAAATTTTAAGAATAAACAAATATATCTATCAACAGGCGCAGTTATTCAATTCATTATAGATAAGATTGATAAAAAAATATATAAGCCAGGATCACTATTCTCTATGCCTCTTTGGGGAATGAAGTTTAAAAAATATCAAAATGTAAATTTAAAAAAATATAAAGAAGTGATAGTTGTTGAAGATCACTTGAAGGATGGAGGGTTTCAATCATGGTTAAATGAAAGTCTTCACAGTGAAAAGTTGATTTCAAAGTCTTTAGACTCCAAAGTAATTAAAAAAGTTGGATCAAAAGAATTTTTGATGAACTTCCTAAAGTAATTTTAAATTAGAAAAAAAATAAACTTTTAGTTATGAATAACTTAGTTTTTTGTAGACTCAATAATTGATTTATATATAAATAAATATATATGTTACTCTAATATGATACTTACAGCAGGACCATCTATAACTAAGTTAGAAAAAAAATATGTTGCGGATGCTGTAAGCAATGGTTGGAATAATAATTGGAATAATTATTTAGTAAAATTAGAAAATAGTTTTAAAAAGTATTTTAAGGTTAAGTACGCCATTCCTACATCAAGTTGTACAGGAGCAATGCATTTAATACTAAAATCTTTAGATATTAAGAAAGGTGATGAAGTAATAGTTCCCGACACTACTTGGGTTGCTACAGCAAGTGCAGTTAAATATGTAGGTGCAAAAGTAGTTTTTGCTGATATTGATCCAGACACTTGGACCATTTGTCCAAAATCTTTAAAAAAAAAAATTAATAAAAAAACGAAAGCTATAATGGTTGTTCATCTTTATGGACACCCATCTAAAATGGATGAAATTGTCAAGATTTCAAAAAAATATAAGATTCATTTGATTGAAGATGCGGCCCCAGCAGTAGGTGCTAAATATAACAATAAGTTAGTAGGAACTTTTGGAATTGCTGCAGCTTTTAGTTTTCAAGGCGCTAAATTAATGGTTTCAGGTGAAGGTGGAATGATAATTACTTCCAACAAATCTTTAAATAAAAAAATTAAACAACTGGCAGCACATGGGAGAGGAAATAATAAAAAAAAAGGAACATTTTGGATAGAAAAAATTGGCTACAAATATTCTATGTCCAATATTCAGGCAGCACTATGCCTTGCACAATTTGAAAGATTAGAGGAGTTAGTTGAAAAAAAAAGAAAAATATTTAGCTGGTATGAAAAAAATTTCATAAATTCAAATAAAGTAAAACTAAATAAAGAAAAGAAACCAGCAAGATCTATTTACTGGATGACATCAATATTTTTAATTAAAGAAAAATTAAAAATTAAGATAGATGGGTCAACATTGTCTAAGATATTAAGAAAAAAGGGAATAGATACAAGGCCGATATTTCCATCAATTAGCACTTATCCAATGTGGAAAAGTAAAAATAAATTTTTTTCTAAAGAATTAGGTAAGTATGGATTGAATCTTCCGAGTGGCCACAATTTGAAAAAAAGTCAAATAGATTATATTGCAAAAACTATAAACAATATTCTTAACTAGTGATGAAAAAAAAAATATTACTACTAATAGGAAATAAGAATGTAGGATTAAAAGTTATTAAGAAATTAAGATCATACTCATTTATCGATATTGAGATCTTAACATGTGATAAAAGCTTTAATAAAAAAAAAATTCTATTTTTAAAAAATAAAAAACAATTTATCTCAACATTAAAAAATAAGAAAAAAATTGATTTTTTAATTAGTGTATATTGGCCGTGGTTAATACCAAAAAATCTTTTTTCAAAATTTAAAAGTTCTATAAATTTTCATCCTTCTTATCTACCTGTAGCCAGAGGATTTTATCCACATGCTCACGCAATCATTAAAAATTTAAAATGGGGAGTTTCCCTTCATGAAATATCAGGTGGAATTGATAAAGGCAATGTATGGTGTCAAAAAGAGATTAAATTTAATGAATTTTCTTCTTCTACAAGTCTTTATAAAAAAGGAGAGTTAGAAATTGTAAAATTATTTAATAAGAATTTTATTAAAATATTAACTGGTAAAATTAAATCCAAAAAACAATCGGGAAAATCAAGTTACTTTAACAAGAAAAGTATTAACAAATTTGATGAACTTAAACTGAACAAACCCTACAAGTTAATAGATTTGATTAAATTAAATAATGCAAGAACTTTTAAAAATAAATCATTCAATTTTTTTAACTACAAAAATAAAAAATATTCATTTAATATTAAGATTAAAAAAATTTTAAATTAAATTGATATATTTACAAAAATATTGATTAGAATTTATGCAATATCAGAATAAGCCATTTTCAATATCTGTGGTATTACCAACATTCAATAGGATAAATCGTATAAAAAAATGTTTACCATCTTTTCTTAAAACAGAAGTAAAAGATGTTCAGTTTATTATCATTGATAATAATTCAAATGATGGTACCTGGAACTATTTAAAGTCAGTAGCTATCAATGATGCGAGAGTAAAGATATATAAAAATCCTCAAAATATTGGACCAATAAAAACTATTTTTAGAGGCTACTGCGAGGTTAAATCGCCTTATGCAATTTTTCTTTCAGACGACGATTTTATGATTGGCGATTATATTGCTAAATGTTTAGAAATATTTAGTAAGCATGATGATGTTAGTATTATCCATCATTCTGTTGATAAGTGGCAAAAAGCTGAAAAAAGATATCAAGTGTCTTACACTTTATATTCCAAGGGTTACGAAGCAATTGCTAATATGTTTGCACTTTCAGGTGCGTATACTGGTTTATCATTTAGAATGAGTTGCTTTAATTTATCCAATTTTCCATTAGAAAAAAATGTTCTTTATCCCCAAGTTAAAATTGGCATAGATATGACACGCAAATACAACATGGCAATGATACATAATTGCGGAATGATCGCGGTTGATTTTGGTGATACAGTAGAAAGTGTAAAAAAAAAACAAAATAGACCAGATTCTATGGGAATTAACGAAAGACTTTCATATGCCTTAGAATTAAAAGATAAATTTTTAATTCAAACAATAGCATTCAAATTAGCTGATTGGGGAATAAGATTATTTCAAAAGATTGAAAAAGAAAATGTTAAGCAATCTAGACAATTTGCCAAATCTCTATTTTTCACATTAAATAACGTAACTCCTTATTTTATTATATGTTTATTTAAAATTAAAAAATACAATTTAGCTTTATATTCTTTAATTAGTTTAATTTATAAACCCTCATTCTTTATAAATTACATTTGGTTTATAATATTTGCTTTTAAAAAATTTTACTTAAAGCGAAAAAAAAAGAATTAATAAATATATTTAAAATAATGTACCAATAATGTTTTAGATTAATACTTTGAATACCTAAAAACCATTTAAGAGCTTATTAAAATTCATTATCTCTATCCACAATATACAATCTTAAAATTTCAATTTTATTAAAGTTAAATTTTGAATATTTTTTAAACCTGTATTTATTTATAATTTAATATAATTCATTACTGCAACTGCTCGCTTGTGTCCCAAAGCTTGCGGAAACCCTCTATGACTACCACTTTGATCTGAAATTACTAAAGTACCTCTTTTTGCTAAAACTGGAGTAATATTTTCAAGTGAAACAAATGGAGTCTCAGTATAATTAGAAAGGTTCGAAGAAATACATTGGTTTATTTTTGCAAATCGTGAATTTATATGACTTTCTTTAACATAAGTGTATGGACCATCATCTAGATTTAGACAGTCTTCTAAATATAAAAAAATTTTTATCTTTTTATTGTATGTGTCCACATGAAATCCTCGAGTTTTTGTAATGTCATTGTTTAAATAAAGATTTAGATTTGTTGGATTTAAATTAGAGCTTTCTTCACTTAATATATCAAAAATAATCTTTTGGTTGAAAAAAGGAATTAATATATTACCAAGTGAATAATTACATTTGTCTACATTAAAAATGTCGATCATACCTTTGTCTTGTCCTCCACGAATATTGGCAACAGTTTTTTTATAGTTTGCTAATTCAGAATAATTAGTAAATTTAGCATTATCTTTTTGAAAAAAAAAGTTAGCATTATCTTTAAAAGTATTATTAGTTGATATAAAAGAAGATATCTCTTCTCTGATGTTTTTTAAATCTTGAGATATTTTATCAATTGTAACTTCAGGGACAAAATCTTTAATAATTACAATTCCTTTATCATTTAGAATTTGTTTAATTTTTCCAACATCAGTTTCACAAGTTTTAATCAACTCTTCAGTTCTACTGTCAATTTCTTTTTTACTAAGTTTTTTTATGTATAACAAAGTTTCATTATTCATATAATTTATATCATTGAACGATATAGATTTTTTTGAATTTTTTTTATTTAGGATAATTTCTAATCCTATAAAAGATAATCTCATTAATATATTATATCCTATTTATGAATACAATAACATGCGCTTTATAGTTTAATTTAAATTAATAGTATATATTTATTAAAATTTTAATTAATAATTATCATTTTTTAGTATATCAAAAAACAAACTTATGAATTCTTTTAAATTATTTAAACTTTCCAATTTGGCTTTATGTAAAGAGAGTGAGCTTGAGATAGGGAAAATTTTTAATAATCCTTTAATTAGCAAAACATACGCAAAAAAAAATGATAAATTTTTTCCTTTATTTTTTAATGCAGGTTTATCATTTGTCTATAGAGTCCTTAAAAAACTTATTTTATTTGAAAAAAAAAACCCTAAATCTATATATATATTTTCAGGAACTTTAAATCAGTATAATAGTATCAAACCAGTTCTAAGATTTTTAAGTAAAAAGAATTATAGTTTTAACAACTTAAAGAGAGTGAAATTTAGTACCAAAATCGTAATTATTAGTTTTGCACTTTTTTTAGTACGTGGATTGCCATTGCATCTAAATTTAAAAAAAAAATATAAAAATAAAACTTATTGGTACTTATATAAATTAACCGAATCTTATATGTTTATTCCATACTTTTTGGAAGAACTTGATAGAATCCAACCCAAGTTAATTATATTGTCTAATGACCACAGCATTTATGCACGCAGTTTACGTATTACAGCAGAAATATTAGAAATTAAAACTCTTTATATTCAGCATGCCTCAGTAAGTAAAATTTTTCCTCCATTAGAATTTGATTACGCACTTCTAGATGGAAATGTTGCTTATCAAAATTACATAGCTTGTTATCGAGCTCAAAAAAAAAATCTTCGTATAAAAAAAAATGCAGCAAATTGCCAAGTATTATTAAGTGGGCAAAAAAAAAAAATAACCAGAGTAATCAAAAAAAAAAATAATATATTTAAAGAAAATAAAACAAAAAAACTATGTATAGGTTTGGCTGTTAACAAGTTAAGCGATTTTAATGACACTTTAAATATTTTAATTCATCTGATTAAATTAAAGGTTAAATGTATAGTGCGTACTCATCCATCTCAAAATTTAATTTTTATTAAAAAATTAAAATTATTTATCAAGGATGAAGAAATGATAAGATGGTCTAATCCCACAGAAGTATCGCTATTAAATTATTTTGAAAATTTAGATGCAATAATAGCAGGTGAAACCAGCATCCATTTTGAGGCAGCTTTGGCATACTTACCAACCTTTTATTATAAATTTAGTAAAAAAGAATATTCAGTATCAGATTATTATGGTTATGTTAAAAATAATTTATCCACAAGATTAGAGACAAATTTTTCTCTTAAGTCATTAAAATTTTTAATAAAAAAGACATATAATGATAATCAAAGAAATCAAGCTATAAAGAAATATAGCGAAACTTATGGAACGATCTGGCAAAATAGAGAAGATGAACTTTTTAAAAAAATTATTAATCGAATCTTGAATAACAAACCTTTTAATGATTTGTTTGAAATTAAAAAATCAAATATTTATCATTCTGTTGGCCATTTAAAATTATAAATAGAAAATTTATTGTTGTATAAAAGAATTATTAAAAAAAATTTAAATTTTTTGATTAACGAAATATTATATTGATAACAAACATTTAAGTATGAAATATAAAATCTCAATAGTTACCCCAACGTTAAATGGAGGTGGCGCTGAAAAGGTTGCGGTAAATTTGGCTAATCAATATGCTTTAGATGGACATGCAGTTGACCTCGTTGTATTGAAATTCATTGGGCCATATAAAACTATGATTAATGAAAAAGTTAGAGTTGTTAACTTAGAAGTTGATAATATAAATTTTTTAAGTTCAATAAGTATTTTATATAAAATTAGAAATTATCTTAAAAATCATTTAGATAATTTAGTCCTCTCAGTTTCTAGAGATGTAAATATATTCACAGGACTAGCAGCTAAATTTTTATATATAAATAATCTTGTATTTAGAGAGTCTAATACTTTGCACGGGGTAATTCAAAAAAAATGGCCAAAAAATATAATATATATTTTTTTGATGAAATATGCGTATAGAAGTACAAAGTTGGTCATTTCAAATTCTGATGATACTAAATTTGACCTGATTAAACATTATGTGATTAAGAATGACAAAACATTAGTTATAAGAAATCCTGTATTACCTTCCAATTATAAATTGTTAGCGTCAGAAAATATTGATGAGTCATGGTTTAGAAACAAAGAATTGAAAACTATATTATCTGTTGGCCGCTTGACAAAACAAAAAAACTTTTCTTTTTTGATCTCTGTATTTAAAGATGTTTACAAAATAAATAAAAATTTAAGATTAATAATTATTGGTGAGGGTGAGCAAAAACTAAATTTACTAAATCAAATAAAATTTTCTGGACTGTCAAAAAGTATTAAAATTATTCCATTTCAAAAAAATATTTATCCATTTTATAAAAAAGCAGATTTATTTATATTAACATCAAAATGGGAGGGTTTTGGAAATGTTTTAGTTGAGGCTTTGTCAGCTGGACTACCCATTATTTCTAGTAATTGTCCAGGTGGTCCAAAAATGATTCTAAATTTTGGGAAATATGGTAAACTGTTACCTTTAAATGATAAGCCTGCATTTGTTAATGCAATATTGGATAAAATTAAGAATTCTGACTTGCAAAAACAATCAATGGAGTATGCAAAATATTATACTGTTTTAAATGTTTCTAAAGAATACCTGAAAGCAATTTCAAAAATATCTCACTAATTTACAATAAAGAATATAAATTAAATTTTATAATAAAAAATCACAGCAATATATTTATTATTTTTTACTTTTTAACTATTTTAAATTTTTTTATTTTTTGAAATTAAAAAAAAATTATTATTAAATTTCAGCAACTATTTATTAAAGGTTGGCAACAAGACAAATTTTAAATAGTATAAAAAATAAATGATTTTTACTAAATTAACATATTTTTTAGAAATTGCGAACAGATTTGACACATTAATTTGGTTTTTATTTCGTCCAAAATATTGGGAACATACATTTTATAAAATTATAAGAAAATTTTTATTAAATCACGATTCGCCTAAAGATAAAATAAAAGCTACAAAATGGGCAAGTTTAAATAGTGTTTCAAGTAGAAAAGCTTTGTTAAACCTTGGATTTAAAGGATCATATAAGAACTTAAATGGTAATTATTTAAAACATGCTAAAGTTAGAGCATCTAAATCACCTATAAAAATGGGTGGGCCTGCTGATTTAAATTTACTCTACAATTCAGTTAAATTATTAAAAGCCAGTAGAGTTATTGAGACCGGTGTTGCCTATGGATGGTCCAGCTTAAGTATATTAAAGGCTTTTTCAGAAAGAAAAAAAAAAGGAGTTTTGTATAGTGTAGATATGCCATATCCTAAAAAAAAAAATGAAGACTATGTCGGTATTGTTGTACCTAAAAATTTAAGAAAATATTGGTATATTTTAAGAAAACCAGATAGGCCTGGCATTATTGATGCTATTAAATTAGCCAAACATCAAGTTGACCTATGTCATTATGATTCTGATAAAAATTGGTGGGGTAGAAGTTATGCTTTCCCACTTTTATGGAACGCTTTAAGACCTGGGGGGCTATTTATATCTGATGATATACAAGACAATTTATATTTCTATTATTTTGTAAAATCAAATTCTTTGAATTTTGCGATTACTAAACATAAAGGTAAATTTATAGGCTTAATACGTAAGTAATAAAGTATCATTAACCGCCATTTAATTATGAATAGATTAAATAATAAATATTTGAAAAATTTAAAAAATAAATTAAATGATACAAAGATAAAGTTAATTATCAAACAAATTAAAGCTGTACAAAAAAAAAGTAAAAATAAATTTGTAATATATAGTTATTTAACTAATAATTATGACTTTATTATTAAGCAAAAAATTAAGCTTAAGGATGTAGATTTTATTTTTTTAAGTGATAATTATTTAAAATCTCATTTTTGGAATATAATTAAGATTGACTTTATTTATAGAGATCCAAGAAGAACAGCTAAGATTTTTAAAATTTTACCTCATATTTTTTTTAGTTCTTATGAGTACAGCTTATGTATTGACTCTAATATTTTGCTTAAAAATAAAATATTTTCATTGATTAAAAGTTTTAAAAAAAGCAAAAATTTGTTGACTATGTTTGAGCATAGCAATCGAAATTGCATTTACAAAGAGGCAAAAGAATGCCAATTTTGGGGTTTGGACGACCCAAAAGTCATAGAAAATCAAGTAAAAAGATACAAAAAATTAAAATATCCTAAAAATAATGGTTTAATGCAATGTAGATTTATTTTGCGCAAACATAATAACAGAAGTATCAAGTCACTAATGGAGTTTTGGTGGTCTGAGATTGACAAATATAGTGTAAGAGATCAAATAAGCTTCAATTTTGTTACTTGGAAAAAAAAAATTGATTACGAAAAAATTGCCAATTTTAAAATTGATAAGTATATACAAGTAATGAGTCATAGGTCATATAATTATTATAGAAAAAAAATTTCATTAATTTTAAATCTAAAGTATTTAATTCAAAAAATATATTTTATTTTTAAAAAGTTAACTTAGTATAGTTGATGATGAAATAAATTTTTGTAGATTATAAATTCTTAAGATGATGATTAAAAATGTTAATTCATATAATTCAATTCAATTATTTTTAATAGCTTTCACTTTTTCCATTTTATTAACTCATTTTTTTTCTAACCTGGTACTTCAAGATCTGGGGAGCTATGCATTGATGTTTGAGGAAACTCCATTTTTCTTAGATTTGTTTAATTACAAATTTAAATATTATAATTGGACAGGTGTTTATGGTGAGTGGGGTTATGTATTTTTGATGTCAATTTTTAAAAGTTTTGGATTTGATTTCTTTGAATTTCGATACATTATAATATTCTTAGTTGTATTATTAAATGTTATATGGTTTCATTCTTTAGGAGTTAGTCTCTATTATGCTTTACCAGCATACTTTTTATTAAATTTTGGTAATGATATTTCCTTATTACGCAATGGTCTTGCTGTAGTTTGTTTATCCTGGGCTTTTATATTTTATAATAAATTTAAAATGATGAAAACAAGTATTTTATTATTATTAGTCGGAACATCTTTTCATATTTCAGTGATTATTGGCATTGTTTTCTTTGGTACAAGATATTTGATTTTATTTACATTAATATTTTTCGCTTTCTTTTTTAACAACATCTCAAATATTGAAGATTTGGTATTAGGAAAACTATCACGTTTTTATAATTTACAGGGATATGATGTAGGATTTATGAGATTTACTGTCTTTTTTTCTTTATTAACCCTTATAAGTTACAGTTATTGGCGCATAAAATATTGGAACCGATTAATTGACACTGATCTTAGATTATTTGATAGATCTTTTTTTATAAGTTTATTTGCTACTTTTAGTTTAATTTTATTTTCTTTTTCTCAATATCTAAGTGACCGGTTATGGGGGATTGGAAGTATTTTTATATTAGGTTTGTTTTCTTTTATTTGTTCAAAGATTAGACCCAACATAATATTAAAGCTTTTATATATGTTATTAATTATTGTGGGTATAGACCTTGTATATTAAGCAAGAAAAGTTTAAATTTTTCTCAAAATTATTTTAAAGCTTCATAAAATGAATAAAGAGGCATTTTTTCTACGTTCTCCATAAATTTTTCAAATCCAGCTGTTTTTAAATTTTTAGATAAATCAGGAATAAACCAATCCGACGATTTTTTTTGCAATATACCAACTCCATTATCAATTTTTATTATTTTGAAATCCAGGTTTTGCGCATGAGTTAATTCAATAGCTAATTTCCAGCAATCACCTGTCCAGTCACTATTTAAACGTGGTATGTGTTGCTCTTTCCAGTTAGTTGGTAAAAAATCATGAAAAGCAACCCAGCCGCCATCTTCTAAACTATTTAGTGAATTAATTGTATCTTTACGAACTTGCTGATATTGATGCAAACCATCAATAAAAATAACATTAAATTTTTCTTTATTTGATAAAAAAAAATCATCAGATGTCATTTGATGAGTTCCTCCACTCACAGGATCTACACCAGTTTTTTTTATTGAAGCAACTGAGTTGAATAATGTATTAGATTGACATCCAATCTCAAGATATTTGGAATTCAAACCACCAGTTTTGGCTATTAGAAAATTTACTACCGCTATACGATTGAAATTTTTTTTATCCCAGTTCCACTCAAATATTTTTGGATGTGCATTTTTTTTATATTTTATTTTAAGAAATTGAAACAATAGTAATTGTTTTAGAAATTTTATAATTTTTTTTAAGTACAACATTTTTTATGTATAATCTATTATATATGTTAAAAAAGTATATTTAAAAGTATTATCTTATGAAATTTGCATTTGTATTGACAAATTATAACAATTCAAATTTAACTCTTAAAGCTATCCATTCGATAGCAAAACAGAATTATAAATTTGTTAAAATTGTAATTATAGACAATGCATCTAATAAACTTAATCAAAAAATTCTTAAAACTTATTCAAAAAAATCAAATAATATTAAATTTATTTTTAATAAAAAAAATGTTGGATATTTTAAAGGGTTAAATATCGGTATAAATTGGCTAAGAGAAAATTGTAAACAATGTCAATATATAATTATAGGAAACAATGATGTTTTTTTTCCATCAAATTTTATTAAATCAATAAAAAATAAAAAAAATTTATTTAATAAATATCCAGTAATTTCACCTAATATTAAAACACTTGATGGGTTTTATCAAAATCCCCATGTGATCAGTAAAATTAGTATTATTAGAGAGTTAATATATGATTTTTATTATTTAAACTATTATCTTTCTTTGGTTTTGTTAAAGATATCAAAACTTACAAATTTTTTTACATCTAGGAATGATGAAAAAAATTTTAAAAATGCAGGAGAAATATACCAAGGTTATGGGGCACTTTATATATTGGGCCCTTTGTTTTTTAAAAATTTTAAAAACCTATGGGCTCCATGTTTTATGTACTATGAAGAATTTTTTTTAAGTAAGCAACTGTCTGATAAAGGGCTAAAAAAATTTTATGAACCATCAATAAAAGTATTGCACCGCTGTCATTCTACAACAAAAAATATTTTACCTAAAAAAAAATGGAATATTGCTAAAAAATCTCATAAAATCTATAGAAAGTATATTTCGTTAATTTAATCTATATAAATATGTTTTGTTAATTTATAGTATTAAAATATGTCAAATAAAATTTGTGCAAACTGTGTTATGGATGAGACAGACTCCTCAATAACTTTTGATAACATGGGCGTTTGTGATCATTGTAATTCATTTAAAAAATACATTAAACCATTTTTAGAAGATGACACTAAAAAGAAAAATAAATTAAGTAAGATAATAAATCAAATGAAATTATCTGGTGAAGGAAAAGATTTCGATTGTATAATTGGAATGAGCGGTGGTATAGATAGTTCTTATTTAGTTTATTTAGCTAAAGTGAAATTTGGTTTAAGACCATTGGTATTTCATGTTGATGCAGGTTGGAACTCACAACAAGCTATTAATAATATTGAAAAATTAGTTGATAAACTCAAACTAGATCTCTTTACGGAAGTCATTGATTGGGAAGAGATGAAAGATTTGCAGCTATCTTTTTTTAAATCTGGAGTTTCTCATATTGATACGCCTCAGGATCATGCATTCTTTGCCACAATGTATAAATTCGCAAATAATTATAATGTGAAACATATTTTAACAGGTGGAAATTACTCAACAGAATGTATAAGAAATCCTTTGGAATGGATGTATTATCAATCAGACTCAACTCAGATAAAAGATATTCATAATTTATTTGGCAAATACCCGCTTAAAAAATTCCCTTTAACCAATATTCTTTGGCATAAGGTTTTTTTACCTTATTATAAAGGAATAAAAGTTTATCGACCTCTAGATTATGTAAAATATAATAAAGAGGATGCTACACAATTTTTAGTTGATAATTATGAGTTTCAGCGATATCCCCAGAAACATTTTGAATCCCGTTTCACTCGATTTTACGAGTCATATTGGTTGCCCCAGAAGTTTGGCTACGATTGTCGTAAAGTTCAGTATTCAAGTTTAATATTGACCGATCAGATGACTAGGACTGAGGCATTGGATCGTCTGCAATCACCCACTTTTGACTCATATTCATTAAGAGAAGATTTTAAATATATTGCTAATAAGCTTGATATTAGCGAGGATCAACTTCTTACATATTTTGAAAGTAAAAATAAAACTTATAAAGATTATAAAAATCAAATGTGGATATATTCAATAGGTGCCAAAATTCTTCGAATACTTGGTGTTGAGAAAGGCGGTAAACGATGATTGCTATTGTTGATTATGGCGCCGGTAACATCAAAGCAATATTAAATATATATAAGCTCTTAAACATTAATGTTTCAATAATTAAAAATTCACGACAGTTAGAAGAGGCAAATAAAATTATTCTAGCTGGCGTAGGTGCATTTGATGACTCAATGTCTCGACTTAATAACTCAGGGATGAGAGAGATTTTAGATAGACAAGTGCTTGAGAAGCATGTTCCTGTGTTAGGTATATGTGTAGGAATGCAAATGATGGCATGTGGCAGTGAGGAAGGAAAAGAAAGTGGTTTATGCTGGTTTGAGAATAGTAGAGTTATAAAGATAGACGAACTTAACTTGCAACACAAACCAAAATTACCTCACATGGGTTGGAACAAAGTTCAACCCCTAAAAAATCACTCAATATTTAATAACATTAATAAAAATAAAGGATTTTATTTTTTACATTCTTATCATTTTTTTTGTCATCAAAAATATCATTTAGGTATAACAAATTATGGATCAGAGTTTGCCTCAGCTGTATGTAAAGATAATATTTATGGTTTACAATTTCATCCTGAAAAAAGCCATTCAAATGGTATAAATGTTCTTAAAAATTTTTCAGAATGTTAAGATCAAGAATTATACCTTGTTTATTAATTCAAAATAAAGGGTTGGTAAAAACAGTTAATTTTACAAATCCAAAATATGTCGGTGATCCTATTAATACAGTAAAATTGTTTAATGAAAAAGAAGTTGATGAAATGATAATACTTGACATTGACGCATCTGTTAAAAATATAGAGCCAGATTATTCTCTTATTGAAAAACTAGCCTTTGAATGTCGTATGCCCCTTTGCTTTGGAGGCGGAATTAAAAGTGTTGAGCAGGCAAGTAGAATTATTGAATTAGGTGTTGAAAAAATTGCTTTAAGTAGTGCAATTATTGAAAATACATCACTTATTACTTCAATAGCACAAGTTATTGGTAGCCAAAGTGTTGTTGCTATAATTGATGTAAAAAAAAATTTTTTTGGTAATTATGAAGTGTTTACAAAAAATGGTAAACAAAAAATTAAACATAATCTAGATAAATTATTGCAACAGATCGAAGATTGTGGAGCTGGTGAAATTGTCATAAATTCAATTGATAACGATGGAGTTATGAAAGGTTATGATTTAAATCTGGTTGAAAAAGTACGTGAAGCTGTAAATATACCAATTACAGTCCTCGGTGGCGCAGGTTCCAAAGATCATATTTTTGAGCTAATTGACCATTACAAAATTATTGGTGCTGCCGCAGGTAGTCTTTTCGTTTTTAAAGGTATTTATAAAGCTGTGTTGATTAACTACTTTACTCAAGATGAAATAAATAAATTATCTAATGATAATTGCTAACATCTCTACGCAATAAATTTATAAATAGCTTTGTGAGTCCTAAAAATACCTGTTTAATATCAGTAAAAAAATTATAATTATAAATAAAGCTGAATACTTGATTAATAATATTCATAGAATAAAACTAACAGATATAATATTTAATTAAATTATGAAACAAATAATTCAATCATTAAAAACAGGATCAACAAAAGTTGATGAGATACCTGTGCCAAACATTTTACCAAAATCATTACTAATAAAAACATCAAAAACTTTGATCTCAGCTGGTACAGAACGAATGTTGGTAGAATTTGGTAAAGCAGGATTGATAAAAAAAGCACGTCAACAACCCGAAAAAGTAAAAATGGTTATTGATAAAGTTTTAACAGACGGTTTAATGCCAACTATTGAAGCAGTATTTAACAAAATAGATCAACCGCTACCCTTAGGTTATTGTAACGTTGGCGTTGTGCATGAAGTAGGGTGTGAAGTTAATAACTTTAATAAGGGCGACAGAGTTGTTTCAAATGGTAAACATGCCGAGGTTGTGAATGTTCCAATAAATCTTTGTGCAAAAGTCCCAAATAAAGTTTCTGATGAAGAGGCATCTTTTACAATTCTTGGAGCAGTTGCATTACAAGGAATACGCTTAGTTAAACCAACACTAGGTGAGACGATTGTAGTTATAGGTCTTGGTTTAGTTGGCTTAATGACAGTTCAACTACTAAAAGCTAATGGCTGTAGGGTTTTAGGGTTAGACTTTGATCAAAACAAACTCTTACTTGCAAAAAAATTTGGAGCTGAATTAGTAGATCTTAATAAAGACGATCCATTAGCAATTGCTGATATTTTTTCACGTGGTCGTGGTGTTGATGCTGTAATTATAACAGCTTCAACGACAAGTGATCGGCCAGTACATCAAGCGGCACAAATGTGCAGGAAACGTGGTCGGATAGTATTAGTTGGAGTGACAGGACTTAAGTTATCAAGAGATGATTTTTTTAAAAAAGAATTGATATTTCAGGTTTCAGCTTCCTATGGACCCGGTCGATATGACCCAAGCTACGAAGAGAAAGGTCAAGATTATCCAATAGGTTTTGTGCGCTGGACAGAACAGCGTAATTTTGAAGCTGTATTAGATATGATGGCTACAGGTGCATTAAATGTTAAACAATTAATATCACATCAGTTTGATATAAATGAAGCTGAAAAAGCATATAAACTTGTCGTTAGCAATGAGTCTTCCCTTGGAATTCTACTAACATATCCTGGTATAGAGATAACAGATGATACAAGAAAAGTTTTATTATCAACTGACAATAATATAAAAAAATCTATCAATAATAAAATTTTAAACAAAATAAAAGTAAGTTTTTTAGGATCAGGCAATTATGCGGCATCAGTATTAATTCCATCATTTAAAGCTACGGGTGTAGAATTAAATAGTGTAGCATCACATAATGGAGTAAGTGGTGTTCATGTGGGAAGCAAGTACGGTTTTTCAGAAACCACAACTGACAGCGATCGTTTACTTAGTGACAAAACAACTGATGCAGTTGTGATTGCTACAAGGCACAACACTCATGCAGATTTTGTTATTAAAGCTTTAAAAACTCAAAAGCATGTGTTTGTTGAAAAACCATTGTGTTTGACATTAGAAGAATTGAATAAGATTGAGTCTACATATTCTCCATCAAAAATTTTAATGGTTGGTTTTAATCGTCGTTTTGCACCTCAGGTCCAAAAAATAAAAATGTTGTTAGAAAATATTAAAGGTCCTAAAACAATGATAATGACTGTTAATGCAGGAAAAATTTCTAATGATCACTGGATCCAGGACTCAAAGATTGGTGGAGGACGTATTATTGGCGAGGCATGTCATTTTATAGATTTATTACGTTTTTTGGTAGGCAAAACTATCACTAACTATAAAATTCAATTTATGGATAGTTCAACAAAAGATACTGCTGATATACAATTAAGATTTAAAGATGGTTCAGTTGCTACAATTCACTATTATGCCAATGGTTCAAAATCTTTTCCCAAAGAAAGATTAGAGGTATTTGCGCAAGGGGGAATTCTACAGCTAGACAATTATCAAAAATTAGTTGGTTTTGGTTGGAATGGATTTAAAAAGATGAATTTATGGCAACAAGATAAAGGTCAAAAAGCTTGTGTCAAAGCTTTTATTTATTCAATTTCTAAAGGTGATAAATCTCCAATTCCAGTAGAAGAGATTTTTGAAGTAAGTAGAATTTCTATAAAACTATTAAACCAATAATCTTTGATTTTTAGATATTTTCATACAATTCGTTATTTAAAGTTTAAACAGATTTATTATAGATTTTGGTTTCACTTTATAAAACCAATCATAAGAAAAAATCTTCAGATAGATTTAAGAGTTATAGAAAATGAATTTTGTTCACCAATTAAAAAAAAGATAAGTTTATTAAATGAAAACACTTTTCAATTTTTAAACAAATCTCAATCTTTATCAGAAGTTGGTTGGAATGAGGGTGAAAATACTATTTCAAAGTTATGGTGTTACAACCAGCATTATTTTGATGATTTAAATGCATTCGACTCATTCAAGCGCAAAACATGGCATGATCAATTATTAGAGCGTTGGATTAATGAAAATAGAATAGGAAAAGGTATTGGTTGGGATCCGTACCCTACATCATTAAGAATTGTTAATTGGGTTAAATGGCACTTACAAGGTAATAAGTTGTCAGAAGCTTCATTACAAAGCCTTGCACTTCAAGCAAATTGGTTAAATAAACGAATAGAGTGGCATATACTTGGCAATCATTTATTCTCTAACGCTAAAGCATTAATTTTTGTTGGTTTATTTTTTTCAAGTAAACAATCTGAAATTTGGTTAAAGAAAGGATTAAAAATCATGAATGATGAATTAAAAGAGCAAGTTTTAAAAGATGGCGGTCATTTTGAGCTTAGTCCAATGTATCATGCAATTTTTTTAGAGGATTTATTAGATCTAATAAATATTTTCCAAGCTTATTCTAAAGTTATTCAAAACACACAAGTTAATGAATGTATAAAGATTGCAAAAAGAATGTTAAATTGGTTAGAAGTGATGACACATCCTGACGGTGATATTGCTTTTTTTAATGATGCAGCTTTAGAAATTGCACCAAATTTAGACGAATTAAAAAAGTATGCTCAACGATTGCAAATAAACAATATTAATGAAAACTTTAATCAAATTACATATCTCTCAGATAGTGGTTATGTAAGGTATAATTCTAATCATGCGACTGCATTATTGGATGTAGCTTTAATCGGACCAAATTATCAACCTGGTCATGCACACGCTGACTCTTTATCTTTTGAATTTTCTTTATTTGGTCAACGTTTGTTAGTTAATAGTGGCACATCTGAATATGGAATTAACCCAGTCAGGCAACATGAGCGAAGCACAAAAGCCCATAATACTGTTCAAGTTAATAACAAAGACTCCTCGGAAGTATGGAGTGGATTTCGAGTAGCGAGACGCGCATATCCTTTTGATCTCAAAATTGAAGAGTTGGAAAATTTTGTCAATATTAGTTGTGCTCATGATGGTTATAAACGACTTAATGGAAATATAATTCATAAACGGCATTGGCAATTTTCAAAAAATTCTCTAATTATCAAAGATCAAATAAATGGATCTTTTGAAAGTGCGTATGCTTATTTCCATTTTCATCCCTCTGTTGTTATAAAAAAAAATAAAAATTTTTCATGGAAAATTGAAATGCCTAATGGTCAACAAGTCATTTTACAAGTAAGAGTGGGAGAAACATTTGTTGAAAAAAGTTATTATTCTTCTGAGTTTGGAAAAAAGTTTGATTCACAATGTTTAAAAGTGGCCCTGGATAAAAGAGAAGGTTCATGTTTGCAAATTTTATGGAACGATCAAAATGACTAAAAAAAAAATAATGTTAGTTTTTGGAACACGTCCTGAAGCTATTAAGATGGCACCTCTCATACATGCTTTAAAGGCTGAACCAGATAATTTTGAATTAAAGGTATGTGTAACTTCACAACATCGAGAAATGCTAGATCAAGTTTTAAAAATTTTTAATATAAAACCAGATATAGATTTGAATTTGATGAAAAAAGACCAAAATCTTTTAAACCTTACATCATTAATTTTAGATGAAATGGGAAAAGTATTGAAAGAATATAAGCCGGAAATGGTACTGGTTCATGGTGACACGACCACAACTTTAGCAACTTCAATAGCTGCATTTTATTTATCAATACCAGTCGGGCATATCGAGGCTGGTTTAAGGACATATAATTTAAATGCTCCATTTCCAGAGGAATTTAACCGTCAGATAACTGGAAAAATTACTAAATTGCATTTTACTCCAACCGTTTTAGGTCAAAAAAATTTATTAACAGAAGGTATTAAAAAATCTTCAATTATAGTCACAGGAAATACAGTAATTGACGCTGTTCATTGGATTTTAAAACGAATTGATAGTGATGAACATCGTCAAAAAAATATAAATGATTTCCTTAATATTATCCTATTGTTTGATTGGAAAAATGAAAATTTTGTTTTAGTTACTGCACATCGAAGAGAAAACTTTGGTAATGGTTTTATAGAAATTTGTTCAGCTTTAAAACAACTTGCGTTAAAATATCCCAAAATACATTTTGTATATCCAGTACATCCTAATCCAAATGTGATCAAAATAGTTTATGAAACTCTTCAAGAGATTAATAATATACATTTAATTAAACCTTTAGAATATGAACCCTTTGTTTATTTATTAAAAAAATCCTACATAGTTCTTACTGATAGTGGTGGGATTCAGGAAGAAGCTCCAAGTTTAAGTAAACCTGTTCTAGTGATGCGTGATACCACTGAAAGACCAGAGGCGGTTGAGGCTGGTACAGTTGAAATAGTCGGCACAAATCATCAACAAATTATAAATGGAATATCACGTTTACTTGAAGACAATAAACACTATCAAACGATGTCTCGTGCGCATAATCCTTATGGAGATGGATTAGCTTGTAAACGTATAATAGATGTATTACGAACAATTTGATAGAATTGAAATTATGAAAGAAAAAAAAGTATGTGTGATTGGTCTCGGATACATTGGTTTACCGACAGCAGCACTTCTTGCAAATAATGGTTTTTCTGTTATTGGAGTTGATATTAATCTTGATGTGGTATCAAAAATAAATGAAGGTAAAATTCAAATTATTGAACCAGATCTAGATCAGTTCATTAAATCTGTAATTTCAAAAGGTCAATTAAAAGCACAAAGTACAGTATCTTGTAGTGATGTGTATGTGATTTGTGTTCCAACCCCATTAAAAGAAAATGACAAAATACCTTCTCCAAATATAGATCATGTGCTTACTGCCACTCGAAATATTGCTCAATTTATTAAATCAGGTGATTTGATAATTTTAGAGTCAACTTCTCCTGTCGGAACAACTAAAAAAATACAAGAAATATTAATTGACTGTGGGGTAAATTTAACAGATGTTCATATAGCTTATTGTCCTGAAAGAGTTTTACCTGGAAAAATTATGACTGAGTTAATAAAAAATGATCGTATCGTTGGCGGCCTTTCAATAAAAGCGACAAAAATAATCAAAGATTTCTATAGCTTATTTGTTTCTGGGAAAATATACGAGACAGATGCTAAAACAGCTGAAATGTGTAAACTAGCTGAAAATAGCTATAGAGATTTAAATGTTGCTTTCGCTAATGAACTATCCATGATTTGTGATAAACAAAAAATTAATATTTGGAACTTAATAGAATTGGCCAACAAACATCCCAGAGTAAATATTTTACAACCTAGTACTGGTGTCGGTGGACATTGTATTGCTATAGATCCATGGTTTTTAATTTCTCAAGATACTAAAAATACAAAACTAATTCAGTCAGCTCGAAAAGTAAACAATCAGAAAACTAAGTGGGTAATTGATAAAATTAAAAATATTTGTGCTATTCACATGAAAAAGACAGGTGTCAGTCCAAATATAGCATGCTTAGGTTTAGCTTTTAAGCCAGATATTGATGATTTGAGAGAGTCTAAAGCAATAGAGGTTGCTGAAACTTTATTAACAGAAGGATATAATATAATTACTGTTGAACCAAATATTGACTCCCATGCTAAATTTCAATTATTAAATTTATCTGATGCAATTGATCAATCAGATATTGTTTGTGTCTTAGTTAAACATAAAGAATTTTTAGCCTCTTCCGTAAAAGATAAATTAAAGAAAATTGGAGCACTTGATTTTTGTGGTGTTTTTTCTTAACCATTGATGCGCATTTTATTGTTAAGTTACTTTTATACTCCAGATATTGGACCAGGTTCTTCAAGATCAAAGTCTTTAATAGATGCTTTAATAGGTAAAGGATCAACAGATCTTAAAATAGATGTAATGACAACTATGCCAAATCGATATCCTTCTTTAAATATTGACGCTAAGTATTTTGAAAGGAATCGTAGAGTTTCTATATATCGAATAAAATTGCCAAAACATAGAAATGGGAAGTTTGATCAAATAAAGGCTTTTATTTCATATAGTTTAAAAGTTCGAAAGTTAACATCAAAAAAAAAATGGGATATAGTAATTGCAACATCTGGTCGATTGATGACTGCTAGTCTAGGTACATGGGTTGCTAAACAGACTGGCTCTAAACTTTATTTGGATATTCGAGATATATTTACAGATACAATTTCAAGTATTTTTGCAAAAAAACCTGTTAGAATGTTGATACCAATATTTATTTTATTGGAAAAATGGACTTTTTGTAATGCTGATAAAATAAATTTAGTCTCAGCTGGTTTTTTAGATCATTTTAAAAAAATTACACCAAATTTAACCCCTTCAATTTATACAAATGGAATAGATGAAATTTTTTTAAAAAAAGATTTTTTTATTAACGATAATAAAAATAAAAATCTCATTTTATATGCTGGAAATTTTGGAGAAGGACAAGGATTGCATAATATTATTCCAGAAGCAGCTAATAAATTTAAAGATATTCAATTTAGATTAATTGGTGACGGGCCAGAAAGAAAATCATTGAAAGAAAATAAATTATTTAAGTTACAAAAAAACATTGAAATTATTAATCCTATTATACAAAGTGAGTTGATAAATGAATATCAAAAAGCTGATATTTTATTTGTTCATTTAAATGACTATAAAGCATTTAAAAAATCATTACCCTCAAAAATTTTTGAATATGTAGCAACTGGTAAGCCGATACTTGCAGGAGTATCAGGATATGCAGCAGAGTTTCTTAATAATCAAGTTCAAGGTGTAGAAGTTTTTAAACCTGGCGATGTTGAGGCTATGAAACAAGGATTACAAAAATTGCTAAAGGGGCCAAAGTTTTTTGATCGATCTAATTTTTGTCATTCCTACAGTAGAAAGAATATAATGGAAAAGATGGCTTTTGATATTTTATCTTTATCTTAATTCTTGAATCAAAAAAAAGTATTTTTACTCAAAATACAAATATTAAATATTAAAATTCGACAGGCAAAAACATTATTTTTTGTATTTAGTTAATGCAGGTATAATAGTATTTGGCTTAACATTGCATGGAGCAATAATTGTTGAATTAGAACCAATTTTACAATTTTTTCCTATTATAGTTTTTTCTTTGGAATTTTTGGTAAAATTATAATTACAAAAAACTGTGCCAGCACCAATAATTACGTTTCTAGCTATTTTTGCATCACCGATAAAAGCTCTATGTGAAGCATAAGTATTTTGTTGGATAGCACTCCTAACAATTTCAACATATGCACCAACTATACAGTTTTTTTCAATTGTAGTTTTTTCTCTGATGAATGCAAAGGGACCAATAATAGTATTGTCTGAAATTTTACAATTGTTAACTGAAGAGGACAATTTAATATGATTATTATCACCTATTCTTACTTCTTTTAAATAACAGTTTGAGTCAATCTTATTATTTTGTCCTAGTTTTATTTTTCCTTCAAATAAAATATTTGACCCCAACTTTAAATTATTATGAAAAGATAATATTGTGTTTTTTTTCATTCTTAAACTTGTGTCTTGAAAGTAGTTAATTAATTTTTGTTGAGTTCTAATTATATATTTTTTTTTCATCGTATGTTCAGATATATTAAATTATAATAATTTATAATAATATAAAATATTAATGGTATTTTTTTATTTAATCATATTTTCTGTGGTAAATTTTTGCTATATTGAAATTTGGAAAAAATTTTTAGATAAAGTTCCTACCGGTATTGGAATTTTATTAATCATCCCAGTTTCTTATTATATAGAAAATTTATATTTAATAAATTTGATTTTAATAATTATTTTTTCTCTAATATATTTTTTGGATGATTTAATAGAAATTAATTTTTTATGGAGAATCGTATTACAAATTTTAGCTTCATTAGTTATTTATTTTTCATTTACTATGAGTTTAAATTTCACAATAATATTTTTAAACATATGTGCTTTCATTATTTTAATGAATAGTTTAAATTTTCAAGATGGGGAAGATTTAAATATTACAACATTATTATTTATAATTTTTTCTATATTTTATTTTTATAGTGAAAATTATTTTATTCAAAATACTTCAGAAATAATTTTAATTTTTTTGATTTCATTTTCTTTTTTCAATTTAAAAAAAAATAATTTATATCTTGGTGATAGTAGTTGTTATTTATTTTCTATAATATTTTTCCTATTTGTTTTTGAAGAAATACATAATACAACACTGATCAAATTATTAATAGCTACTGTGTTTTATCCTATAATAGATTTATTTTATGTTGTTTTTTATAGAATTATTAAAAAAGAGAATTTATTGTCTAGAAATTATTTACATCTTTATCAAATTATTGCAAAAAAATTTAATCTTAAGTTTTATCTTCTTCCAAATGTTTTATTCCCAATTTTAAATATTTTTTTTTCACAATACTTCAACTTAGGAATAAATTTGATAATTTTTTTATTTGTTATAAACATTATTTTGTTGTTTTTAATTCGCCTAGCAATAATTGAGTTATTTAATTAATATAAACACTAAAAATTGATGAAAAAAATTTGTATTGTTGGATATGGATTACATGTTAAAAAAACTATAATTCCATCTTTAAATTTAGATAATAAAAATATCAAAATTATTACAAATAAACGTGTTGAAAGCATTGAAACGATTTCAGATATAAAAATAGCTTTAAAAAAACTACCTAAGGACTATATTTTTTTTAATTCTACGCCACCTAAGTTTCATTATACAACTACTAAATTAATTTTATCTTCTGGTTTTAATGTCATAGTTGAAAAGCCTTTGTGTTTAAACGTTTTACAGCTAGAAAAATTACACAACCTAGCAAATAAAAATAAGTTATTTATGTTTGAAAACATGATGTATTTTTATTCAAAGCAATTCAATTACCTAAAAAAACTATTAATCAAAAAAAAAATTAATAAAATCGATATAAAATTTTCTATACCAGATATAAATAAAAAATCCTTTAGATCGGAAAATAACTTAGATTCTTCATTACTTTATGATATGGGATGTTATCCATTTTCTTTAATTTCATTTTTTGGTTTTGACAACAAAAAATTAAAGATTGTATATAAAACTAAAGATAAAAAATTAAATTCTTTAAAGATAAACTTTAAATCTAAAAAAATAAAATTTGAAATTATTCTTTCAATTTTTCAAAAATATGAAAATTTTATCCAGGTAAACTTTAAAGATAATTCAATTTATAAATTAAATCATTTTTTTTATGGAAAAAAAATACAAAAAAAAATTTATATTTTTAAATTAAACAAAAAAGTAAAAATTTTAAAAATGAATGAAATAAATTTATTTAAAAAAATTTTTAATTATTCAAATAAAAAGTTATTAGCTTTATCTCAAGAGCAGTTTTTTGTAATTAAAAATTATTTGAAAAAATTGAATATAATAAAAAAAAAATTAAACTATAGCTCTAATTAATTTAAATCCCTCAGCATATTTACATCCATTTTGAGAACCTCTGAATCTAGCTAATGCTTCTACTGCTTTACTAGATCTTGAGACATTATTTTTAATTTGGGATTTATAGCAATTTAATGCTTTTATTTTATCTTTTAAAGTTAAATCAATATTTACAAAAAAATCTGGGTTAAAGTTTGGTTCTATATAAGGAGCATTCCAATGAGTTTCAGATAGAGTTTCGTAAGATAAAACAAACTTTGGGTGATTTTTTTTGTTTGGTCTAGTATTTACCATTGCACAATCAAAAATAGTTCGATGATCAATATGTCTATCAGGAAAAGGAATAAACACTGTTGTAGGATTTAATTTATTCATTATAGCATTTATTTTTGAGTTTATTATTTGATGACTGTTTTTATGAAATTCTAATGCTGGTAAATCAAAATAAAAGATCTCTTTAATCCCCAGAATTTTTAAAGCATTTTTAGACTCTTTTTTTGTAATTAGATAATTTTTTTT
>NHDJ01000025.1 GCA_002167265.1 Verrucomicrobia bacterium TMED56 | reverse complement strand
AGGAGCCGGTTCCAACGGGACAGCAGGAATCAACACAAACAGTGCAACATCTAACTCACCCGGAACACTGGGAGAGAATGGTAAGGATCACTCCGGAGACGGTGGTGGTGGTGGAGCTGGTGGTGGAGGTACCAACGGTGGTATATCAGGTAATGCAGGAAGTGGAGACCAAGGAGGTACTGGTGGACGGTCAGGGTCTAACACAACGGCAGGTGGCTCAGAGGACAACGGTTCGGGAGTCACGCCAGGTGGTACAGGTTTGGCACAATATCAATCAGGAGCGGCCGTAGGTGGGCAACCTAGTGGTTCAGGAGCTGATGGATCAGCAACAGTTGTGTTTAATGTAAGCGTTCAAGGTAACTTCAAAGTTGGAGGAGTATGGAAAGAAATTGAAAGTGCATTCTTCAAAGTCGGGGGTGTTTGGAAACAGTTGACAGCAGGTTATGTAAAAATAGGTGGCTCATGGAAAGCCCTCTTCAATTCTGGAATAAATTTCATAAGCACAGCGGCAGGATTCGGGAACGCAGAAGGAGGCACTAGTTCAGGTGGCGGCGGATCAGGTGGCGGTTGTTTCATAGCAGGCACAATGATATCAATGGCGGATGGCACATTGAAACCAGTAGAACAAGTTGACATAGGCGATATAGTTTCTGTGGGCGGCAAAGTGTTTGCAACAGGTAAATTCTTAATCGATAATTTATACGAATACAAAGGAATACAAGTTTCAGGTACACACATGGTCAAAGAAGATGGCGTATGGACAAGAGTTGAAAACAGCAAACACGGAATATCTCTAGGTAATGACGAAGCGATAGTGTATGTGTTTGGATCTCAAAATAGGCGAATAATCATAGCCGGTATAGAATTCACTGACTACTTCGAACTGAGCGAACAGCAGGAACTAATCAATCACGGCGAACATATTTTTAGTAATTGGCAGGATCATGATAGACAAATACATGATAAAAATGTTAATATACTGAATGCTTNATAANNNNTTTTACCANGGACAACANGGCGAGTGNTTTAGGCANNTNGANAAACACTGGCAAAACATCAAACACGAATTTGACTCACAACTAAACAAAACTTTTTTACAACCAGAAGATTTTTCAGACAGTGTAAGAGGACTGCCTGAAGACTTTGATGATAGATCCGGCGACTATGTTTCCGGTGAATGGCAGGCTTTGGGCATACATTCAGGCGAAAAGGAACTACAAGACTTCAACGACTACCCAATGCTGTATTCAATACTGAGAAAATTTCCTTATAAAACAAATGTGGCGATAATGACAGTAGGCCCTAATACAAAAATTGGTAATCACACAGACAACGAAGGCGGCTGGAGATATCAGATGTGTCTCGATGATGGTGGTGGAGATCAAAGTGGTATGTATGTGATGAATCTTGAGACTCGTAAGCAGGATTTGATGACATGGCAGACTGGNGAAGCGTATGTGTTCCAACCAGACATACAACTACACAACGGTTTCAACAGTAATCCAGGCGAGAGAACCACATTATTAATTGACTTTTACAAAGAATCACTGTACACTAAAGATAAGTTTGAAGAGTATTACCAACACTATTCTGAATGTTTTGAAGGGTTGGACAATCTAGTAGGTGTGTATGAATCAAGAAAACAGAAATAAGATAGCCATAATAGGTCATACCAGAGGCATAGGCAGAGCCATTGCAGAGCTATATAAGTCAAAAAATTACGAAGTAGTAGGTTTGAGCAAAAGCAACGGCTACGACCTCATTACAGCTCAGGAGAAGATCATGGAACAGATTGAAGGCTGTGNTCTTGTTGTCTTAAATGCTCATGCAGGCAGGGGACAACTTAATCTTTTGAAAAGGATATACGGCCTCTATGCTTTCGATCGTATGAAAGTTGCAGTCATCACAAGTACTTCAGGCACAGACGAAGGCAGAGATACAACACCGTTCCAGGTCTGGAACAAGTTTGACTATGTGCAATACTGTGAAATTAAAAAAGAATTGATGGCTTACATACTAGAACTGCAAGACGAATTAGTCTCAAAGCCGTTGTCAGTTTATGATGTTTGTCCTGATGTCGTAGACACTGACATGACCAAAGGAGTATGGGAAGACCTACCGAAGTTGACCGCAGAAGAAGTTGCGGAAGCAGTGCGTTACTGTTTCGAATCAACTTTCAATGTAAACAAGATAGTAATACAGAAAAATGCAAGATAGACCTTGGGATAGAGACAAAGATTATGATACGCTAGTAAAATGGTGGAAGGAATGGGAGTTTGGTGTGGTGCCAAAGGAGTGTTTGCCACCTGATGGGATTGTTGTTGAGAGTAACGGTGTGCCTATTTGTGCTGGAGGTTTGTACGTCTGTGACGGAACTGCTTTTGGGCTGATGGAATGGATTGTCACTGACAAATCTGCTCAACCAAGGATGGTGCATGAATGTTTGAAATTGTGCATAGATTCAATAATGCTATTAGCAAAGGACAAACAACTGAAATTGGTGTACACAGCCACAAAAGAACAAGCACTGCACAAAAGATACACAAAATACCATAATATGGTGCTTACGGAGAGCAACGTAAAGACATTCCTTAGGGATTTGGATGGCTCTTATTCCGAGGATTTAACTTGGATATCCGACGATGAGCAGATCGCAACGCATAATAAATAAGCATAAGGAGTACATTAAATGGCAACAAAACAAGAAGTAGCAGACTACATCAATGACAACTATCAAGCGGCATGGACGGATGCGGAAGAGGCAAAAATTGACTCTATGCTGACACCAGAATTAGCGGCAATATTGATTAAACTAGTTGGTGATGTAACTTTCTTGACTGACGTTAGAGATAACCAGTCAAACAACTAAAAGTATGGCATACAAGATTAACAACACATTTGGGACCTTGTTGGTCACGTTGGCGGACGGTACTATTGATGTAGCCGCAACTGACCTTACATTGATCGGAAAGGGTTATGCAGGGTTTGGAGAGAAATTAAATGAGAACTTGGTCAAGATGTTGGAGAACTTCAACAACACTTCAGCACCACCAAATAAAATAACTGGTCAGCTTTGGTACGACCAGACAAACAAACAACTTAATGTTTACACCGGGACAAAATTCAAACCAGTAGGATCAACGACCAATTCAACATCGCAACCAACAAATGCAGTACAGGGTGACATGTGGTTGGACACTGGCAACACACAGTTATACGTTTACACAGGATCAGCATGGACACTAGTTGGACCAACAACAGTTGCTGGTTCAGGGGTAACACAAGTGATACCAGAAGTTGGAGAAGACAATGCAGGGGTGAACCAGTCATATCTCAAATTAGTTGTCAGTGATGTAGTGGTTGGTGTAGTATCAAATGTGGCATTCACACCAAGTAGCACAGAAACAAATGGTGCGGCACTGGTCGCGGCAGGTTTCTCAAGCATAGCACAGGGTATACAGATTTCAACATCAGTATCATCAGCAAAATTTAGGGGAACAGCCACTGACTCGGATGCACTGGGCGGAGTGGCCGCGGCAAACTATTTGAGATCAGACCAAAATGACACAACATCGAGTTCTTTCAGCATATTGAATGACACAGGATTAATACTTGGTGCAGGTTCAGACATCACGTTCTCACTATCGAGCGATGATTTGACCATAGCACAGACCACACAGGACAAAGACATAATATTTACGGTCAACGATGGCGGAGTAACAACGACTTTGATGACCATGGACGGATCGACAGGATTATTAGAGCTACCGTCAGTTGGTGATCTCAGGGTAAAAGGAAATTTAACAGTTGACGGGACGCAAACAACATTGAACACTACAACACTTTCCGTTGAAGACAACATCATAGAATTGAACAGGAACATATCCAACAACGCAGGTATGCCAAACTTCACTGGCTTGAAAGTCAACAGAGGTGAGACATCTACAGCAACTGAACAAAATTTATACTGGGTATGGGACGAAACTTTTGCAGATGATGGCACAACTATCCAAGGCAACGCGGGCGGAGCCTGGACAGCATTCAAATCAGGCGGCGGAGATGATGAGCTATCAGCACCAACATTGGTGGACATAAGAGCAAACATAGTACACGCAACGGCCTCAGCGGCACAGTACGCTGACTTGGCGGAAAGATATGCCACGGACACTCTTTTGGAAACTGGAGAAGTGGTTATCCTGGGAGGAAAAGAAGAGATAACGAAATGCATGGAAGACAAGTCTGATGCAGTGTTTGGCGTCGTATCTGACGCTCCGGCGTATTTGATGAATGCAGAAGCAGGCAATAACGACACACACCCGGCAATCGCACTTAAAGGACGTGTTCCGGTCAAGATTACAGGCAAGGGTCTTGCAGGCGATCGTGTAGTATCAGCAGGAAATGGTGAAGCAAGAGTGGCCGATCTGGAGGAATGTACCACTTTTAATACCCTGGGCAGACTGATCCAGGATAAATATACTGAAGAATCAGCACTCACTGAGTGTGTAATAGGAGTAAAATAATTTTATGGCATATACAGCAGGTGACACAATCTTAGATGACGAGTACAACACATTCGTAGCGAGTTCAACGTCGCCATTCGGCTACAACCACTTCGCGGGCACAGGTGCAACGGTCTACGGACTTGGGCAGTCAGCGATTGACACAGTTTCAGCTGGTGGTACGATCAATGCCTCACAGTGGAACGCACTATTCACGGGCATGGACAACATAGCAAATCACACCAACGACACAATGACTTCAAGGTCATCTGTATCAGGAGGTGATGCAATTGANATTGCTAATGCGGTTGCGACCGACTTGGCAACACTGGCGGCATCAGTTGCGGCAGGATCACCAAACGCAACAGCACTTACTACGTCATCAGCACTGCAGACAGTGACAACAGGTTCAGAGGGTTGGGACTCAACGGCAACTCAGGAAGTTTCAGTCACATTCGCCAACGCCAACAACATGAGGTTTTTCTTCAATGGAGGAGGCAAGGTCAGAATTACAGTTGGAACAAGTCAAGCGGCAACTTCTAATAAAGATCAAGCATTTATTGACCTAGGTACAGCACTTGGCAACCTAGACATAGCATCACTGGCAACCACAAGATCAGGTTCAGGTGAGACTTTGACAACAAACAACTTGGCAAGAGGATTCCAGGACTTGACAACATCTTACCAAAACATCATAAAATTAACTTCAGACAACAGTAACTATACAGGTAACAACATCGAGATTTTTGCAAAGACCACTGGCGGAGATGGTAACAGTGGAAACGCAACTGTGCTTACAATCAAGATGGTGGCCACAGACGGAGCAGGTGATACTCAGTTCACTTCAGGTAACTTGAACAGTGTTGCGGTGGCGGCCAAGGACACTCCTAAGATGGTGACTACGTTGTTCACTCTAACACCAAACACGGACCAGGGACTTGGAACAGCATATGGAATTTCCTCATCCGCGTCGGTCAGTAACACAACATCATAATAATTTCACGCCAACTGTTTGTGCAATTAAATATTGCGTATGCAGGTACAAATATTCACAAAAGTCGATGCCAGTTTTGAATGCATTGGACTAAATGGCAACACAATCTCACAGTCCAGCATAATTACCATGCCAAACTCTTGGCACAAGTGTTACATCAATCTACACAGGAAAGACATCACTGACATAAAGATAGGTAGCGAGTCTATCAAACACTGTATCAATGCAGGCAATAACACAGCCAACGGTTACGAAATATGGTTACACGGAGATCCAGCTGAATATTTTGCAAGGATATCCAAGTGCATAGCACAGGAAGACCTTCTTAGGTTTAAAAACTTACATGACAAATACTTGATCACGGAAAGCTGGAACGAACAGGTCGATGGAGACTTCATACCACCCAGCGTCAAACGATTTTTTGCCATGGGTGATGGCCCCCACTGGTACCACAAAGCAGATTACACCGGCTTGCCATATGTAGAGTATGAAGGCCCAGAAATAGATCTAAGCATTGACTTAGATGAAGATCTAACATTTGTTGACAAAAAGTTCTATGGTCAAGGACAGTGTAAGTCACTGAAACCGCAACCAGTACTGCCAACCATTAGATTAGAGCAGATCAAAAATAAAAAGTTGAGGAACACCATGCAACAGTTTGGATTTAGTGATATACTACAGATGCAGTATGTAGAGTTGCAACCAAATTCAGTTCTACCCATACACATGGACGACTTCACCTACGAGGATGGTAAGAATATAATAGATGGTCCCACCCAGTTATACTGTGTGCTGTCCGGAGACTCCAAAGATATAAAATTTAAATTTAAAAACGTTGGACTTATAGACGTCAGTAAACCTTTGTTCATAAACAATCGCAGGTTTGTACACAGCTTGGTATACACTGGTAAAATTTCCCGCGGTGTGCTACTGGCATACGGTATCAGACAATCAAAATAATTTTAAGGTGTTGATTTTGCCAATAATTAATTGTATAATTGTATTATGGATATTGGCTCTTTAAAAAAACAATCGGATCTCTCTTACAGCATAGCGATAGCAAAACGTAACGCTCTAGAGAAAGCACAATCACGACAGATAATAGTGTACAACGAACACATCTTCCGTGCGGATCCACATACTATTTGTGTTGTTAGGACACTGAAGGAAACATTAGACTGTTTCTTCATCCTGGACACAAACAACAATCCAGTTGAGATAACAGATCCTAGTGATTTCTTGTCAAAATTGATTGAAAGGAATCAGGAGAGCCTCAATTCGTACCACCAAATGTATAAAACATTTGGAAACAAAGGTGACTAATGACTCGAGGCGTATTACTATTCTGTTTTGACACAAAACACACAAAGTATCATATGATACTGGAGAAGTGTGTGCATCTGCTGAAGAAAAATCTAAAACTTGAAATAACAGTCGTCACTGATTATCAAACTTTTAAAAAAATTAAACCTTTAGGTTTTATTAATTACAAATTTATTGAGCCTGAGCTAGGCAATTCTAAAAACGCACAGGAATGGAACAACAAAGACAGGCACATGGCGTATGAATTGTCACCCTATGACACAACTTTGGTCATGGATATAGACTATTTCTGTTACACAGACAATCTTCTGCAGTTAATGGATACAGGCTATGACTTTCTAATACCAGATCAAGTGCATGACTTGACACAGCGTAACAGTTTCCACCAACGTGTGTGGAGCATGATACCTATGGTATGGGCAACCGTTTTTGTTTTCCGAAAGACAGCAAAGGCCAAACAAATATTTGACATGATCAAATATGTGAAACAACACTATCCTTATTTTAATCAACTTTACAGGATTTTTGCACAGAACCTGCGTAACGATTATGTGTTTGCCATTGCACTGCAACAGCTTAACGGATTCGTTGGATACGACAAGATTCCTTTTGCACTGTCGACACTGCCACCGGATTGTGAAATTGTTAAAATTACAGATGATGGCATAGCCTGGAAGTACCAAGACCAGATAAACTGGATAGAACAGCAGGATGTACATGTATTGAACAAGGAGATAGCTAATGTCTAAAGGATTCTTATGGTTCGCACAGAACAATGATAGTACTGATTACGTGGACCTGTCTATAAAATTAGCACAAAGTATTAAGCATCATAACAGAGAAAATAAAATCTGTGTGGTGACCGATGAGAAGAGCAAATTTCAAAGTGAACATGTTGATGTTATTAAAGTATTAAAACAAGATGACAGTGCTGAGCATAGCATCAAGTGGGCTAACGAGTACAAGGCATTCGCACTGTCACCGTTCACACACACAGTAAAACTGGAAGCTGACATGTTATGGACGACGAGCACTGACTGGTGGTGGTATTATCTATGGCAACACGATCTCATTTTCAGTGTTGATTGCAGGGACTACAGGGACAACGTGGTCAAGGACACCACCTACAGACAGCTGTTCGTTAAGAACCAATTGCCCAACATCTACAACGGGCTTATGTATTTCAGGAAAAGTGCAAAGGCACAGGAATTTTATCAGACAGCAGAACACATAGTGAAGAATTGGAAAGAAGTTAAAAGCAAGATGCTGATAGCGTGTCATGACCAATATCCAAGTACGGATGTTGTGTTCGCTTTGGCGTACCGAATAATGGATCCCACAATGCAACACTTGATTGATTACGAATGGTTCAAATTCATACACCACAAGCCTGCCATACACAATTTAGACAGGGTCAAATATCATAATCAGTATCTCTATCCAAATAGGACAGGCGATGCACTGTATCTAGGTGAAAAACGTGTGAGCAGGGTGTGGCACTATCATGACAAGGAGTTAAATGTCAGAATTTCTTAAAGCATTTCAAAACTTACCTCCGTTAATAAAGAAAAAACATTTCGTGACTATACAGGGCAAGACTGTTGAGGTCAGCCTTGAGACAAGCCTAGCAGTAAACAAGCACGGAACGGAAGCCTACATGTGGAAGGGAGATAAATTTGTTCTCAAACCCAAACCAAAATTTAAAACAACTTACAGAACACTGCAGAAGGACGCCCGTGGATATGACTTCCTGGATGGAGATATACACTGGCCCAACAAAATAATAGATGGAGGGGTCACATGGCAGAAAGAGTCAGAGTAAGCGACTTAGACTTCGTATACATAAGTTATTCAGAGCCAAACAAGGAACAGAACTGGGCAGATCTCAAGAACAAGGTACCATGGGCCAAACGTGTTGATGGGGTAGTGGGATTTGATTCAGCACACAAAGCCGCGGCCGACATCGCGGAGACCGATTTCTTCATTAGTGTGGACGGGGATAACATCATCGACGAAAGGTTCCTACTGCAAACGTTGGATTGGTCAAAGACAGATAAAAAAGCGGTGCACAGATGGAGGGCCATCAACAACGTCAATGGTCTTGTTTACGGCAATGGCGGATTGGTTGGATGGGACAAAGAAACTGTTAAGAAAATGAAGACACACGAAAACGCACAAACGGAAGAGAACCAAATAGATTTCTGTTGGGGCGTGCCGCACGAGAATCTACACAACTGCTATTCTAAGACTGTGATCAATGCTTCTGAACAGCAGGCGTTCGTGGCAGGGTACAGAGAAGGCGTCAAGATGAGTACAGACAAAGGTAGGCCTATACCGGCAGAGGATTTCAAAAAGGTTTGGCCCAACAATCTAAGGATACTCAGCACCTGGTGTACGGTGGGTGCAGACGTAGAGAACGGCAAGTACGCCATGCTGGGAGCAAGGATGGGTTGCTTCAACACGGTGATAGAGTCCAACAATGAGCACTTCAAGATACGTGACCTAGACGACATGGAGTTGTACTACAAGGACCAGTCACCAACGGACATAGATACGGATCTATTGATGTACGGCAACAGCCTAAGGCAACAACTAGACATGCCGATAGCGGAATATGATGAGGACGAAAGCAGGTTCTATCGGTTCGTGATGCCACCACACATCAACAAGGGAGTTCAAGACCGTGAGTACTAGTGATTACAAACAGGACGCACTGAAGGCCAAAGAAAAGTTGGCAACGGTATCACCTACGATGTGCCTTGCCAANTGGAACCAGACNTCACTGCACCTGCCNACNGGNNTNACNAANTCATGCTANCANCCNCCNCTNCACNAGATNGACGCNGAGGCNNCTNGAAACNCAANCCANCNGCACTGCANAACACANCNGANAAACTAGAATCAANGANNNNAGATGCTNCAAGGCNANCNNCCNNANGGNTGTTCNTACTGCTGGAANNTNGAGNANACCGGNNAGATGTCAGACNGNCACTACAGNTCNGGTGANCCNTGGGCCATGCAGGACTTTGANNANATTAGAAAGAATCCAATAGACGACNAGTTGGACACCGAGGTATGTGGANGTNAACTTNAACAANGCTTGTAANTTNAAGTGTAGTTACTGTTCTCCACAATTCTCAACAACGTGGGGCAAGGAGNTNGACAGGTATGGCCAATATCCCACATCTCCTCCCCACAATGCACCAGAACACTTCCAGGGCAGAAGACGTCCAATACCCAACAGAGAAGAAAATCCATACGTGGACGCTTTTTGGAAATGGTGGCCCACTCTGTACAAGAATCTGAAGCATTTCCGTATGACAGGTGGTGAGCCTATGATGGACAAGAACACGTACAAGGTCTTCCAGTACATAATAGATCATCCGAAGCAGGATCTACATTTGAACGTGACCAGCAACATGTGTCCTGTAGACAAAAAAATTAAGGACAAATATTTTAACATGGCACAGGCGATATGTATGCAAGAGAAAGTAGAACACATGATGCAGTTTGTATCTGTTGACGCTTACGGTAAAAAAGCGGAGTACATACGCCATGGGTTGGACTTCAACTACATGATGGATAACGTGGAAGAATTTCTAGATCGCATACCTAAGCGTAATTCAATAACCTTCATATGCACCTACAACAACTTGAGTGTAACAAGCATGGACAAGCTGTTGGAGAAGATACTGGAACTGCGTAAAAAGTACTCTAAAACGTATCAGAGGGTATGGTTTGATGTGCCGCTGTTGAGACAACCTGCATGGCAACAGATAACACTGCTACCCGAGGCGTATCAGAGCATACATGAGGACAACATACATTACATGAAAAACAACTCCGGAGAGGAAAACGGGCTACACATATTCAAGGACTTCGAGATCCAAAAGATGGAACGGAATCTCGCATACTGGAAAGAAAACGCAGACGCAAGTACGCAACACAAAAAGAATTTTTACGCATTTTTTAACGAACACGATCGAAGACGACTTACAAGATTTCTAAATATCTTCCCAGAGATGGAAGAATTTTATGTGGAGTGTATGAACGCATGAGTATAATTTGTCATGGATGTAGTTTTACAAGATACAAATGGGCTTGTTGGCCAGACTTTGTGAAATGGTTTACAGATGCCGAGGTGCACAACAAAGGATTCAGTGCCAGTGGAAACGAGACTATTGCAAGGGGAGTAGTAAACAGTGTGATGAAACATAAAAACATAGACCATATGTACATCATGTGGTCGGGATCTGACAGGTACGAATTAATACGTGACAAGGAAGAGGATCTAGAGCATGATCTTGCAACATATTCGAGATTTGATCCAGACTTTAATTGGTGTGTATGGTTTGGCGGACACCCAGATATCAAAAAACATAAGGAATATCAAAAACACTTCTTGAATGAAAGACATAATTGGTACAGGACACTTGAAAGGATATTATACACACAGATGTTTTTGGAGAAACACAATATAAAATATACAATGATGGTATACAAAGCAGATGTATTACAGCACAAGAATTTATCAAATTCAGAGAACGCCTTGTATAAACAGATCGACTGGAAAAAATTTAAATTCTACAAAGACAAACAAGGAATGTGGGAATTTTCACATGAATTATATCCAGAAGAATTTGCAGAGCAAAGCGATCAACATCCTTTGCCACTAGCACACTATCATTGGGTGAAAGACATAATATTTGAAAGTGATATTGTTGCACCAGAACACGAATATAGGAAATTGAAAGAATGGAAGATCTTGAATTTAAAAGAAAAAAACTAGACACNAANTCNGCTAGTTTCTGTGGAGCCAAATGGTACAANGCNACCATATGGTTGGGCAGTGGNATGACCACGAGCTGTCACCATCCNCTNCCACACAANATTGANCTNGAAGAGATTAAGAAAAATCCAAGTGCAATCCATAACACAAAACAAAAAAAAGAACAGCGTAGACAGATGCAGTGTGGGGACAGACCTGCAGGCTGTGAATACTGTTGGAAAATAGAGGACATTGACAGAGATAATATAAGCGATAGAGTTTATAAATCCAAAATTTATACTGATAAAGAGTTGGATGATGCTTATAGATCAGATCACGAAAAAGATTTCAATTTGCGTACACTAGAAATAGCATTTGATCGAACTTGCCAGTTTGCCTGTACGTATTGCAATCCTGCCTTTAGTTCAACATGGGCAAACAACATTAAGCGACAAGGGCCATACACAGGCATGACCACAGATGGACGTAACCATTTTACCCATCCACACGATTCAGCTGAGCCCTACAAGAAAGACGAGACAAATCCGTACATAGAAGCATTTTACAAATGGTGGGAAACAGACTTGCACAAAAGTCTAGACGAATTAAGAATCACAGGCGGTGAACCAATGATGTCACCTGCTTTATGGAGATTACTAAACTGGATAGAGACACAAGGTGATAAAATGAAACCAGGCATGAGAATAGCAATAAATTCTAACCTTGGTGCCAAACCGCAAATTATTAATAGGTTTAAGGAAAAATTAAAAGATTTTGAACATTTTCATTTGTATACTAGTTGCGAAGCCGTAGGAGCCCAGGCAGAATATATAAGAGATGGTTTGAATTACAGTGAGTGGTTCAGCAACGTGCTTAACATGATGGCAGATAAAGTACCATCAGAAATACACAACATGGCCACCATTAATGCATTGTGTTTAGAGTCACTGCCTGAGTTTTTAGAAAAAATGGTTTGGTTCAAGACTGCCAGTGCAATATATGGACCAACAATTAATTACACGCTTAACATTCTAAGATTTCCCAGCTTCCAATCACCGCTTGTGCTACCCGATGACCTGAGAAATAAATTTAAAGGTGACTTGGTAAAGTTTTTAAATAACAATGCAAAGTTTTTAGAACAAATGGAAGTGAATCATACACAAAGGCTAATTGACTACCTTGATGTTGTAAAGACACCACACGCAGGTGCGGCCGAGCAGAGTAAATTACAAAAAGACTTTAAAGCATTTTACAGTCAGTACGACAAACGAAACGGAAAAGACTTTGAGAAAACTTTTCCAATAATAGGAGAATGGTACCGTGGCATATGAGTACGGGGCGAAAGAGCCCGAGAAACTTAAAATAAAAGACATGACTCCTAAAGAGAAGGAGTTACTGCTAGACAGTGATACTTTTTGTATGATGCCATGGTTGCATATACACGCTTTCCCTGATGGCAGGGCATATCCTTGTTGTTTTGCGTTGGACAAATACCCTGTTGGCGATCTTAACAAAAACTCAATGGCAGAAGTTTTCAACAACGATGAAATGAAAGGTATAAGGAAAAACATGTTGGCAAACAAAGCCAGCAAACATTGTGGAAAATGTTATGATCAAGAGAAGTCGGGATTCTTCAGTTTACGTCTTAGCTCAAACAAACACTTCGGACACAATATTGGAATGGTGGAAAATACCCAGCCTGACGGTACTGCTGACTTTGTTATAAAGTACTGGGACATAAGATTTAGCAACCTATGTAATCTTGCCTGCAGGAGTTGTGGTACGTGGTTCAGTTCGAACTGGTATGAGGATCATAAAAAGTTAACAGGTGCACCGCCAAATCATGCAAAGATAATGAAGGTGGGCAGAAGCAGTAATGACATATGGGAACAGATGTTGGAACAGTTTGAGCACGTTGAACAATTTTACTTTGCAGGTGGAGAGCCAATAATAATGGAAGAACATTATAGGATATTGAAAGAACTTGACAGACGTAAAATGTATCATGTAAGACTCATATACAACACAAACTTTACAAGAACAAAGTATAAGGATATCGATGTATTGGAATTATGGAACAAATTTGATTCTGTATCAATAGGAGCAAGTTTAGACGCAGAAGGCGAGAGGGGAGAATACATGCGTAAAGGAACTGTATGGAAAGATGTTGTTGCAAACAGAAAACGTATGCTAGAAGTATGTCCACAAGTGGACTTCTATATATCAAGCACAGTTGGACTTATAAATGCATTACACATTTCAGACTTCCATAGAAGTTGGGTTGATCAAGGATTATTAAAACCGCAGGATTTTAACTTCAACTTATTGCAATATCCATACGCACAGAGGATTGATCTTTTGCCCGAATCTTTTAAACAAAAAGTTAAAGACAAGATAGAAACACACCTGGAATGGTTGCGTCCTCTGGATAATCTTACTAGGGCTACCAAAGGGTTTGAATCTGGCCTGGATTATATGATGAGGAGAGACAACAATAAAGATTTACAGCAATTTAAAGACACAATGAAAAAGATGGACGTAATCAGAGATGAAAATATCCTTGAAACATTTCCTGAATTAAAGGAGTTGTATGAAACACAGAACACCTAAAAATTTTTCTGACAAATTTGCATACAGCATAACCATGGGTTTAAGATGGTTTGCAGATACATTCTTTGCAAAACGTTATGGACACAGAGCAGTTGTATTAGAAACTGTTGCAGGAGTACCAGGTATGGTTGCGGGTATGTGGAATCATTTGCGTAGTTTAAGGAAAATGAAACCAGATGACAGAGGGTGGATCAGGCAATTGCTCGAAGAAGCAGAAAACGAACGTATGCATCTAATGATATTCATACAAATTGCAAAGCCTAACTGGTTTGAACGTTGGATGATAATTCTTGCTCAAGCATTATTTTGGCATTTTTATTTGGTATTGTATATATTTTTTCCAGCCTGTGCCCACAGAATGGTAGGTTACTTCGAAGAACAAGCGGTGATTAGTTACTCCGACTATCTGAAACAGATTGATAACGGAAAAGCAAAGAATATACCAGCACCAAAAATTGCTATTGGGTATTATGGTCTAAGAAAGACAGCAAAATTAAGAGATGTCGTGCTGGCTGTAAGACAGGACGAAAGAGGCCATGCAAAAGTTAACCATGAAATGGCAGACGAGGTTAGACGTGAAAAGAATTAAACCTAGCGAGGGGAATAAAACATTCTGCATGGCCCCATGGACTCACACGTATCTTTCACCTCAGACAGAAAGGCGTATGTGTTGTGCATCTAGAGAACCTGCACAGAGTTTCAAGCAGTACATAGACACGGGTAATGATGCCAAGGAATATAAACCACTGACACTGAAAGAACATTGGAATTCAGATCACATGCGATCTGTTAGACTGCGTATGATGGCAGGGGAAGAACTATCAGAATGTGAAGTGTGTGACCACAAACTTTTAAACACAGATGTATACAGGTCATATTGGAATCAGTTGTTCAACGATAGGGTAGACGAAGCATACGACAGCACAGACGAAACAGGTGCGACCACAATGCAAACCATCAGTTTTGATTACAGGTTCAACAATCTATGCAACTTCAAATGTAGGATGTGTGGTGACATGTTGAGTAGTAGTTGGGAAGCAGAATCTAGGAAGAACAAAACATGGAGCAAGGAGTCACAGCCGTGGATGGCGTCGCCCTTACGGGGACAAATTAAAA
>NHDJ01000024.1 GCA_002167265.1 Verrucomicrobia bacterium TMED56 | reverse complement strand
AGATAACTCTACTATGCCACACGCATTAGTAAATAATAATAATGGTACATTTACATTTAAAGAATTAGATTATACAGATAGAACATGTGGAGATAGTGACACAAATGCTGACCCTAGTTTTGTAGGTAAGAAAATTAATAACCTTACATTTTATAAAAATAGATTAGGTATTATGTCTGGTGAAAATTTAGTATTAACAGAAAATGCTAGTTTCTTTAATTTCTTTCAAACCACAACAACACAAGTTTTAGATACTGACCCTATTGATATTGCGGCATCAGGAACACAAGTTAATACACTTAAAAATTCAGTAGGATTTAATGAGTCTTTACTTTTATTTTCTGATACAGCACAATATAAATTAGATAGTGCAGGAGATACTATATCCCCTACTACAGCTATACTTAATGAAGTATCTTCTTTTGAACATGATGATTCAGTACAACCTGTATCAGCAGGTAAGTTTGCATATTTTGCACAAGCTAGAAATAACAACACTGCAATTAGAGAATACTTTGCAGATGATGACACATTAACAAATGATGGATTAGATATTACAGTTTCAGTTCAAACTTTAATACCAACTAATGCTTTTCAAATAGTAAGTAATACTACTGAAGATACGTTAGTTGTATTAACTTCTGACACAGCAGATTCACAAACTGCACCTTATACATCAGGTACAGCCGTAGCTCCAACTAATGCAGACACAATGTTTGTATATAAATATTTCTTTGACAGAGGTGAAAAAGTACAAACAGCGTGGGCTAAATGGGAATTTGCAGGTGTAAAAATATTAGGTGTAAAAAGTTTAGAAAGTTTCTTGTATGTAATGGCGGCAGAAGGAACAAATACAAAATTATTTAAAATAGATTTAAGAAATTTAAAAGACACAACATTAGGACATGGCGTGTATTTAGATTTAAAAACGTCAGTTACAGGCACTTACAATGCTACAACAGATTTAACTACGTTTACGTCACCGTATGGTGCAAGAACAGGATTAATAGCCGTAGACAGAACAAATGGTGCTAATTATACAGCCACAAATACAACAGGCTCTACATATACTATAGTAGGTAATCATACCTCATTATTTATAGGTGTACCATATTCTTCTGTTTATAGATTGTCTACTCAGTATATTAGAGAAAACACTGGTAGAGGATTAGTAGCAATTACTTCAGGAAGATACCAAATTAGAAACATATCATTTAATTTTGAAAATAGTGGTTTCTTTCAAGTAGAAGTTACACCTAATAATAGAGACAAATCTACAACTATAATGAATGGTTACGTTATAGGTACGTCTGGTTCTATTGTTGGACAACCTGCTATTAACTCAGGAACATTAAGAGTTCCAGTGCAATGTAGAAACACAGAATTTGTCATGGATATAAAAAGTGACTCACATCTACCAGTGTATATTGCTGATGCTGAGATTGAAGGTTATTACCATGCACGTTCAAGAAGGATTTAATGGATAAAGAAAAATATGTACGTAAAGCTATATTAGCTGATGCGTTGGAGTTAGCTCCTAAAATGAAAAAAGAAGATAGAGCAGAGATAATTGCATCTAACAATGCGTCACCTTTACGAGCTTTAGTAGAGCCATTTACGTATGATGAAGCAAAAATTTACTCTATTATTGGTACAAAAGACGAAGGTGTAATAGGAATGTTTGGCAGTTGTCCAACACAATTACCTGAATATGGAGTAGTATGGTTATTATCTAGTGATGAATTATACAAACATACTAGACAATTTTTAAAAGAATGTCCTTATTGGGTATCACAGATGAGTCAAGGTTACGAATACATTTACAATTTTGTAGACCAACGAAATTGGAAAACTTTAAAATGGTTACAATTTTTAGGATTTGAACCAAAAGAAAAAATAGAACAATATGGTCATGGCAAATTGCCATTTTTATTAATGATGAAGGAGTTAAATAAACAAAAAAATGTGTGATGTAGTTACAGCATTAAAAGTAGGAACAGCGATATATTCTTATCAAAATCAAAAAGCTATATCTAAAGGTAAAAGAATTGCAAATGATAGAACAAGAGAAAATGCAGATTCAAACTATTTAGCTAATATATCTAAAATTGATGGTGAAAAAAATGAAGCCGCTATGGAAAAAACAAAAGAAGTATTTAAAAATACTATGGAGAAAAAAGCGGAACAAGCAACAGGATTAAATTTAGGATTTGGTAACGCAACACGTATTTTACAAAGTGTAAGTGGTAAGTATGATATGTCTTACGCTGACATTCTTACAGGGTACAGACAAGATATGACAGCATTGATGAATGATGAAACATCTGCTTACGCTAATTTAAGTAAAACATATAATAGTATTAAACCAGTAACAGAACCTAGTAGAACAGGTTTAGCACTACAAATAGCAACCCTAAGTGCTGAAGGATATTATAAAAACAAAGCACTTACACAACCAGAAACAGGAAGAGCACCAGACTCTTATGATGAATTATAATGGCTTACGAAAAACAACGAACAAATAAATACTTTGATGCTTTCAACAAAGGTTATGTAACTTCTGCTGATACAACAGAAGCAAGTCAACTTATTGACACATTAAACAAAAGCACAATTCCTGCCTTAGAAAAAATCCAAAAATACAATATAGCAGAAGATAAAACTGAAGCGGCTAATAAAGTAAATTCTTTATACGCTCAAGGTAAAGATAGTGCAACTATTTTAAATGAAATTAATGCAGGACAACACCCAGAGTTAGCAGGTAAGTATGTAGATAAAACTGTGCAATATCACTTAGGTAGAGTAGAAGCATCTAAAATGAAACTACAAGTTACTGAAGATATGAAAACTAATTATGATTTTAAAACAAGTAATCTTAATGAATTTTTAATGCCATATATGAAAAGTATGGAGTTTGATGGCAAAGACGATTCATTTGCTTTAGGGTTTGCTTCTGAGTTTACACCTTTTAAAACTAAGTTAATGTCTNNTGATGCTGAAACTAGAGCTAACTTTAATTACGAAACTAAAATATTAGATTTAATGTCATTAACTAATGCAATACCTACAGATGAAATAGGTGAAAAATACTTTTCTACATTAAACTCAGCACAATATAAATTACCTAATGGTGAAGGTGGTACATTTATTATGCACAGTAATGATGATATTAACAAAGCCGCAATGACTGATATAGAGAATATTATTAAATCAGCAGGGTCAACTAAAGAATTAGAAAGAGCTTTTCAAATATTAAGTGCTGATAGAGGCANAGGTAAAGATGGTAAAAAACTACAATCTTTCTTATTTAGTAATAAACCTGAAGTTAAAAAATTAGTAGAAGATTATGAAAACAAAGCAAGAGTTTTAGAAAATTCAGAATACACTGCAAATAATAGATTAATAGAAAAAGATAAAAAAGACAGGCTTTCAACACTATTTAGTATGGATAGTTCAGCACCAGAATACAATGAGTTTAGAGATAAATTAATTAGTGATTATCCTACTATGGCAGTTACTATAAATAGTATTTTAACTTCTACAGAAAACATAAATGAAGATAAAGGTTCTATTGCTTTGATAGATAAAAANATTCATCTTGGACTTTACAACAATAACTCAACACAATTACTAGAAGATTTAGCTAAGAACAATGCAAGTAAAACAACTATATTAGCATCTTTTAAATCTTTAGCTAGTGCAGAATTAAGAGCTAATAGCGGATTTACAAGTCCATTACAAGATACTGAATACACAAACACAATTAAGAGAACAGCTAAAATATTGTCTGACAGCATACCTAAACTTTCTAAATTTGATGATAATAGAAAATATGATTTTATGGTAGACACTATAGAAAATGAATTATCTGATAAATGGTTACAATGGAACAGTGACAATCCTAAACCTAGTTCTTCAGAATCAAGAGAAGTACAAATGAAATGGGTTAAAGATTCTAAAGAATGGTTAAATACTGAGTACGAAAAAATAATTAAACAATATAGCAATAANACTTATCTTGAAACTTTAGCGGCTAGAATAGAATCATCTGATATGGTTACTGCTACTGATTTAGATAGTTACGCTGAAGAATATTACACAGAAGTAATTAAAAAAGAAATTAAACAATTAAAAGAAGCTACTGCACCTGATGGTAGTTTATTAACAGATGCTTTAATAAANGAATCAGCAGAAGATTTANTNCCATTAACACAAAAGNTTTTNCAANCNNNNTTTTTTNATAACTTAATGTCNACAGCAGGATTTGGATTATTTGGTGATAATCCTGATACTGAGTATGATGAAAGAATGAATGTAGTAATGGATTTAATAGATGGATTAGGATTGTCTAACGTAGACTACACTGACGAAGTAAATACAGTATTAGATAGTATTAATAACTATAATGAAAGTATTAAAATACCTGACATAGAAAAGAATTTTATGTTATTTACAGATAAAGATAGTGTTCAAGCACAAGGCAATGCGTTTATGGAAGGTATGAATACACTAGCAGGACGACCAGTTACTAAAGGTTTCTATGATTACTACATTAAAAACAATGTAGAAGTAAAAACAAAAATGGCACAATCATTTAACATTTCAACAGAAAAATTAGATGAGTTTGTCAGCAACTATTTAAAGTAAAATTATGGGAGTATTAGACAGTTACACAAGCAGTACATTATCTACTGATGATAATGACAAATACAAACACTTACACAAGAACAGAAGAACAAGAATAGAAAAACAACAATACGATAACATGAAACGTGTTGAAAAACAAAAACTTGCTCTTGATAAATTACAATCAGATGAATTTGAAACAGTGTTACGTAGGTACTATGAAGGTGGTGTTAGTGATGCAAACAATAAATTTACTAATGGTAAAGCTGTAAAAGATTTTACTAAACAAGAATTAATAGAAAAATTCTTTCAAGACAGAATATGGAGTGAGTATAATACAGCAGGTATTGCTTATGATGTNGGTAACGTNNTNATGAAAGATGACCAATACAAAGGTGACTGGGCTGAAATAACTCAAGTGTACGCAGACTTACCTTGGTTTGGTAACGAAACTATTGGGTTTGCAAAGTGGGCTAAAGATTTTGTACCTGCTCTTGTATCTGACCCTCTTAACTTATTTACGTTTGGTGCAGGTAGTACAGTTGTTAGAGAAGCGGCTAAAACACCATTAAAAGGATTAGTTAAAAAACAATTTGTTAAACAAGCATCAAAAGCGGCGGCAGTAGATATTGCAAAAAAAGAAGCAATATATGGTGGTGCTATAGCAGTGACGGCAGACGGAGCACGTCAAATGGCTGAAATAGATTCTAATTTAATGTCTGATTACAATGTAACTAGAACATTATTAGCAGGAGTAACTGGTGGTGTAGCTCAAGGTTCAATCGGTGGAGCTATGGGTTATTGGTCTGCTAAAGGTAAAGCAGGTAAATTTTATGATAAAGGTGATGGTTTTAAAGGTGACTTAGATAGAGATGTAGGACTAGGTGGTAAGAATGATGATACAACATGGTCAGGTAAAGATGGTAAACTAACAAAACAAAAACCATTAATACGTAGAGCACCTATAAAAATTGGTACAAAAGTACAAGCTGATGACAGAGCTAATGTAGGTACAGTTATAGAAGTTAAAGGTAACAAAGCTAAAGTAGAATTTATAAATAAAAAAACTAAATTAAGAGCAACTAAAACTTTTAATAAAGAAAATCTTAAATCATTAGATAAAGTAAAAATTACAACTAAACCAGACCAAACAGTTGTTATAGAAAAGAAAATAAAAGAAGTAAAAAGAAAAACACCTATAATAAATTTAAGCAAAATTAGTTCAAAAGAAGACCATAACATTATTATAAAAGAAATAAATAATACAATTAAAAGATTAACAGATGAAGGTTCTATTAGAACCACAGAAAGAGTTGGTCTATTAGCTCAAATAAAAGACAGAGCTATGAAAATTCTTGACCCTAAAAACGCAAAAGAATTAGCAAAAGAGTTAGACATTATATCAAGAATAGCACCAGATTTAGCACCTAACATACTAGCAGGTAGATACAATTTAATTAACAAATCTAAAGAAATAATAGAAATTAGAAAAATAGGTAATGAAGCAGTAGACCCTAAAGAAAAGTTTGCTGTAGCACAAAAATTGTTTGAAGCTCTAAAAGAAAAACAATTATTACTTAACAATCACATTAAGTCAGTAGAAGGTGTATCTGACGCACTACAATCCCAAAAACTTGTCGTAGAAATGACAGATGCAGATAGACTTCGTTTAGATGCAGACATTGCTATAACAAAAGAAATGCCTAACATATTAGCACGTATTGAAAAAATGTCACCAGAAGAACAAGTTAAAGCTATTAATCAATTTGCTGAATTATCTAGTAATGATGAGTTATTAAGAAAATTTATTAGAAAATATAATAGAACAAAAAAAGATACTAGAGTTACATTGTCTGAAGCATTAAACGAGTATGTAACAGGTAACTTACTATTTGACCCTACTACACATGAAATTAACATACTATCTACAATAGCTAGATTTCAGTCTAATATAGTAGAAAATTACTATAGTGGTCTTATAAGTTTTGCTAGAGGTGAAGGTAAATTAGGTTTAAATAAAATAAGAATGGCTAATGATTTAATGTTAGCACAAACAAGATTTTTTCAAATAGCTTTTAAAAAAGCACAATTAGCATGGAAAGCTAATAGAAGTATTGGTGATACTATAGAACACAGATTTGATGGTAGACAACAAAGAAACATGGAAACATATATGACACAACTTAGAGAATCTAATAATATGTTAAAGAAAGCATTGTCTTATGTTGCTTCTCCTATTGGTAAACTATCTTTCTTATCCCTAAGAGGACTGGGAGCAGGAGACACATTTACAAAAAATATATTTAACAGAGCTCAAAGAGTAGCAAATGTTAATCAAAGAATGAGAACATTTTATCCTGAGTTATGGAATAAAAGAAGAAAAATTAACAAAACACAAATTGTTAAAATAGAAGAAAATATTAGAAATTTAAAAGAAAACATTAGATTTGAAAAAGCACAAGATAAACCTAATATTAAAAAGATAGATAAATTAGACAAACAGTTATTAAATCTTGAAGGTCAAAAAGTAACACAAACTCCATTTGAAAANAAATGGTCTGAATTGTATTTTCAATATGAAGATGAGTTTGGAAACTTTAGACAAACAAAAACTTTTAATAGATTAGAAGTAGAATCATTAGATGATTTAACAAAGTCTGTAGCAAATGACCCTACATATACAGCAAGAGTTAGTTCGTTTACACAAAATTTAAGAAACGAAGCATTAGACGCTAATCAATTCTACCCAGACCAAAAACAAAGTTCTAATAACTTTGGAAATTTGTTATTAAAATTTAGTAATCAATATCCTTTAATTAGAGTATTAACAGGATTACACTTTGTAAAAACACCAGTAAGTTTATTTAAGTATGGGTGGCAAATGACACCTATGTTAAATAAATTAAACATGGAGTATAGAGCAATGCGTAGTGCGTCTGACCCTGTTCTTAGACAAAAAGCAGAAGCTCTAAGTTATTTAGGTATGACAGTATATGGTATGGCAACATACTATGCTATGAACGATAAAATTACAGGTTACAAAACAAAAGATAGAAAACATAGATTTTCATATAAATATCAAGATGAGAATGGTGTAGATAGATATGTTTCATTATCAAGATTCTTTCCGTTGTCTATACCATTTATGGTAACTGCGGCAATAAAAGATTCTATAGAAGACTTAGGTGATTTATGGGACGACCCTGCGCACAGCATAGAACAAAATAAAATATTAGAATTTTTTACACACATGTCAAGTTCATCATTTGCATTGTGGTCTAATATATTTGCTAGTAATTTAATGACTCAAGATTTCTTTGAAGTCATGGCAATATTTAGTGACACAGAAGCAACTAATGAAGAAGGTGCGGCTAATGTATCTAAAATAGATAGATATTTAAGTAGAAGTGCAAGTAAACTTATACCTGCGGCAACTGGTTGGAGATGGTCTAATAAAGTATTTGGTAATTCAGAAGTAGAGTTAATGAATATGATTGACCATTTAACACAATCTACACCGTATGCTTTATCAAAAACTATAAATGATGAATACCTTGATGGTCAATTTGAATTATTAAATTATGGTGATGCGTTATCTCCTAGAAGAGATGCGTTAGGTAATACATATCCAAAACCACAAGGTTTGTTATTAGGTAATTGGCAAGATATATTTCCAGTAACAAGTCATTGGAGTGCTAACATTGTAGATAGAAATGGTAAAAATATATTAACTGAAAGAGCAAAATCTATACTACAAAATTCTAACATATTGTGGGAAAGACCTAGATTTAAAGTAGATGTAGGTACAAAATTAGATATTAATTTAAAAGAATATAATGTTACTAAAATGAAATCTACTAAAGTTTTAGCTAATAACATAGAATTAAGAGAAGGTACAACTTTGTATGAAGCTATGCTTCAAGTTAAATCTCAAATATTACTAGGTGGTAGAACACTTAATGAACGTATTATATATGAGTTAGAAAATTCAAATTCAGCATATAATAGAAAAGGATATTTAAGAGACAATAGAATATATGCAGGTAAATACCAAGGTGATAAATATATACTAGAAATTATCAGAGAATATGAAAGAGCATCAAGAGAATATATAATGCAATACGCTTTCTTTGAGGCTGATAATGGTAAAGTTTCTACAGTTAATGGGTACAAAGAGACTTATGGTAAGCAAGAAAGTCAAATATTATCACAATTACAATAAAGTACCCCTTTTAGATAAAATAATTAAAATCAAGGAATTTAATGGCAAATAGTTTTGTAAGATACACTGGTAACGGCAGTACAACAGCCTATTCT